>NZ_KI914836.1:4606-9756 GCF_000520535.1 Arthrobacter sp. H41
GATGGTGCAGGCCGACTCGCTGGCGGGATCGGGTCCGAATTTCCGTCCGTACCGCGCGAGCCGGGTATTGAGCATCCGCACCGTGACGCCGGGCTGTACCCGGACGCGGGCGCCGCCGTCGAGCACCTCGATGTCCCGGAAGTGCCGGCGCACATCGACCAGGATGCCGTCGGTTTCCGCCTGTCCGCTGAGGCTGGTTCCACCCGAGCGCAGCGTGAGGGGCACACCCTGGGCCGCGCTGACCTGCAGCAGCCGGCCCACCTCGGCGGCGTTGCGGGGAGTGGCCACAGCCCGGGGGATCAGCAGGAAGTGCGAAGCATCATGGGCATTGGCGTGGCGGTCGATGGCCCGGGTGCTGATCCGCGCCGGATCGTCGACGGCGTTGCGCAGCGCATCGAGCATGGTGTGTCCTCTCCGTTGAGTCCAAGACACCTCCATTGTGCGCCCGGCGGGAAACCCGCCCGTCAGGCGCACCATCTGGATCGGCAGTTCAGAGAACGGGCCGCCCACCGGTGACGGCGATGCGTGCTCCCGAGATGTAGCTGCCGTCGTCGGAGGCGAGCAGGACGTAGGTGGCCGCCAGTTCGGCCGGCTGGCCTGCCCTTCCCAGGGGGACGTCGTCGCCGAAGGACTCCACTTTCTCCTCGGGCATGGTGGCCGGTATGAGGGGCGTCCAGATGGGGCCCGGAGCCACGCTGTTCACTCGGATCCCCTTCTCGCCGAGCAGCTGCGCGAGGCTTGCCGAGAAATTGGCGATCGCGGCCTTGGTGGCAGCGTAGGGAGCGAGCGTGGGACTCGGCATGTCGGAGTTCACCGAGGAGCTGCCGATGATCGAGGAGCCCGGTGCCATGTGCGGCACTGCGGCCTTCACGAGGTGGAACATGGCCCCGACGTTCACCCGAAACGTGTAATCCCACTCCTCGTCCGAGATCTCATCCAGGGACTCGTGGTTCATCTGGTAGGCGGCATTACTCACCAGGACGTCGACCTTGCCGAACTCCTGCACTGCACGATCGATGATGGCCCGGCAGTGGTCCGCCTCAGAAAGGTCACCACTGACCAAGACTGCCCGCCGTCCTGCCTCCTCGACGTACCGGGCAGTCTCTTTCGCATCCTCGTCCTCGTTGAGATAGGAAATCAGGACATCGGCGCCCTCCCGTGCGAAGGCGATGGCCACGGCGCGTCCGATCCCGCTGTCACCGCCGGTGATGACCGCTGCCTTGCCGTCGAGCTTCCCCATGCCGCGGTAGGTTCGTTCACCACAGTCCGGAACCGGGTTCATCCGGGCCTGGATCCCGGGGACCTCCTGCTGCTGTTTCGGCTGACTCATGCCCACGAACTCCTTCGGTAGAACTCGAACGGCCCTCGAAGGCGGCTGGCGCCGCTGCGGACCCGGATAGCCCAACGCTAGTTCCGCGGCACCTTCCCGTGGAAGGTACCAGCAGGCTTTGACATCCGCCGGATGGCCGGAAGCGTTCCCGTCCGCGAAACTCTTGACGACGGGCCCGGTCGATTCTAGAGTTTAATTATCAACTGAAAGGTTTATCAAGTAAGAGGTTGATGAAAATGACATCGGAGTGGACGGACGAACAACTCAATGCCGCATTCGCAGCGCTCGCCGATCCTGTCCGGAGAGCACTGATCGCCAAGCTGTCCCGTAGCCCGGCGACGGTGAACGAGCTCGCAGAGCCCTTTCCCATCACCAAGCAGGCCGTGTCGAAACACATCCAGGTCCTGGAGCAAGCAGGTCTGATCACCCGCACCCGGAACGGCCAGCGCCGTCCGTGCCACCTCGACCCCGCGGCGCTCGAGGCAGTGACCGGCTGGATCGACAGGCAGCGCCTGATCGCCGAGCAGCAGTTCCGACGCCTCGACGCCGTTCTCGAAATCCTCAAGGAGAAGGAATCATGAGCAACCCCACAACCATCACGGCCCAACCAGGACTGCCGTTCATCGATATGGTCCGCGAGTACGACGCGCCGCGGGAGCTGGTTTTCCGGGCCTACACCGACCCGGAACTCGTGGTGCAGTGGCTCGGGCCGCGGCGCCTGGTCATGGAGCTGGGGAACTACGATGCGCGCGACGGCGGTTCGTGGTCCTATGTCCACCGCGACGACGACGGCACTGCCTACTCCTTCCGTGGTGTCTTCCACTCCGTGCAGGAGCCGGAACGCATCATCCAGACCTTCGAGTTCGCCGGCGCGCCCGGGCAGGTCAGCATCGAGACCATGACCTTCGAGGACCTGGGCAACGGCCGTACGCGCTGTTCGGCCCATGCCGTCTACCCCTCGGTCGAGGCGCGCGACGGCATGGCGGCAAGTGGGATGGAGTCCGGCGTGAACGAGGGGAATGAGAGGCTCGACGAACTACTCGCCAGGCTGGCCGGTGAGGAGCCGGCCTTGGATCGGCGAACGGATGATGGCGCACCGGGGGAGAGCGGGACTAGTCTTTCCTGACGGCCCGCAACCGGGGAGCACACGCGATCACGAGGAGCGAAGTTGTCCAATCACACGTACAGCATTTCTGAAATCGTCGGCACGTCGGATGAAGGTGTGGACGCGGCAGTTCGGAACGGGATCGCCGAAGCATCCAAGACCCTGCGCAACCTCGACTGGTTCGAGGTCAAGGAGATACGCGGCCACCTCGAGAACGGCCAGGTTGCGGACTGGCAGGTCACCATCAAGATCGGATTCCGGCTGGAGCACTGATCCGACGACGACGGCCGTCCCGCTCCGGTGCGAGCGGCTCGCGCTACGCGAGCTGCGCCGAAATGGCTGCGGCTCCCTTGTTGAGTCTTGCCGCGATGGCGTCTTCGGGAATAGCGCTGGAGATATACACCACCGCCAGCGCCCCGGGGCGTTGACCCGGGATTCTCAGCGGCACCGAGACCCCCGAGAGCCCCGCAATGACTTCATTGCGGCTCGTGGCGTAACCACGGGATCGGGCCACGAGCACCTCGGACCGCAGCGGGATGCCGGGCAGCAGTAGTTCGCGGTCGGCGTGGTCTAATGCCGACTGGATGGCGATGCCTGGCGCGCCCACGTCGAGTTGATGGCGTGAGCCCGGCTTTCGTGCAACGTTGGCCATGCCGTCGCGTGGTTCCGCGCTCTGCAAGGTGATGCACGTGGCCTTCTCGAGGACCACGAGAAAGGCCGTCATGCCGAGTTCATTGGCCACGGCGTTCAGTTCCGGAAGGGCTGCCGTCTGGAGTTCCTTCGCGACATTCTGGGCGAGTGCGGCCAGCCCTGCCCCGAGCCTCAGGAACCCTGATGCATCGCGCTCCACGAGGTCATGGTCTTCGAGGGTCCGAAGAATGCGGTAGGCGATGGAGCGGTGGACCCCCAACTGGGCGGCAGCCGACGCGATGGTCGTCGGCCCGCTCTGCCGTGCCAGGAGTTCGAGCATCTGGATCCCGCGCGACAACGTCTGCGAAGAGGCCGCTGGCCGGGGCTCTTGTGCTGGCATGGCTACCTCTCATCGAATTCCGGTTATCGGCGGCAGCCGGCTTTCAGTTGACGGCTCTCAGCTGCCGGAAAGGCATGCGGAAGGCGCCGATGCACCACTGGACTGTGACAGTAGCACGAGGCGTTCTATTATCGAACAATTCGAGAGCCCTCGGGGATGGAAATCGTTCAGCGGCGCACTGCCGGAGGGGCAGGTCATGCTGGCTGCAGCAACATTTTTTTGACATACGCCACCTGCAACCCGTTCACTGTTTCTTGTAGATGAAATAACAATTCCGCTTGTCGGAAATATCTTGTATTCGTGACAGGTAAGCGCGTCCTCTGGAGGGGTCCTTGTGAGCGTCATCGACGATGTTCCGGCAGTTCTGAGTGGTTTGACGGTGGGTAAGCCGGATGGTGATCCTGAGGAGACTGCTGAGTGGATCGAGTCCCTTGATGCGTTGATCCGGTCCCAGGGTACGGAGCGGGCGCAGTTCATTATGCGGTCGCTGCTGCAGCGGGCGGGTGCGCAGTCGGTGGGTGTGCCGATGGTGACGACCACGGATTATGTGAATACGATTCCGGCGGATCAGGAGCCCGTGTTTCCTGGGGATGAGGAGATCGAGCGGAAGTATCGTGCGTGGATGCGGTGGAACGCCGCGGTGATGGTGCACCGGGCGCAGCGCTCGGATATCGGGGTGGGCGGTCATATTTCCACGTACGCGGGGGCGGCGACCCTGTATGAGGTCGGCTACAACCATTTCTTCAAGGGCAAGGATCATCCCAGCGGTGGGGATCACGTCTTTTTCCAGGGTCATGCGTCGCCGGGGATGTATGCGCGGGCGTTCCTGGAGGGCCGGTTGAGTGAGGAGGACCTCAACGGGTTCCGGCAGGAAAAGTCGAAGGAGGGCTCGGCGTTGTCCTCGTACCCTCATCCGCGGCTGATGCCGGAGTTCTGGGAGTTCCCGACCGTGTCGATGGGCATCGGGCCGATGAACGCGATCTATCAGGCGCAGTCCAACCGGTATCTGGCCAACCGCGGGTTGAAGGACACCTCCGGGCAGCAGGTGTGGGCGTTCCTGGGGGATGGGGAGATGGATGAGCCCGAATCGCGGGGGTTGCTGCAGTTGGCGGCGAATGAGGGCCTGGATAACCTGAATTTCGTGATCAATTGCAACCTGCAGCGCCTGGACGGGCCGGTGCGCGGTAACGGGAAGATCATGCAGGAGTTGGAGGCGTTCTTCCGGGGTGCGGGGTGGAACGTGATCAAGGTGGTGTGGGGCCGGGAGTGGGATGAGCTGCTGGCCCGGGACCGTGACGGGGCGCTGGTGGAGATCATGAACCAGACCCCGGACGGGGACTACCAGACGTACAAGGCCGAGTCGGGCGGGTTCGTGCGGGATCATTTCTTCGGGAAGTCCCCCGAGACCAAGGCCCTGGTGGAGGATCTGACCGACGCGCAGATTTGGCAGCTCAAGCGTGGCGGGCATGATTACCGCAAGGTCTACGCCGCGTACAAGGCGGCGACCGAGTTCACGGGCAAACCCACGGTGATCCTGGCCAAGACGGTCAAGGGCTACGGTCTGGGACCGCACTTCGAGGGCCGTAACGCGACCCACCAGATGAAGAAGCTCACGCTGGAGGATTTGAAGGCGTTCCGGGATCATTTGCGGATCCCGGTCACCGATGAGCAGATCGATGATGATC
>NZ_AZRZ01000418.1 GCF_000520535.1 Arthrobacter sp. H41
TACAGCGTCTCCGTCGACCCACCCCTGGTCCCCTTCAGCGTCATGAAGGCCAGCACCACCTACCCTCGCATCCGCGACACCGGAACCTTCGCAGTCAACATCCTCTCGGCAAGCCAGGAAGCCACCTCCAACCAGTTCGCCCGCCGAGGCACCGACAAATGGGCCGGCATCACCTGGCACCCAACCCGACGGGGCAAGCCCGTCCTCGACGACACCCTGGCCTGGCTCGACTGCACCATCCACACCGAACACGACGCCGGCGACCACATCATCGTCATCGGACACGTCACCGAACTAGGAACACCTCACACCAAACGACCCGACCCGCTCCTCTACTTCAAAAGCCAGTACAGGACTCTCCTCCCGCCATCCACAACCTCACAGTGAGCTGGTGAGCAAGCTCGTTCTCTGAAGCAGAACTCAATGGCATAACCTCAACGCGCCGGCCCGCAAGACCGGCGTTGCATCAGGTCTAGATCCTCGCGCTCTCGCGTTGCAGAAACCCTGAAAGGACCCTAAAGCTACGCGATTTGAGGCCTTCTTCACAGTGGCGTTGAGATGTACCCCAATGCCACACCTCAAGGCGGGTGGCAAAATCCGTCCAAGCACGGTGATCGACCGCCGCACTTTCGCACATGGCTTCTGCCACCTCTTCAGAGCCCGTCTAAGCCCTCCAAAGCTGTCGTTCTTCGAAGTCGTTTGCACAGAATGTTCGAAGTCGTCTGCATGGGCATCATCAAGAAGACTAGGGCCAGCGCGGCTGCCCTAGTGTCACGTGTTAATGGTTTGTTTGCGTTTGATCTTGCCCAGTAGGTGGTCGGCGGTTTTGATCCAGCGGAACGGTGTGGCGTGTTCGTTGTAGTTGTCGATGTAGCGCTCGATGGTTTCTTCAAGGTCCTGGACCGAGTGAAATGATCCGCGTCTGATGGCTTGTCGGGTGACGAGCCCGAAAAAGATTTCGACCATGTTCAGCCAGGAACAGCTGGTCGGGGTGAAATGCAGGGTCACCCGCGGGTTGGCGGCCAGCCAGTCCTTGACGTTCTGGTGCTTGTGCGTGGCGTAGTTATCGCAGATGACGTGCAGTTCCACCTCCGGGTGCGCGTCTGCGACCTGGCCCAGGAAGTCCACGAACTCGGTGTTGGTGTGCCGTTGGTAGAAGGCGTTGGCGCTGACCTTGCCTGTGAGCACATCCAGGGCCGCGAAGAGCGTCGTGGTTCCGTTGCGCTTGTAGTCGTGGGTCTGCTGGGATGCATGGTCGGGCGAGAGCGGCTGGTTCGCATGCGTACGGTCCAGGGCCTGGATCTGGGTCTTCTCGTCGATGCTGACCACCACCGCGTTCTCCGGCGGGGCCATGTAGAGCCCGACCACGTCGCGCAGCTTGGCCTCCAACTGCGGATCGGTGGAAAACTTGAATGTCTCGATGCGGTGCGGCTGGATCTTCCACTTGCGCCAGATCCGGGCCACGGAGGAAAAGGAGATTCCCAACCGGTCCGCCATGATCCGAGCCGACCAGTGCGAGATCCCCAGCTCCTGCGGTGGTTTCCCGTCGTTGACCAGGGTCTCGGTGATGAGCGCCAACTCATCGATCTCGGGCTCGCGGCCCGGACGCGGCGCGTTTTTGAGTCCCTCGATGCCCTCGAGCAGGTACCGGTTACGCCATTTCAGGACCGTCGGGGCGGAAAACCCAGTCGATTTCTCGATCTCGAAATTCGGACGCCCGTCGGCGGCGAGCAACACGGTCCGCGCCCGAAGGGCCACCGTCGCCGAGGAAGACTTCCCCCGCGCCAACAATTCAAGCCGCTCCCGATCGCCCTCACGCAACTCCAACGCCTTCGCCAAATACACCATGGACCAATTCTGACAAACAACCAGACCCAAAAGAATCAACGACACGCTACACTAGTGACGTATGGCGGCTATTTTTGCAGCTTCGATTGGCGGTTCCTGCCATCCCGCAAGCGATGCCTTCATCTTTCACCACCGCAGAGCATGGGAGTGCAGACGACTTCGATACGGAACGCCTGTTGTGCAGCCGGGTTCGAACACCCAACTGTTCACCCCCGTTTGCACAACCCCGTACTTCCGCGGATGCCCGCGCAAACGACTTCGAAAAATGACACGGCATTCAGAATGCGTCACACCGGAGACGGTGAAGGACGGACGCTGACGGTGCTGTTCGAGTCCTGTAATTGATAATCATTATCAATTAGTTATAAGCTTTTGTTGCCCCTCCTGGCCCATTCCTCCCCCTCGATCAAGGATTTCCTCATGCCCGTACGCTTCCCTGCGCTGTCGACCACCGCTGCAGTAGCTGTCGTTGCCGTTGTGCTGACCGGTTGCGCCGGTAGCCAGGCACCGAACAGTGCCCCTGACGCCGGAACTGGAGATGGCGTTCTTGATGTGATCGGGCCATTGGAAGTTCATAGCCTCAATCCGACCACTGCGGAGGGAATCTTCACCCGCCTGCAGGTGGCTGAAACCCTCGTCGATGCTGATGGCACCGGAGAATTACGGCCCGGACTGGCTTCTGAGTGGGATCCTTCCGAGGACGGGCTGGAGTGGAAGTTCACCCTGCGCGAGGGTGCTGTGTTCCACGACGACACACCGGTGGACGCGGAATCCGTGGTCGCAGCGCTCGAACTTGCTCGAGCCTCCGAGGCCAACACCATCTCCGTCGCTCCGATTGCCGAAGTGCGGGCGCAGGATGATGCTGTCATCATCGGCCTGTCGGAGCCGTTCGCTCCACTGCCCGCGGTGTTAGCCGCAACGAGCACCCAGATTCTTGCCCCCTCTTCGTATGCCGAGGACGGATCCATATCCCGGGTGGTGGGGTCCGGCCCATTCCGCGTTGTCGAGGTTACTCCTCCGTCCCGGGTCGAGCTGGAGGCTTTCGACGGCTACGACGGGGAAGCTCCCCGGGCAGAAAGTGTGGTTTACGAAAGCGTGGGGCGAGCGGAGAACCGTGCGCTGATGGCTGAGAGCGGGCAGGCGGACGTGGTCTTCGGCATGGATCCAACCAGCCTGCAGCGGGTCGAGGGCGCTCCTGGGCTGCAGGTGGAGTCGGCGCTGCTTCCCCGCACCATCGTGCTCAAGCTCAACGCAAAGCACCCGGCACTCTCGGATGAACGCGTACGGCAGGCTTTCTCGATGGCGTTGGATCGCCCGGCGATGGCTACCGCTGTTATGCGGGATCCAGAAATAGCCGCCACCCAGATGTTCCCTCCCGCCCTCGAAACCTGGCATAACGAGAGCCTTGATCCGCTGACACACGATCCCGAACGCGCCGCGGAGTTGTTGGAGGAGGCGGGGTGGGCCGTGGGTGAGGACAGCGTGCGGGAAAAGAACGGACAGCCGTTGCAGGTGGAGCTCTTGACGTTCCCTGACCGTCCGGAGCTGCCAACCATGGCGGCCGCAATCCAGGCAGCACTTGCAGAAATCGGTGTCGGTGTCGACGTGCGAGTTGATAACTCAAGTGAGATCCCCGCCGGCCATGCCAGCGATGCGCTGGAGATGGCGCTCTTCACGCGTAACTTCGCCCTTGTGCCGGACCCGATCGTCACGCTTCTGAAGGATTACCCGGCTGAAGGCGGCGACTGGGGTGCCATGAACTGGAGCGACCCGGACATGACCGAGGCTCTGAGCCGGCTGGTCACCGAATCCGACCACACCGGGGCCGAGGCGAATACTGCCCGCGAGCAGATAGGGATCACTCTGCAGGAACAGCTCCCCGTCATCCCGGTGTCCTGGTACCGCCAGAGCGTGATCGTCAACGACGCCGTCGAAGGATTCGTCCTCGATCCCCTTGAGCGCAGCTGGAACCTGGCCGGCGTTTCCCTTCAGGAGTGAACATGGCTCCCCTTCCGGCTCCCTCACCTCCCCGGTCACCAGCAGCGCGGACTGACCATGATTATTCCCTGGCGCGAGCCGTCGGAAAGGTCCTCATCCGGCGTGCCGCCCAAGCGGTCAGTGTCACCTTCGCCGTGACGGTAACCTGCTTCGTCATCGTGCAACACCTGCCCGGTGACATTGCGTTTCGCATCGCTGCCGGCCGCTATGGATACGACAAGGTCGATGCTAGCGCCGCAGCAGAAGTGCGCGCCGAGCTGAACCTTGATACCCCGGCCTGGCAGCAACTCGGGGGTTGGATCGCCGACGCCCTGCGCCTGGACTTCGGCGCCTCGCTGGTGACCGGAGCCTCGGTCACCGATGAACTGGCCCACCACCTGTCCGCCACCGTGCACCTGGCCGCGGTCGCACTATTACTCTCGGTCACCCTCGGGACGGTTATCGGCCTGCTTGCAGCCCGGAGCCGCGGCGGCGTCCTCGATCGGCTCACCGACGCCTGGGTTGCGCTGGTCCGTGCACTGCCGCCGTTCGTGTTGGGGCTCGTGCTCATCATTGTTTTCTCCGTGCAGCTCGGCTGGGTACCGGCGGCCGGGCACGGGGAACGGGGCAACATCGTGCTCCCGGCGCTGACCCTGGCCGTGGGCCTGTCCGGGCTCTTCGCGCGCGTGACCAGGGATACCGTTGCACAGATCCTGGAGTCCGAACACGTGCATTTCGCGCGAACCAAAGGCCTCGCAGGGCATATCGTCCTGGCCCGCCACGTGCTGCGCAACGCCGGCGTCACACTGGTCGCCTATATCGGGGTCCAGGTGCTGATTCTCGTCGAGGGGGTCGTCGTGGTCGAAAGCCTCTTCGCCTGGCCGGGACTCGGGCACGCGCTGGTGCACGCGGTGTTCTGGCGTGACATTCCGTCCATGCAGGCCACCGTCCTGGCGCTTGCCCTGATCGTCGTCGTCGTCTCGACTCTCGTTGATCTGGCGGTTCTTGCCCTCGACCCGCGCACCAGGGAAATGCAATGAGCACAACACCCCCGAACGTTGATCACACGAACGCGGAGAGTCCGGTAACAACGGCGCATTCCCAACCAACACCGTTATGGGGAACGACCGGACAAGCACCACGTCGCATCCCGTGGGCTCGCCTTGCGTCCACCGGCCTACTCACCGCCCTTGCGCTTTTCGCCCTCATCGGCCCGCTCATCTGGCGCCAGTACACGAGCCAGGACCTCAGTCAGTTCCTTCAGCCGCCGTCGCTGGCAGAACCATTCGGCCACGACCACCTCGGGCGAAGCGTCATCGCCCGACTGGCCCACGCCACCCGCCTGTCGCTCGGCTTGGCCATCGTGTGTGTGGCTACGGCCGCTACTACCGGCGTTGCTCTTGGTCTTCTGGCCGCCTGGCGCCGCGGGTGGGTGGATCAAATGCTGCTCGGAATCTCCGAGATCTTCCTTGCCCTGCCCGCCTTGCTGATCGTCTTGATCTTCGCGGCCCTGGCTTCAGGGGAAATGTGGACCATCTACATCGGGATTGCCCTGGCACTATGGGTGGAATACTTCCGCGTGGTGCGCGCCCGATCCGTGAGCGTGCTGACCAGCCCGGCAATCGAGGCCGCGAACCTGTTGCGTCTGGGACCTGCGCACATGCTGCGGCGCCACCTGTGGCCGGAACTGGCTCCGGTGCTCCTCACGATGGCCTCACTAGGCATGGCCACAGCAGTGCTTGCCATGTCCACACTCAGCTACGTCGGGGTAGGGCTTAAGCCACCCACCGCCGAACTGGGGCTCCTCATTACCGAATCCCTGCCCTACTACCACGAAGCGCCCTGGATGGTGACGGCACCCATCGTGGTGCTGCTGCTGCTCCTTGCAGGATTACTCGGGCTGCGCGCACAGGAGGTCCGCCGATGACCATCGAATTACTCGACGTCCGAGTTAACCACCAGGGCCGCGCCCTGGTCGACGTACCCCGGCTCACCCTGGAACCCGGTCAAGCGGTAACCATCGTCGGTGAAAGCGGTAGCGGTAAATCCCTGCTCGCTCACGCGCTGATGGGAAGCCTGCCACGCAGCCTCCAGGTCCAGGGAGACATCCGTTTCGGTGCTGACCGCTCTTGCCTGGCAGACGTCGGCGCGAGGCGGAAGCTATGGGGACACCGACTGGCCCTGCTCCCGCAAGAACCGGTGCTGGCCCTGGACCCCACCATGCGGATTGACCAACAAGTAGCAGAAGGCCACCCACGCTTCCTCCACGGGCGAAGAGGACGGCTAGACGCCCTAGAACAGGCGAGCGAACGCCTTGCTGGGCTCGGCCTCCACAACGTGCACAACACCTACCCGCACACCCTCTCCGGAGGAATGGCGCAGCGGGTGGCCTTCGCTGCGGCAACGATCGGCGGAGCGCAGGTCCTCATCACCGATGAACCATCCAAAGGGCTGGACCCGGTCGCCCGGGACTCCCTGGCACGCCTGCTCTCACAGCACGTCGAACACGGCGGGGCGCTCCTGACCATCACCCACGACCTCGACCTCGCACGGGCTTTGGGCGGAGAGCTGCTCGTCATGCAGCAAGCGAACATCGTTGAGCACGGGCCCGCCGAGCAGGTGCTTACCGCCCCCGCCCATCCCTGGACGCAACGGCTGCTCGCAGCGGAACCGAATCAATGGGTGCCTTCGTGGCGCGGCGCAGGGGCTTCCTCTGCCGACGCAACACCGTTGATCGAAGCCAGAGGGCTGAGCAAAGCCTACGGGGGCCTCCCGCTGTTCTCTGGACTGGATCTGGAGATCACCCCGGGGGAACGGCTAGCGCTCACCGGGCCCAGCGGCAGCGGAAAAACCACCCTTGGCGGGATCCTCCTCAAACTCGTTCATCCAGACGCCGGCGAAGTGATCCATCATCCCGACCTGGCTGACGGTCGGGTCCAAAAGCTCTACCAGGACCCGACCGTTGCGTTCCCGGCCCGGACGCCGATCCGGGCCGGTCTTCGCGACGTGACCCGCCGCCACCGGGTCGACCCGGAACGGGTCAACATGCTGATGGACCGGCTCCGACTGGATCCCTCCCTGCTCGACCGCCGTCCCGGGGAGATCTCCGGAGGAGAACTACAGCGCATCGCAATCATCCGCGCCATGCTCCTGAACCCGCGGGTGATCTTTGCCGACGAACCCACCTCCCGTCTTGACCTGCTCACCCAACAAGAAACAATGGACTGCCTCATGAACCAGGTCTCCGAGCAGGACGCGGCACTTGTCCTGGTAACCCACGACATCGGTCTCGCCGCCGCAGTGACCGACCGGAACCTGTCACTGGACAATGCCGATCCGGTGTCGATGGCGCCGGCGCGCGTCGACTGACAACCAGATCAGCAGACTGTCCTCAAATGCCAACGACGAGGGTTGATCGGGCTGCTTCGACGACGTCGTCGGTCGACACCGACATCTGTGATTTCCACCCATCTCTAATGAGAATGATTATAGTTAAATTATGTTGTTATCCGATGCTGACCACAGGGCTGTTCCGAAGTGCTTCATAAGGACCGACCGGCAACGCAGGATAAATCGATGACCGCATCCCCGAGGAGGCTGGAAGAGGCACCGACCCGTTATGCTCAGGCATTCTCGGCCGCGGAAGCTTTCGGTGCGCTGGATGAGGTGCTGTGGCGACCGGTCGACCGCGGCACTGTAGCCTCACCACGCCTCGATTGGGTCTCGT
Organism: Arthrobacter sp. H41; assembly: GCF_000520535.1. Lineage (GTDB taxonomy): Bacteria > Actinomycetota > Actinomycetes > Actinomycetales > Micrococcaceae > Arthrobacter_D. The sequence continues at coordinate 7,553 of NZ_AZRZ01000418.1, forward strand.
TCACCGCGAACGACGCGACGAAATTCCCGATACCAGCCGGATCCTTTGATCTGGTTCAGTGCGTGCTGGGTATCTTTTTCTTCCCTGACATGGAAGCCGGCACCCGCTCCCTAATCCGCCAGACCCGTCCGGGCGGACGAACCGCTCTGAGCATCTGGCGACGTGGCGCGATCTCCCCGATCGGAGAGTGCCTGAAGGAAGCCCTCTCCCCGTTCAAGCCCCACCTTGGCGAAGAGTCCAGGGACCAGGTCGGGACCCTCCTGAACCGGATCAATACAGCGCCTACCTATGCCGACTGGCTGCAGGATCTGGGGCTTGAACAGGTACGAATCGACGTCCACGAACACCGTATTGAACTCGATGAACGATCAGCTTGGGCTCTGGTCCCCGGGTCTGCTTTCCGGGCGATGCTCGATGGCCTGGGGCCAGCCCAGATGACAGAGGTCCGCCACCGCTACCTGGACGTCCTTGAGCAGCGAAAGACCACTCCCATTGATGCCTCAACACTGGTGGGCATCGGAAAGGTGCCACAGTGAAACGTAGAACGACGAAGGACACACCGCGGACTGACCCGGGCGGGCCGGTGCTTGCCCTTTGCATCGGACAGCGCTGCTCTGCGTTGCGCATGCTTGCCGACAACTCAGGAAGCGTCGATGACCTGAAAAGTGCTGTCAGGGAGTCATCGGGTGCGGTGCTCATCACCGCGCATTGCCTGGGTCCGTGTGCTGTTGCTGCGGTAGCCGCTGTGGCCCGCCGCGACGGTGACAGTGGAGAGACCGGCCGGAGTGTCTGGCTGGGAAGCATGGAAGGCTCCGCGCAGAGCGGAGCTCTCCGGCAATGGATCATCGATGGTGGGCCGTCCAGCCCGCACCGTCCGGACGCCGATGTACCGGCCATGCTCGCTCCCGCCGTCATCGGTTTGGGGCACCCCCGGTAATTTCCCGGAAGCCCACGGAGGCCAGCAGGTAGAGTCCCTGCCGGCCTCCGTGGTTCTATGCTGTTGCTTTATCCTTGGCGGTCCTTCATCCGGGGATTCTTCTTGTTGATGACGAAGGTGCGGCCGCGGCGGCGCACTACCTGGGCTCCGGGGACTTTTTTCAGTGCGCGGAGGGAGTTGCGTACTTTCATGATGGTTCCTTTTCGTCGTTAGTGGATCGGGCTGAGGTCAAAGGGGTCGGTGAAGGAATCGTGCCCGGCCATCATTTCGGCGTCGGTCAGTTCGCAGCTTGTCAGGAGTCGGTTGATTTCGGCTGGGTCCATTCCCTCGCCGGTGGCTGCGAGAACGGTTCCGCGGTCCCCGAACACGGGGTGCCAGTCGCATCGTGCTTCCATGTCCTCCCGGTGCAACAGATCAGCTGTGGGGTGGGGGTTTTCGACCAGCTAGGGGCCGGTGTTTTCCAGCCAGACCCGTGGTCCGATCCCCCGCAGTGCGACGCGGCAACCCGGTGCCGCGGCAATCCACAGCCGTCCGCGCAACCAGCAGCACCCTTCGGCCAGGGTTGACAGGGCTTGCTGGAAGCGCTCGGGATGCAGTGGGCGCTCCACCCGCTGGACCACGGTCGTGAATGGTGGGGCCAAGGATGCGGCGGGGACCCTGACAGTCCCGGGCAGAGTGCGGCTGAGCGACTCCGTGTAATCGTGGCTGCCGGAACGGAACTCGCTGTGGCTCTCAACGATGTCGGCGTGCGGGGCGAGCTCACGGATCAGTTGCTCACCGCGGGAGCGCACGAGTGGATCCACCGGAATCAGTGCCGGGTCGGACAGGAGCACCGTGTCATTGAAGGACAGCTCACCAATGAGGAATTCCCCGGCAGTCCGGTGATCCTCCGGCGTCGGAGTGAACCCGGACTCAAACAACGTGTGGTGATCCCAAATCTGGTCCTCCACCACATCGGGGGCGCAGGCCAACACCACCGAATCGATGCGGAACGACTGGCTTAGCCTTGATCCACCGATGAGTTTGG
>NZ_KI914837.1:0-4611 GCF_000520535.1 Arthrobacter sp. H41
GGCTAGAAGCCGCCACCGCCGACGTCGAAGCCGCCGAAACCGCCACCGCCGCCGTCGAAGCCGCCGAAACCGCCTCCGCCGAAGACGTCGCCGCCCCCGTCGCCTCCGCCACCGAAGAAGCCGCCTCCTCCGCCGTTGAGGAGCCCTCCGAGGAGGATGCCGCCGAGGAGCGCGCCACCCATGCCGTCACCGCGCCTGCCACCGTAACCGCCGTAGCCGGCCATTCCCCGTCCACCGAAGCCACTGACGTCCTGCTCGGCGAGCTGCGCGGCCTGGTCGGCAAGCAGCGCGGCCTGTTGCGCGTGGGTGAGTGCTGAAACCGGGTCCGAGCCCTGGATCTCGATGGCGTACTCAAGATTCCGTTCGGCCTCGGCCAGCCGGGTGCGGGCTTCGCTGCCCACGCCCCCACGGCGTGCCCGGATGTAGTCCTCGGTGCCGGAGATGCGCGACTGCGCGGCCATCAGGGCATGGTGCAGCGAATCCTTCGCCCGACGCGACTGTTCGGCCTGGTCCCGGACTCCGCCGAGCGCATTGTCGAGCTGCAGATGGGCTGCCTCCACGCGCTCCAGCAGTGACACCGGATCGACCGGTCCGGCCTGCCGCTTGGACCGGACCGTCTGCAGGGCCGCCTCGGCCGCTGCAACCGGACCGGCGAGATCCTGGTGCATTCCGGTGCCTACCATGGCCTTGGCCTGCGCGAGGTCCTCCGAGGTATCGGACACCGCACGCTCCAGCTCCAGCTGCGCTGCCTCGAGCTCCGAGGCACGCTTGTCGATCGCGTCGAGCAACAGGTTCGCCTGGTGCACGCCCTCCTCGGTGGCCCGCACCGCCACGACCGCGGGCCCGGTGTCCCCGGCGTCGAGCTTCTGCCGTGCCTCGGCCGATGCGCTCTCGACGAAGGCGAGGCGTTCCCTGGCCTGCTCCACGTTGTCCTGCACCTGGCTCGTTGCCGAGTCGGCATACCGCTGGCGAAGGTGCGACAGGGTGCGTTCCGCCTCGGCGAAGCGTGTTCCGGCTGCGTTTCCTGCCTCGCGCGCCGACTGCAGGGCCTGGGGAGCGTTCCGTTCAAGTTCCCGAAGCGAATCGAAATCGGCCTTGTGCTGCTGGAGCGATTCATTGACCGCCTCGCAGCGCCGGATGATGTCGCCGAGCCAGGCGCGCTGTTCCTCCTCGGTATCCGGGATGTGGTCGTCCAGCTGCTGCTGGAGCTTGAACGATTCACCCATGTGGGCTTTCGCCGCGGCGATGTCAGCGGTGAAGGTGCTCACGGATGCGGCACCGTATTGCGCCTCGGCGAATCCGACTTCCTGTTCGCTCGACTTGATGGCATCGTCGGCGGCGATCAGCAGGCTTCCCGCGCGCTTCCGCAGCTCATCGACGCTGAGCGCGGCGAGGGGATCGACGAGTTCGGCATCCTGGTTCCGGCCGTCACCGGTGGGATAGCCGTACTCGTTCACACCGGAGGCATCCTTCTTCTGCTTCCGCCGCGAGCGGAGGTAGGCATAGCCGCCGGCACCCGCAAGGGCCAGGGCGCCGCCCACGAGGGCGACCGCACCGAGGCCGCTGGAATCGGCGGCGGCGCCGCTCCCGGCCCCGGCGCCGCCGTCGGCGAGGACGGACTCGGTGCCCTGCACTGCGGCGATGCCGGCCTCAGCCCAGTTCTGCTGGTCGAGCTGGGGCTCGATCTGCTGCGCGAAGATGTCATCGGTGCTGGTTTCGACATCCCCACCGCCGATGAACCGGGCCTGCTGTGACTCGACGGCGACAGCCAGCAGCGCTTCGTCCCCGAAAATATTGCTGACCTCGGCTGTCTGCTGCGCCCACGCCAGCGGATCCGACGGGCTGGTGAAACTGTCGACGAACACTACGTTGACGGTGAAGCCGTACTCGCTCTCGAGTTCGGCAACCGCGCTCTCGATGTCGGCCTCATCGGCCTCCGTCAGCACGCCCGCATCATCGAAGACCGGGTCACCCTCCGGAAAATCGACGGGTTCGGTGGCGAAGGCCGGAGACAGCCCGAGAACTGGCAGTGCCGTCAGCGCGCACAGGGCCGCAGCGGCACCCATCCGCCTGGAAAGTGATCGCATTCATAACCCTTCAGCATGTTCCCCCGATCACAACCGAAACCAGGATGGAGAGCGGACGACGCCGGGGGTCCCTGATTTCCGATTCTATGGTGGGTGCCGGTAGCCGTCCACTGACGGCCATATGCCCCTAGCGAAACCCGATGCCCGTCCGCCGGCGGCCATACTGGAAACAGGATGAAATCGCTGTCCCATATCCAGTGGACTCCCAGCCGGCATCCAGCCTTTTTGCCCGGCAGCGTCAGGGAGTGTTGGCACAGTGGAGGAAAACGTCGATGAGAGGAAGCCGCATGACCGAGCAGTATGGCGGGTCCGCCAGGCCCGAACGACCGATGCCCCCGCGCCCGGGGAACCCTCCGGCATGGGGGACGCAGGAGGCGCCGGAGAACGGTGCGAGTGCCCACGGCCAGCACGCCGCGTACAACGGCCACCAGCCATATGAAGCACAGCAGGGTGCTTACCAGTCCCAGCACGGGGCGTTCGGGCAGCAGGTGCCTTCCGACGCACCTCCAGCCCAGGGCAGGAGCCGGAAACGTGTGGGGATGGGAACGTTCGCCGCCGGGGTGCTGGTCGCCGGTCTGATCGGCGGAGGCGTGGCGACTGCGGGAACCGAACTGCTCGATGACGGAGCCCCGGCCTCGAACTTGCCGGCCGGAGCCAGCGAATCGATCGTCGTCAACAACACCGACAGCGTCAACGAGATCACAGGGGCAGCGGTCACCGCTTCCCCCAGCGTGGTGGAGATCGCCGTGAGCGGGGCCGGGTCGGGCGGGTCCGGTTCGGGAATCATCCTCGATGACGAAGGGCACATCCTGACGAATACCCACGTCGTCACGCTCGGCGGGCAGGTCGCCGATCCGAGCATGGAGGTACAGCTGAATGACGGGCGGGTCTTCACCGCCGAGGTAGTAGGTACCGACCCGCTCTCCGACCTTGCGGTCATCAAGATCGACGCCCCTGACCTCACCCCTGCCACGCTCGGCAACTCGGATGAACTGAACGTCGGTGACACCGCCATCGCCATCGGCGCTCCGCTCGGTCTCAGCGGGACGGTGACGGACGGCATCGTCTCGACGCTCAACCGCACCATCAGCGTCGCCTCGTCGGCAGTGCCCGAGGACCAGACGGACACCCCGGAGGGCGGAAACAGCGACGGCTTCAACTTCCTTCCACCTGAGGGCTCCCCGGAGCAGCAGCCACAGTCGCAGGGTTCGATCTTCCTCAACGTGATCCAGACGGACGCGGCGATCAACCAGGGCAACTCCGGCGGGGCGCTGATCGACGCCGAGGGCAGGATCATCGGCGTCAATGTCGCCATCGCCTCGGCCGGCTCCGGTGAGAGCTCGGGAAATATCGGCGTCGGATTCTCGATCCCCATCAACTACGCCGAGCGGGTGGCCGACGAAATCATCGAGAACGGTGTGGCGACCCACGGTTTCCTCGGTGTGAGCGTCCAGGCTGCACCCGCCGGGGAGTCGGGCCGAAGCGAAGCGTTCTCGGTCGGTGCCCGGGTGGCCACGGTGGAACCCGGATCTCCGGCAGCGGAAGCCGGCCTCAGGGAGGGCGACATCATCACGAAGCTGGGCGACTACGTCATCACCGATCCCAAGGAACTGACGGCAGCGGTGCGCATGCAGACGGTAGGCCAGGAAGTCCCCGTCGAACTGAACCGCAACGGCAGTCCCACCACCGTCGACGCGACACTCGGCGAGGTTCCCGAACCCTGATCCTCGAAGTGGGGAGCTTCGCGAAGCGCCGGTATGGTTAGCTTGGTTTCGGGAAGATCCCCACTTACGGAAGGTCACCAATGGATGAGGCCCGAACGACGGGACTGCATATCGCGGTGCTGGTCAAGCACGTGCCCGACGCGCAGTTCGACCGTCATATCAACGGTGAGCACAAGACCACCCAGCGCTCCGAGAGCATCCTCTCGGAGCTCGATGAATACGCACTCGAGGCCGCGCTCCAACTCACCGAGAAGCTTGGCGGTGACGCTGCAGGACACCGCATCACGGCAGTGACCATGGGCCCCCCTGCCGCCGTGAGCGCCGTGAAGAAAGCCCTCCAGATCGGCGCCCACCAGGGCGTGCACCTCACGGATGACGCCCTCTTCGGCTCCGATGCGTCAGCCACCTCCTTCGCCCTGGCGGCGCTCCTGACCCACCTCGGCGGTTTCGACCTGGTGCTCACCGGCATGGCGTCGACCGACGGTGAAACCTCCCTCGTTCCGGCGCAGCTCGCCGAGCGGCTGCAGCTTCCGCAGGTGACGTTCGCGGCAACCCTCGAAGTGACAGGCGAGTCGGGCGGGTGGATGCTGACGGCCCGGCGCGACGGCGACACCTTCTCGGAAACCCTTGAGTCGCCCCTGCCCGCGGTCGTTTCCGTCACGGACCAGATCAACGAGCCGCGGTATCCCAATTTCAAGGGGATCATGGCAGCGAAGAAGAAACCGGTTCAGACCCTCTCCCTCGGAGACATCGGCGTTGCCGCCGGCCAGGTGGGACTGGCGGGATCCTGGACCGAGGTC
>NZ_KI914837.1:4711-9755 GCF_000520535.1 Arthrobacter sp. H41
ACCGAGGTCCAGGACGCCGAGCCGAGGCCGCCGCGGGCCCAGGGAACAGTGATCACCGACGAGGGCGACGCCGGCATCCGGCTCGTGGACTTCCTCGCCGGCCAAAAGCTGCTCTGACCCGATCCACTTCGAACCCACGCAAGGAGGCCGCGGCATGGCCACGGTACTGGTCTTTCTGGACAATCCGGGGGCAACCCTGAACAAGAGCGAGCGGGAACTGATTTCCCTCGCGGCGAGCCTCGGCGAGGGAACCGCAGCCCTGGCATCCGAAGCGGGACAGGCCTACCTGGACGGCGTCGGGTCCTACGGCATGGACACCTGCTACGTTCCGGCCGCTGCGGATCTCGGCACCTACCTCGTGGCAGGAAAAGCGGCGTTCCTCACGGAGGCCGTCCGCCTGTCCGGGGCGCAGGTGGTGCTGCTCGGCAATTCCTACGAGGAGAAGGAGATCGCCGCCCGGGCCGGCGTCCGCCTGGATGCGGGGGTGATCACCGACGTCGTCGGCCTCGATCCGGATCTCACCGCGACGAAGTCCGATTTCGCAGGGTCCTACACGGTGAGGTGCAGGGTGACCACCCGCATTGCATTGTTCACGGTCAAGCCGAACAGCTACGAGGCCGCTGAAGCAGGCACTCCTGAGGGGCCCCAGATCCTTCCGGTGGAAACGGACGCCCCGGTTGCCGCTGCGCGTATAACCGGCAGGGTGGACAAACCGGTGAGCGGCCGTCCCGAACTGACCGAGGCGCGCGTGATCGTGGCCGGCGGTCGGGGAGTCGAAGGGAACTTCGCGCCCCTCGAGGAGCTCGCGGACGCCCTCGGCGGCGCCGTCGGTGCTTCCCGTGCGGCGACGGATGCCGGATGGATCGAGCACTCGGCGCAAGTCGGCCAGACAGGGAAAACGGTCTCGCCGCAGCTGTACATCTCCGCCGGTATTTCGGGGGCCGTCCAGCAGAAGGCCGGGATGCAGACGGCGAAGGTGATCGTTGCGGTGAACAAGGACGCCGATTCGCCCGTCTTCGAGATTGCGGACTTCGGTATCGTCGGCGACCTGTTCACGGTACTTCCGCAGGCCACCGAGGAAATCCGGAAGCGCCGGGTCTAGGCCATGCCGTTCCCCGAACCGACCCCCGGTTCGACTCCCGTGCGACGCGTTTTGTGCTTCGCCGCCCACCCGGATGACATCGACTTCGGAGCAGCCGGCACGATCGCCGCCTGGACCGATGCCGGAGTCGAGGTCAGCTACTGCATCCTGACCGACGGCGACGCCGGCGGTTTCTCCGAACAGCAGCGCCCGGGAATCATCGAGATCCGTCGCGACGAGCAGCGCGCCGCCGCGCGACTCGTGGGGGTGAAGGACATTTCCTTCCTCGGACACCCGGACGGCTTCCTGGAGGCCTCTCCCGAGGTGGTCCGCGGCATTGTGAAGCGTATCCGGGAAGTGCGGCCCGACGTCGTGATGTCCATGCATCCGGAACGCAACTGGGACCGCATCCAGAAAAGCCACCCCGACCACCTCGCCTGCGGTGAGGCAGTGACGCGGGCGGTGTACCCGGCGTCGGAAAACCCCTACGCCTTCCCCGAGCTGGCGGCGGCAGGACTGCCCCTGCATCGGGTTCGCTGGGTATGGTTCTTCGGCGGACCGGGGCACCTCGAGAACCACTTCGTCGATATCACCGGTCTCGAGGACCGGAAGCTCGCGGCGATCCGGGTTCATGCGAGCCAGCACCCGGACATCGAGGGAATGGACGCCACCGTCCGGCGCATGCTCGCCGACAATGCCCGACGCGCGGGGCTGCCCGAGGGGTCCAGCGCCGAAGCGTTCCACGCGGTGGGGATCAACACGGAGGACACCATCGCGGGTTTCTAGACTCCCACTGTGGTGGGCCCCAGCTGCCGATCCGCGGAGGGAGCGCAGGCGGCGGTTTCTACACCTGGAACGGTATCTCGGCCACGAGAGGAAGCGTCGGCGACGAGGATCCGCCTGCGGGCTCCACGGTCAGTGCGAGCCCGGCGAATTGGTCGATGTCCTTGACCGCTGTCACCTTGGACCCGGCCACGTCCTCGGCCGTCATGGTTCCGACCGAAATCGGCGCTGAACCGTCCGAGGGCAGACGCCACATCTGGTAGACAGATCCCTCAGGCGGGGCAGGCACCCCGGTCAGGGTCAGCACCGCGGCATTCTCCTCGCGGGACACGGCCAGATCAGCTCTGCCGCCCGGCTCCAGGACGAACTCGTTGGTGCGAAGATCGGAGGCCTGAAGCACTTCCTCCTCGACGGAGGGCTGCAGGTTCTGCGCGATCGTCACCGCACCGACGGCGAGAACGACGGCGNTCCCGCCACCAGCCACTGGGTGAACGAACCGGGACGACGGCGCTCCTCCCGTGCCTCTCGGCGCCGGGCCAGGTCATCTCCGCCGGGCTCCTGCACCGGCCGCGACGTCTCCGGGGAAGGCGAAGGGTGCCCGTCTCCCCGGGAGGCCACCGGGAGCTGGAGCAGGATCTTGTCGAACAGGCCGGCGGGAGGTTCCGCCTCGTCGATCGCGTAGGCACTGCTGATGGTTTCGCGGGCCGAGCGGAGCCGCTCGTCGAAGGCGGGTCCCACTGTCGGGTCCGCCGCCAGGAGGAATCGGTCGATGGCGGTCCGTTCGTCGTCACTGAGGGCGTCGAGGGCATACAGTTCAGCCCACTCCACAACGTGGCCACGGCTCAGGTCCGTCTCGAGGTCCTCGGCGAACTGCCGATTCCTATCTCTGTCCTGCATCTCAGTTCACCCCCAGGCATGCTTTGAGTCGAAGTAGTCCGTCGCGGATTCTCGATTTGATGGTCGGCACGGCTACGCCGAGCTTCTCCGCGACTTCGCGGTAGGTGAGCCCGCCGTAGTAGGCAAGCCTCACCGATTCCTGCTGAGTGTCCGTGAGCGTGTCCAGGCACTTCACCACTGTTTCGGCTTCGAGGCGCTGCGTCACGGTGTCGACGACGTCGTCGTGGTCCAGAACCTGGGTGGCGGCGCCGTACCGGGCCTCCCGGTCGGTCGAGCTTTGCTCCGACCTCACCCGGTCCACCGCCCTCCGGTGGGCCAGCGTCATCAACCATGCCATCGGGCTGCCGGCCGCCGGGTTGAAGCGGCCGGCGCTGTTCCACACCTGGAGGTAGACCTCCTGGGTGGCATCTTCGCTGAGTTCCGGATCGATGAGCACCCGCCGGGCCAGGCCATACACGCGCCGGGACGTCTGTTCGTAGAAGGCCGCGAACGCGTCGGTGTCCTGTTGGGCGATCCGGAGCAGGAGGTCCGTCAGGGTTGAACCCGCGCCGGAATCGCCAGCCGACTCGTGCGCCCTGGCGTCTCCGGGGGTTACCCGGCTAACTCGTGGCGTGTCCATAGGTTCCAAGCATAAAGCTCGACGGCGCAGTGTCCGAACACTGGAGCTGTCCGGGCGGCGTGCGGGGGCAGTGGTAATCATCAACTGATCCACCCTCCTGCCTCGACTCTGCGTAGCTACCGTCGACATCCTCGATGTCAGCTATTATTCGGAGCCGAGGGCGGAGCGGATGGGAACACGGGTCACCCGGTCTCCGGGCGCCCGGCCACGGCGATGAGGGAATCGGCGTTGAGAGTGAAACCGGTGCCGAGTTCCCGGAGGAACCCCGCGCGAATGCGCTCGAGGACCGCAGGATCATCGGGAATGAAGCTGCGGTATCCGCTGCCGAGCACCAGCGACCAGGCCATATCTGCGTCGAGCGGCACGGTCAGAGCGAGTTTCTCCACAGTGACCTGGCCGAAGCCATGGCGTTCCAGCCAGGCGGTCAGGCGTCCTTCGCCGGTCAGCTCCCGCCGGTTTGCCAGGAACGACCCCGGGGCTGCCGGTGCAGAGTCCGGGAATTCGGCCTCGCACGCCTTCAGGAGCTTCGTTTCGAAGGGCTCGAGCGCTCCCTCGTCCCAGACACTCAGCGCGAATCGCCCACCCGGGCGGAGCAGTGACAGCACCCGCAGTGTCGCCGCGGACATATTGGGTGAAAGGCAGAGGCCGTAGCAGCTCAGGACGGCGTCATAGGGTTTGTCGGTGTGCCATTCCCGCGGATCCTGCGCACTGAACCCGATGTTCTCCAGGCCCATCGCCCCGGCCTTGTCGCGCGTGAGGTCGAGCATCGGGGTGGTGGGGTCCACGGCGTCGACCCTGCCGTCCGGTCCGGCGAGCTGTGCTGCGGGAATGGTGGCGCTTCCGGTTCCGGCATACACGTCCAGCACCCGTTCTCCCACCAGGATGTCAGCAGCGGCGACCACTGCATTACCCACCGTGTTCCACAGCGCCGGTGCCAGCCGGTCGAAGTCCTCCGCGCCGTCGTCGGGTGCGTGCGAAGCATGGCGTGCAGTCATCGGTGGTCTCCTTGGTGCATCAGAGGACTGCCCCGTCGAACCCGTGCTGGCGCCAGGCTTCGTAGAGCACGATCGAGGCCGTGTTCGCGAGGTTGAGCGACCGGCGGGATGCCAGCATGGGGACCCTCACCCTCGCGCTCACGTGGGGGTCGTCCTTGACCTCCGCCGACAGCCCCACGGATTCCGGGCCGAACAGGAGGATGTCCGAGGCCCGGTATCGAATGTCGGTGTAGGACACCTCGCCGTCGGAGGTGAAGGCGAAGACGCGCTCCGGAGCGAGGCTCTTCCACGCGGCGGCAAGACTCTCATGCACGGAGAGGACGGCGAGGTCGTGGTAATCGAGACCCGCCCGTCGCAGCTTGGAATCCTCCAGGCTGAATCCGAGGGGCTCGACCAGGTGCAGTTCGGCCCCCGCCACCGCGGCAAGGCGGATCGCATTGCCGGTATTGCCGGGGATCTCGGGGGAGTGGAAGAGGATGCGGAACACCGCTCCATCCTAGCTTCCGGCGGTGCTAGCTTTCCGCGGCACCCAGCAACCTCGCAAGGACGGGGAGCTGGACCACGTTCGGTTGCGGGCCCGCGGCGAGGAACGCCCGGATCGTCCGGACCATGGTTCCCGCGTTCACCACCTGGATGGCCGACGGCGCCGACCTGTCGAACGACGGCGGG
>NZ_KI914837.1:9855-13296 GCF_000520535.1 Arthrobacter sp. H41
GCCGACCTGTCGAACGACGGCGGGCTGTCGATGACCGGGTCGAAAGGGTTGCCCCTCGCGCCGTGGATGACCAGCCAGCCGCTGACGTTGCACTCGGGAAACAGGTCCTGCATCTCCCGGACGGTGTTCGTGATGCCGAGGCCCTGGACCGTCCTGCCCTGGTGCCGGAGCGTCCGGCCGTCCCAGTCGAAGTTACCCGGGGTGGCAGCGAAGGAATCGAGCACGGCGATCCGGTAGCCGCCGAGGACCGCATGGCTGGCAGTGGTCCCTGCCCTGTTCGGGAATCTCAGTCCGTTCACCAGACGGGCTGCTGGATACGTCGGCAGCAGGGACTGCTCCAGGATCGCCGCCGTCCGCAGTTCCCCCTCGACCCTTGCGCGGGCGGCACCTGCCATCCTGCCGAACATCCCCGGCTGCCGGGGCACTCCGTGCAGTTGCCGCCCGGCAAGGATGAGCGGCACCACCGGAGGCTCTGCCGGAGAGAACGGCGGGAGGTACTCCGGAGGCGCCTTCGCTGCCTCGGTGTCTTCGCCCTTCGCCGCGGTGCCGGCTCGGGATGGCGTGGTGCGGGATGAACCGGTACCCGACCCCGGCGGTCCGGTGCTCCGCGTGCCGTTGCCGGTGTCGTATTTCTGCCTGCGTACCGGGTCGCCCAGCGTCTCGTAGGCCACGGCCACCGCGTGGAACAGCTCCTCGCTCCCGCCGAGGTCGGGGTGGGAGGTCCGCGCCGCCCTGCGGTAGGCGTCCTTGATCTGCTTTTCGGTTGCATCGGATGCCAGGCCCAGAATGTCGTACAACGACGCGCCCGAGGCGTCCGCCATGGTGCTCCCCTTCGAATGTTGCAACAGCGTCGGCTTTCCGACGATCCCAGCGCTAGGTCCGCGCCTTCACGTATCGAATGTACAGTGCCGAATCCTCGGTCAGGAGCGACGCGAGGGAAAGTGCCACGGGGCCGGCCGGTGCCTTTCCGGCGGAGATCCGGGGTCCCTCACCACCGGCGAGGAGCGGGCTGAGCGACAGGCACAGGTCGTCGACGGCGTCGGACGCCGTCAGGGCACCCAGCACGGCGGGCCCGCCCTCGCAGAGAACCCTGGGGAGGGCGCGCTGGGCGAGGGCCTTCAGGAGCAACCCTGTTTCGACGGATTCGGCACCGCAGGGAACGACGTCGGCCACGTGGGACAGTGCGTCCAGTCGAGAAGCAGGCGCCGAGTCACTGGTGAAGATCAGGGGCTTCACGGGTGCGTTCGCGAAGAACCCGCTGGAAGGGTCGAGGTCGAGGGAACCGGAGATGATGCCGAGTGCGGGGTGAGCCGGGAGCCCCTGCCCACGGCGCCATGCCTGGCCTTCGTCGTCGACGAGGGCGCCCTCATAGCCTTCGGCCCGGATGGTTCCGGCACCGACCAGGATGATGTCGGGAAGCCGGCGCAGCAGGTTGAAGATGCGTTTGTCGCCGTCGTTCCCGAGACCGGAGGAGAGCCCGTTGCTCGTGGCCGAGCCGTCCGCCGCCGCCACGAAGTTGAACCGCACGTAGGGGTGTTGGGCTCCGGGGTCGGCGCAACCGGGATCGGCCGAGCCGGAATCCGCGTCATCGGGATAGGCATAGAGGCGCAACAGGTCGGCGTCGGTCAGCGCGCCGGATCCGCCGGGCAGCAACGCAGTGATCACCGAGCCGCCGGTTCGTTGGAGCTTCCCATGTTGTGGCGCAGGTAGGCGGGCTGCCGCCAGCCGAACACCGCTTCGGTGAGGTCGATGGCGGCCCGGGATGCCGCGACATTGTGCATCCGCACCACCCGTGCGCCGCCGAGGATGCAGATGACGGCGGCCGCCAGCGACCCTTCGACCCGCTCACGCTTCGGCCTGTCCAGGGTCTCCCCGATGAAGTCCTTGTTCGACACGGCGGCGAGCGTCGGGAAGCCCAGCGCGGCGATCTCGGAAAACCGCCGGGTGATCTCCAGCGAGTGCAGGGTGTTCTTGTTCAGGTCGTGGCCCGGATCCAGGAGGATGCGGTCCTCGCCGATGCCGAGGCCGACCGCGGTGTCCACCTTCCGCAGCAGGAACTCCGCGACGTCGCGGGCGACGTCGTCGTACGTCGGCCGCGGGTACACGGTGCGGGGCTCGGCGAGGCTGTGGGTGATGACGAGATGGGCACCCGCTGCGGCGACCACCGCGGCGAGTTCCGGGTTCCGGAGCCCGGTGGTGTCATTGATGACGTTCGCGCCGGCCGCGAGCGCGGCTTCGGCGACGTCGGGGAGGAAGGTGTCGGCGGAGATGACCACATCGGAGAACTCCCGCACCGCCGCAATGACCGGGACGATCCGCGCAGTCTCCTCCGCCGCAGAAACCGGGGAGCCGGGCGAGAACGGTGCGTCCGCCGATATCGATCCAGTCCGCACCGTCGCGGACCGCCGTTCGCGACGCCTCGATCGCGGCGTCCAGCGCGAACGTGGCGCCCGAATCGTAGAACGAATCGGGAGTGCGGTTGATCACCGCCATCAGCGCTACCTGCCGGTCGAAGTCCAGGACCTTCGCGCCGAAAGCCTGAACCGGATGCCGGAGCACCGGGACGAATCTGCCCGTCGGGGGAGGAGGTCCTGCTTCGCTGTCCACAAAGGTATTTCTACCAGAGCGACCGGACGACCCGGTGTGCACCGCCCGCACCGGTAGAATTGCAGGATGCCCGTGTACCTTGACCACGCGGCGACCACGCCTATCTCGGCGCCGGCGCTCGCCGCCCTCACGCTCGAACTCTCCCGTAGCGGCAATCCGTCGTCACTGCACGGCGCAGGCCGCCGCGCACGGCGCGCGGTGGAGGATGCCCGGGAGACTCTCGCCCGCGCGGCCGGCCCCACCCCTCCGAGGTCATCTTCACCTCCGGAGGCACCGAGGCGGACAATCTCGCGGTGAAAGGCCTCTTCTGGGCCCGACGCGACGAGGATCCGCGGCGGACGCGCATCCTGTGCTCGTCGATCGAGCACCCGGCTGTCCAGGACACCGTCGAGTGGCTCGAGCGCCACGAAGGTGCGCGGGTGACGTGGCTTCCCGTGGATGCCCAGGGCCGGGTGTCGCTCGAGGCGCTGCGGACCGAACTGCAGGCGGATTCCGCGTCGGTGGCACTGGTGAGCGTGATGTGGGCCAACAACGAGGTAGGCACGGTCCAGGGAATCGCGGAGATCACGGATTTCGCGGCGGCCTCCCGCGTCCCCGTCCACTCCGACGCCGTCCAGGCCTTCGGTTCCCTCCCGCTGTCCTTCGCGGACTCCGGGCTGGCGACGATGGCCGTCAGTGCCCACAAGATCGGCGGACCGGTGGGGGTGGGGGCGCTGTTCGTCGGCCGGTCGGTCAAGCTCACCCCGGTGCAGCACGGCGGCGGCCAGGAACGGGACATCCGGTCGGGAACCCTCGACTGCGCGGGCGTCGCCGCGTTCGCGGCGGCCGCGGACG
>NZ_KI914837.1:13396-23798 GCF_000520535.1 Arthrobacter sp. H41
CGCCGCGTTCGCGGCGGCCGCGGACGACGTCGTCGCGCACCTGCCGGCCGAAGCCGGGCGCATCGCCGCACTGCGCGACCGCCTGATCGAGGGCGTGCTGCGGGGGGTTCCCGATGCGGTGCTGCGCGGGGTGCCGCATCCCGCTCCCGCGGGGGCGAGGCTTCCGAACAACGCCCACTTCACCTTCCCCGGATGCGAGGGCGACTCCCTGTTGTTCCTCCTCGACCTCGCGGGGATCGAGTCCTCCACCGGGTCCGCCTGCACCGCGGGAGTGCCCCGCCCATCCCATGTCCTCCTGGCCATGGGACTGTCCGAGGACGAGGCACGGGGCGCCCAGCGATTCAGCCTCGGGCATACATCGACGCCCGATGACGTTGACGCAGTGGTGGCAGCGCTGCCGGGGGCCTACGAACGCGCACGCTCGGCCGGCATGGCCGGCACCGCATCATCCATTCGAACGGCAGGAACAGGTTTTTCATGAGGGTATTGGCAGCCATGAGCGGCGGAGTCGATTCAGCGGTCGCCGCAGCGCGCGCCGTGGAGGCCGGGCACGACGTCGTCGGGGTCCACCTCGCGCTGTCCCGCATGCCGGGGACGCTGCGCACCGGGAGCCGCGGCTGCTGCACGATCGAGGACTCCCGCGACGCCTGGCGCGCCTGCGACATCCTCGGCATTCCCTACTACGTCTGGGACTTCTCGGAACGCTTCAAAGCCGATGTCGTGGACGATTTCGTCGCCGAATACGCAGCGGGCCGCACCCCGAACCCGTGCATGCGGTGCAATGAGCGCATCAAGTTCGCCGCGTTGCTCGAAAAGGCGCTTGCTCTCGGCTTCGACGCCGTGTGCACCGGACACTATGCGAAGGTCATCGAGGATACGGACGGCAACCCCGAGCTGCACCGGGCGGCCGACTGGGCGAAGGACCAGTCCTACGTCCTCGGCGTCCTCACCCACGAGCAGCTGAAGCACTCGATGTTCCCGCTCGCCGAGACACCGTCGAAGGCCGAGGTGCGGGCCGAGGCGGAGCGCCGCGGACTGTCGGTAGCGAACAAGCCGGACAGCCACGACATCTGCTTCATCCCCGACGGAGACACCCGCGGCTGGCTCGAAGAGCGCATCGACATGAGCGAGGGCAGCATCCTCGACGTCGACGGAGCGACGATCGGGAGCCATCCGGGAGCGAACGCATTCACCGTGGGGCAGCGCAGGGGCCTGAAACTCGGCACTCCCGCTGCGGACGGCAAACCGCGCTTCGTACTGGAGATCCGGCCGAAGGACAACACGGTGGTGGTGGGTCCGGAACACCTGCTGGCCATCGACGAGATGCGGGGCATCAAAGTGTCCTGGGCCGGAGTGCCGATCCCCGAGGTCGCCTCCGGTGCGGAATTCGGCTGCATGGCGCAGGTCCGGGCTCACGGCGACCCGGTGGACGCCCGGGCCTTCGTGGAATCCGCGTCCGACGGCGTCCAGGAGCTCGTGGTCCGGCTCGTCGAACCGATGCGTGGCGTCGCGCCGGGCCAGACCGTGGTCCTGTACCAGGGGTCACGGGTCCTCGGCCAGGCCACCATCGACTCGGCGCGGTCCGCCCTTCGGCCCGAACTGGCGGCGGCCGGCAACTGAGGCCTGTCCGGCGTCGCAGTTGGTTGGCGCCGGTTCCCATCTGCTTGACTGGGTGCATGTCTGATACCAACAGTGGCTTCGATCCGACGGCGAGCTCCCTAGCGGGGGTAGCCCCCGAGGTCCTGGCTGAACTCTTCTCCGTGCGCAGCAGCATCGACAACATCGACGCGACCCTGGTGTATCTGCTGGCCGAGCGATTCAAGGCCACCCAGCGCGTGGGCCACCTCAAGGCCGAGCACCGCCTGCCCCCGGGGGATCCCGACCGCGAGGCGGCCCAGATCGCACGGCTTCGCGCGCTCGCCGAGGAAGCCCACCTCGACCCGGCCTTCGCCGAGAAGTTCCTGAACTTCATCATCTCCGAAGTCATCCGACACCATCAGGCCATTTCCGACACCCGGAACGCACGGGATGCCCCGGCAGATCCTAGCTCGTCGGACAGCGACACCGACGGAACCGCCGGAGGCAACCCCGGCGCCGGTGGCGCCGATGTCCACTCCGGGGGGCACCGTGAAGGCTGACTCCTCGACGCATGAGGTGACAGCGACCGCCCTCGGCGAATGGCCGGGATCCGATCCCTTCGAAGCTCAGCGGATCATCCGGGGTGAGCTCGGCAACCCGCACCTTCCCTTCCTGGCGGCGCTGCCGGACCGCGGCCCGGGCAGCGACGCACTGGGGCGGACGCTGGCGATGCTGGTCGAGCTGCCGTTCGACCTCCAGCCGCACGGCTGGCGCCTCGTTGCGCACCCCGGCAGGGACCAGCGCCGGGCGGAGTCGGCACTGTCCTCCGACATCAACGCCCTCGGCGATATCGCCGGGGCCGAAGAGGCACCGGCCGGGCGGATCAAGATCCATCTCCAGGGGCCGCTGTCGCTGGCGGCCAACGTGCACCTGCACTCCGGTGAACGCGCACTGCTCGATGCCGGTGCGCGGCGGGAGATCTATGAGTCGCTGGCCGTGGGAGCCGCGCGGCTGGTGCAGCGTATCGCGGCGGTCTCGCGGGGGGCCGCCGTCATCGTGCAACTCGACGAGCCCGACGCCGACGCGGTCCTCGCCGGCCGGATTCCGACCGCGAGCGGGTTCCGGACGCTCCGGGCGATCGACCGGCGCGAGGCAACCGATGCCTGGGGCCTCGTCCATGCGGCGCTCCGGACAGCAGGTTCCCTCCGGACGGTTGTGGCGATTCCAGCGGACGACGTCGTCCTCGATGCGGCACTGTCCAGCCCGGCCGAAGCCCTCTCCCTGGGGGTTCCGGGCATCAGCGACCGGCAGTGGGAGCGACTGGCGGAAGCGGTGGAGGCAGGCCGGGAGCTATGGACCGGGGTGCTTCCCGTAGCGGGTTCCCTGCCGCAGGTGAGCGCCGTCGTCCGGACCATCCTGGATCCGTGGCAGCGGATCGGCCTTCCGCTGTCGGCGCTCGACGCGCTGACGCTCGTACCCGTCGGCGGGCTGGCTGCACGGAGCCCCGCGACGGCCCGGCTTGTCCTGACCCGGCTCACCCAGGCGGCCGACGCCCTGAATCAGGTGCGTGCCGAGGGCTGAATCGATTCAGGCGCGCCGTGTGCACATGACGGAGCCTTGTCGCCGGCTCCGGCATGGCGGAGGCTAGGCTGAGCCCATGTTCACCCGTACGGCTACTCAGCAATCGGAGCCGATCGTCGTTGAGATTGTGTCCGGTGGAACGCCCTGGTGGGAAATTGTCGGCGCCTTGGGGCCGTTCGCAGTGCTTGTGGCGGCGGTCCTGACCTTCGGGATCGCGTTCGCGACCTTGAAACAACGCAGAACCGCTGATGACTCCGCACTGGAGCAAAAGCGAAAGGCTGATGACCGCTCGGAATGGTGGCGGCGCACCCAGTGGGCACTGGACGCCTCGGCGTCTCGAGACCGTGTCAGGCAAACGGCCGGGCTAAGGGCACTGCGCGTCCTGGCCACGAGCGAACTCGCGACGAAGGAAGAAAAAGAGATGCTTGATGCGGCGTGGTCCGGCGATGAAGCTGTGAATCCTGACAGCAGGAGGTGGACTGGACGGCTCTACGGTATGGGCAGACAATTGATAGGACGCGACCGAGAGAAAGATGCGCAATGAGTGAAGCCGCACGCGCCAGAGTGAAGCCATCCGGATCCCGGTTCGCTGCTGCCCGAAGTGCCGTTGCCCGCAGGGCGGCACCAGCAGATCGAGTCACGATCGAAAGGGCGAAGCTTCGTGTCGTCCTTGATGAGCAGTTGGGCCGCGACACGCCCCAATCGGTCAAGGATCTGGCCGACAGGGAAAGCTGAGCCGCCCGACTATCTGCATTCTGCCGATCCTCGTTCTACCGAGCCGAGAGGTCGGCATGGCCCGCTATAGTCCTGTGCTGAACCGCCGTAATTCGATGACTCCCTTCCGCCGCGATGCCTGACCCTCGTGCCAGGATTGCAGGAAAACTGCGCTAGGTCCGCTCCTCCCACCGGCGGGGCTGGGCATCCAGCGGCAGGGCGCCGTCGAATGCCTCGAGGCGGTAGTCGAAAGCACCCGCATAGACCAGCAGTGTGCCCAGTTGCCGGTGGACCACGCGGGTGCTGATCCGGAACCGTCCGCTGTCCGCGTCCCACCACTGCTCCATATAGGCAAGGGCCCCGACGGCGTCGGGTACCGGGACGCGGACCCCGGCGTAGAGGCGCGTGGCCGACGACACCATGCGCATGCGGCCGTCCTCGGTGACCGAGCAGGTGAGCGCCGTGGCCATCCGGCGGTGGCGGCCCACGTAATCGGTCAACCGGTCGCCGCTGAGGGAGGTGGTGTCCTCGAAGAGCCGCCGGACCGTGCCGAAATCGATCTCCCGCCGCGCCGTCAGGGAGGGCCGGCCGAAGGGGTCGAGGTGCGCGTAGTTCCGGATGGTGAACGGCACGCGGCCGGCATATTCGGGGAAGAAGGCATTCTCCAGCGCGGTGAGCCGGAAGGCGGGCCGCGCAAACCACGCGGGGCATCCGGCCACGTCGAACGTCCCCTTCCCGATCCCGGACGTGCCGCTGTCGGCGTGCAGCCCGAAGTACTCCTGGAGCTCCGGCTGCAGCGTCGAGAATTCCCGGCCCAGGACCTGCTGATACACGGACTGCATGATGTGAAACTCCCTCTTCTCGAAAATCGGTTCGCCACGGCGATCGGATCATTCCACCGGGGCTGGATGGCTCAGAGCCGTCCAGCGGCTTTGAGTCGGATGTACGCGTCGGCGAGTTTCGGCGGAAGATCGCCGGGACTCTCATCCACCACCTCCGCGCCGAGGAGCCGGAGATGAGCGGTGACGGCCTGCCGGTCCAGCAGTGCGCGCTCGGCGGCAGCCGCGCGGAAGGCATCCGATGCCGTGGCCCGCTGGGAGCGCATCTCCTCGAGGCGGGGATCCCGCACGGAGGCGACGACCACCACATGCTGCGCCGTCAGGCTCGGAAGGACCGGCAGAAGGCCTTCCTCCACGGAGCCGGAGTCGAGGGAGGTCAACAGCACGACCAGTGACCGGTGCGCGGATATCGAACGGATCTGGGAGGGGATACGGGACCAGTCGGCCTCGATGAGTTCGGCCTCGAGGGGGGCCATGGCCGTGACCAGGGCGTTGACCAGGTTGCCTTTCGCCGCCGAATCGACGCGGGACCTTCGCCGCCGGTCGAACGCAAGGAAGTCCACCTTGTCGCCGCCGCGCTGCGCGAGGACCGCCAGCAGCAGGGCGGCTTCGATCCCGGTGTCCAGCCGCGGCTCATCGCCGATGCGGGCGGCCGAGGTCCGGGAGGTGTCAAGCACGATCACCACCCGCCGGTCACGCTCCGGACGCCAGGTGCGCACCACGGTGTCCCGTTTCCGTGCGGTCGCCCGCCAGTCGATGGAGCGTACGTCGTCGCCGCGGACGTAGTCGCGCAGCGAATCGAACTCGGTCCCGCCACCCCGGATCTGCACGGCTGCGCGGCCGTCCAGCTCGCGCAACCGGCGGAGCTTCGACGGAAGATGCCGTTTGGAGTGGAACGGCGGCAGGACCCGGAGGCTTCCCGGCGCCGGCACGGTGACCTGCCGGGCGGCCAGGCCCAGCGGGCCGGTGCTGCGGATGGTCACCGCGGTTACGCCGAGGATGCCCCGGCGCTCGGGCACCAGCGTAATCTCCATCCGCCGCGTTTCACCGGGCGGCACGGAAAGCTGCTGCTCAGGATCGACGGCGCCGGCCGAAGGCTGCCACGCCTCGCGGAGCGTTGACCTCAACATTCTGGAGCTGTCATTACGGACGAGGAGGGTGCTGGCACACTGCTCGCTGAGGCGCACGCTGCCCGGTAGATCACGGCGTATTCCCACCTTCCGGGGAGAAGCGGCGAGTGCGAGGTCCACTGCCACCCCGGCAGCCAGCAGCAGGAGCCAGAGGAGGATCGAGGTGCTTCCCGGGTACACGAGAACGGGCACGACGCCGAGCAGCGCGAGCAGCAGGAACCTTCCGGTGATGACCATGGCCTGACCGTCAGCGCGGTACCGGAACGGTGGCGAGGATCCCCGACAGCACGTCATCCACGCGTCCACCGTCCATCTCGGCCTCGGGCCTCAGGGCGACGCGGTGCCGCAGTGCGGGAAGCGTCAGGGCCTTCACGTCGTCCGGGGTCACGAAGGATCGCCCCGACAGCCACGCCCACGACCGCGACGTGCTCAGAAGTGCCGTCGCGCCGCGCGGGGACACCCCGAGCTGGAACGACGGCGACGTGCGGGTGGCCCGCACGAGATCCACGATGTACGCCACGACCTCGGGAGCGATCGCCACCCGGCTCACGGCGCGGCGGGCGGCGTCGAGGTCTTCCGCGCCGGCCACCGGACGCACACC
Organism: Arthrobacter sp. H41; assembly: GCF_000520535.1. Classification (GTDB taxonomy): domain Bacteria; phylum Actinomycetota; class Actinomycetes; order Actinomycetales; family Micrococcaceae; genus Arthrobacter_D. Next base: position 19,840 of record NZ_KI914837.1, read on the forward strand.
GGCGGCCGGCAGATTCCGAGGATCGAAGCCCTCACTGTGCCGGCGGATCACCTCGATCTCGTCGTCCCGCCCCGGCAGGGGCAGCGTCAGCTTGAGCAGGAAGCGGTCCAGCTGCGCTTCGGGCAGGGGATAGGTGCCCTCATATTCCACGGGGTTCTGCGTCGCGGCGACGATGAACGGCGTAGGAAGCGCCCGTGACACTCCGTCCACCGATACCTGGCGCTCCTCCATGGCCTCGAGCAGCGCGGCCTGCGTCTTGGGCGGCGTCCGGTTGATTTCGTCCGCGAGCAGGATGTTGGTGAAGACGGGCCCCTCCCGGAAGGTGAATTCGGATGTCCGCGCCTCGTAGATCAGCGACCCCGTGATGTCACCCGGCATGAGGTCGGGTGTGAACTGGACGCGCTTCGTTTCAAGGCTCAGCGCCGTGGAAAGCGTCCTCACCAGCAGGGTCTTCGCGACGCCCGGCACCCCCTCGAGGAGGACATGCCCATCCGAGAGGAGTGCGATCAGGAGACCAGTGACGGCGGCATCCTGGCCCACGATGGCCTTTCCCACCTCGGTCCGGACGTCGAGCAGCGCTCGGCGGGCCGGTTCGATGTCCAGGGGCGGGGCGTGTTCCTGCTGGAGTCCGTTGTTCGGGTTCATTGCTGGTTGATCTCCTTTTCAAGATCGAGAAGTTCCTGTGAGAACTGCACGAGTTCCCGGTTGGCGTCCGGAATGCGGTCGATGATCCGCGCCAGGTCGGGCTGTGGACGCCCGGTGCGAACCGCTGCGGCGTCGATGATCTCGCTGCGCGTGCTCGAACGCGGCAATCGCAGGCGCACCGCCAGCCGGCTCAGGGTCGCCGCCCGCAGGTTCGCCGCTGCATGCTGCACCGATTTCGAGTCCTGGTACAGCCTCGCGCGGCCCTCCGCCGTCTCAGCGGCGCGGACGACGACGGGGAGCGGCTCGGTTGCCAGTGGGCCGAGACGCCGTCCGCGCCAGAGCATCGCTATTCCCGAGCAGATCAGGAGCCACACCATGAGCGGATTGATCCAGTTCGGGAGCAGGTTCCGGGCATCGACGGGGGTGCCGGTGGTTGCCAGATCAGCGGTGGTGGGCAGGTACCAGACAAGGACCGGCTCGCTGCCGAGCGCCCGCAGTGCCAGAGCGGCGTTGCCCGCACTGGAAATTTCCCCATTGGTGAGGACGTCCATGTTCCCGATCACGGCCGTGTCCTGGTTCGCTGTCGTGACGTAGGATCCGCCGGCGCTGTCGTCGATCATCGAGGAGGCCGGAAAGCACTCGGCGGGCCCCGAATAGCCGCTTCCGCCGCTGGTGATGCTGCCGGCGGCGCGGGCGGCGTCGTCGTCGCACTGCGCCCGGACCGTGTCCGGTTCCTCCGGCAGGGGCCCGACGGTGCTGATGGCGGGGGCGAGGACGTCCAGCTGGTCCTCCGTCGGTGCGGCGAGCACGGTGCGGGCCGACGCGCCGGCCAGCCCAGCGAGTTGATCGTCGTTGAGCCAGCTGTCGGGGTCGGAGAGGAAGAGGGTGGCGCCCTCCGACAGGCTCTCACGCGCTTCCGCGTAGGAACCCGGCCGAATCACCTCGACACCCTGGTCCTGGAGTACCTGGACGAGGGCGCGCGACCCGCCGGGTGACGCATTGCCCGGGGACAGCGGGCGGGTATCCTCCTCGGATCGCGTGAGGACGGTCAGCACGACGACGGCGGCAACCACCAGTGCGAGCAGAAGGTACGGCAGTGCGCGCCGGAACCGGCGACGGGCCGTGTCGAGGACGGTGCCGCCGTTCCCCATCACTTCCGCTGCGCGCGCCCCACCGCCGGCACGGGCCTCGGCATCCATTCGGGGAGCTCCCTGCGAAACGGGGGATGGGTGGACTGTAGCGGTGGGAGGCTGTGCCGGGCTGCTCATCGAGGAGCCGCCGGAACTGCCGGAGCGGGTGCCGGCGAAGGACGCAGATCTTCAAGCAGGCTATCGAGGCCCGCTGCACGCTGCTGGTCCTCGGCCGACGCACGGAGGTGACCGTAGTGCACCTCATTGAAGCGGTTCGCCAGCCACTCGATCTCCGGGGAGGAGCGGGGAAAAGCGTTTCCGAGCTGGAGCGCCGCCTCGGAGGCGGTCCGCCCGGGCCGGCTGTCGAGGACAACCCGTTCCTCAGCCGACCGGATGATGGCCCGTAGCCTCTCGGTCAGGGCCTCGTCCCAGTTCCCGGCCGCCGCGGCCGCCTCGGCGCGCGCCCTGTGCGCCGCCGCGGTTCGGGCTGGACTTCCGTGGAAGACGCCGGATCCCGTGGACGCGCGACGCGCATTGAGGCGCGGCCGGACCAGCACCCCGGCGATGAGGATCAGCACGGCCGCGCCCACAGCCAGCACGATAGTGCCCGTACCGGCGTCGAGCCCCCTCAAGGACGAGAAGCTTGCCTCCAACCAGTCCAGCACACTGGTGATCAGCCGCTCCAGCAGGGTCGGCTGGGCTTCCTGGTAGACGGGCTTCGCGAGTTCCTCCTCGAGAAGCCCCTGCGCCTCATCGGCATCGGGAAGGAGGTCCGAAGGGGGCAGGTCGGCCATCAGGGTCTTCCCGTCCTCGGTCCACCGGATCCATGGCCGAAATGCACCGACGTGCCCGGTAGGGCATCGCTGGGGATGCCTCCGGACTGCTCGTGCTCCTTCATCAGGACGACGTCGAACCCTTCGCGACGGATCCGCAGGTCGATGTAGAGCAGCGCGGTGACACCGGCCTGGAAGGCGTAGCCGATGGCGGTGAAGAACGCGGTGATGCCCTGGGTGACCAGCAGGAGGGGCAGCGAGCTGGAGAAGTCCGCACCCATCGCCAGTGGGGAATCGCTGAAGCTGAAGAACAGCGGGAGGAGGAACGCCAGCGGAGCGGAAATGACCGAGGCGATGATCGTCACGATGATGCTGGTCAGGACGACGATGCCGAACGTCCTCCACCAGTTGCGGCGCGTCAGCACCCAGGAGCGTCGGAGGGAGGCGAACGGGCCGGTGCCTTCGAGCATGAGGGCAGCGGGCGCCACCACCAATTTGATGCCGAGCCAGATTCCCAGGGCGACCACGCCGAGGAACAGCGGAAGAATGATCCACAGCGATGCAGCCTCCAGAGCGACGGCGAGTCCCACCGAAATCAGGACGAAGACTCCGAGCACGACGGCGGTTCCGACGGCGAGCAGCAGTCCGAGCAGGACCAGCGGCAGAATCCTCCTGCCCGCCAGCTTCCACATCAGGCTGAAGCCGGTCCTCTGGTTGAGGACCGCTCGCGCCACGGGAATCACGAGGACCCCCTGAAGGATCAGCAGCCCGGCTGCGGACATCACGGTGATGACCGATGTGAAGGATGCGAGCGTCGCGAAGAACCCGCCGAGATCCTCGGTGGAGGCGGTTTCGGGGTCCAACTGGTCGAGTGCCGCGAACAATCCCGAGGTCATCAGCACCGTCACCACGGTCACGACCGCCTGGAAGAGGATCGCGCTGCCGAAGGTGGCCAGGGGATTCCGCCGACAGGCCTGGAAGGCGCCGTCGAGCATTTCCCCCAGGCCGAGGGGACGCAGCGGAATCACTCCCGGCTTCGGGGGAGCGAGGTACATCCCGTTCTGCCAGTTCTGCCCGTTCTGCGGGGGCCCGTAGCCACGCCACTGCGGCGGTTGCCCCCACTGGTTTGCAGGGACGGACGGAGGTTCGTAGGGCTGGTTTGCAGGGACGGACGGAGGTTCGTAGGGCTGGTCCGTGGGACCGGTGTTCCCGCCCGGGCGGGGGATCCGGCCCGTATCCGGTCCTCCGGCCGGCGACGGCAGTGCGCCAGGAGGGTGCCAGGCGGCGTCCTCGGGAGGGCCGTCCTGCGGATGATTACCCATGATGTCCCCCTGGAAACGAGCGCCGCCTACCACTGTCATCTTGAACTATAGTTTCAGCCCCGTATTCTGCGGGAATGGATCGGCGGACC
>NZ_KI914837.1:23898-24752 GCF_000520535.1 Arthrobacter sp. H41
GCGGCCCGCCCCCCGTGGGTTCCTCCGTGGGTTCCTCCATCCATCCCTCTGTCCATCACACCGGCTTCCGCGGCGCGCTGGGCATCGGGCCGATGGGACATTGCGGCCTCGATGGGAGACTATTGAGCTATGAAGGCTCGAATCCTGGTGATTGATGACGACGAAGCCCTGTCCGAGATGATAGGGATTGTGCTGCGCAACGACGGCTTCGATCCCGTCTTCTGCGCGGACGGGGCCGCGGCACTCGGCATCTTCAAGGCCACCCAACCCGACCTGGTCCTGCTCGATCTCATGCTGCCGGGGCTGGACGGGATCGAGGTCTGCCGGCAGATCCGCAGCGAGTCGGATCTGCCCATCGTGATGCTGACCGCGAAATCCGACACGTCCGACGTCGTGCGTGGGCTTGAATCCGGTGCCGACGACTACGTTCCCAAGCCGTTCAAACCGGCCGAGCTCGTGGCCCGCGTGCGTGCGCGGCTACGCCCGGGGGACCTGAAGGCACCCGAGACGCTGAAGATCGGCGACGTCAGCATCGACGTCGCCGGGCACTCGGTGACCCGCGCAGGTGTCCGTGTTTCTCTCACGCCGCTCGAATTCGACCTCCTGGTAGCGCTCGCACGGAAGCCTTGGCAGGTCTTCACCCGGGAACTGCTGCTCGAGCAGGTGTGGGGCTACCGGCACGCGGCGGACACGCGGCTGGTCAATGTCCACGTCCAGAGGCTGCGCTCCAAGATCGAGCGGGACCCGGAAGCGCCCGAGATCGTGCTGACCGTGCGCGGCGTCGGGTACAAGGCGGGTCAAGGATAGTTTGAGCACGTCGGCGGATCCAGCGCAACGTCCCGCCCGGACCCGGC
>NZ_KI914837.1:24852-28822 GCF_000520535.1 Arthrobacter sp. H41
GAGCCGTTCCGGACCGGCGGCGCCTCCGTCGCACGCCGCTGGCGGAGGTCGCTGCAGTTCCGTACCGTCGTCGCGACGATCCTGCTGACCTCCGTCGCGTTCGCCGTCGTCGGGGGATTCCTTTCCAACCGGGTGGCCAGCGCCCTGTACGTGGAGCGGTTCGGGCAGTTCCAGGAAGAATCGACGAACGCGCTGGCGGACGTCAAGACGGTGTTCAGTGAGACCCCGGCGACCGATAGGGAAACCACGGACCGGCTCGCCCTCGACACGTTGACAGGACTCACCGGCACCGGTGCTGACGCTCCCCGTCAGTGGCTCCTGACGCCGCTACCCGGCCAGCAGGGCTACTTCGTGCCGCCGCGCGCGAGCGTCGAAGGCGCTGCCGCTTCGGCGCTCATCCCCCAGGAGATGACCGACGCCATCATTGCGGGCGACGACCAGTACTGGGCGCCCATCGAGATCCCGGTATCACAGCAGTCGGGTCGGCGGAATGCGCCGGGGGTGGCGTTCGGAACGAAGGTCACGCTGCCGCCCGACCGCACCGAGTATGCGCTGTACATCTACTACGACCTCTCCTCCATGCAGGGAACCCTCGACGACATTCACCGGGTGCTGTGGGCTGCAGGCACCGTCCTGCTGGGAATCGTCGGTGCTGTGGCCTGGTTCGTGACCCGCAGCGTGGTGCGTCCGGTCAGCCACGCGGCCTTCGTGTCGGAGAAGCTTGCAGCGGGCCACCTGCAGGAGCGGATGGACGTGCGCGGCGAGGACGAGGTGGCGCGGCTCGGTGCTTCCTTCAACCGGATGGCCGCCAACCTCCAGGACCAGATCACCCAGCTGGCCCAGCTGTCCCAGATGCAGCAGCGTTTCGTCTCGGACGTCTCCCATGAGCTGCGGACCCCCCTGACGACGGTGCGGATGGCTGCCGAGGTTCTTTTCGATGCGCGCCGCGAATTCGATCCGGTCAACAAGCGGTCGGCCGAGATCCTGTTCGACCAGGTGGAGCGGTTCCAGTCCCTGCTCGCGGACCTGCTGGAGATTTCCCGGTTCGACGCCGGCGCGGCAGTGCTCGAGCCGGAGCCGGCCGATATCTTCCAGATCGTCCGGCATGTGATCGCCGGAACGGAGCCGCTCGCCGACGCCTCCGGGTCCGTGATTACGATCGTGTCCGCGGAAACCAGTTGCGTGGTGGAAGTGGATTCGCGGAGGATCGACCGCATCCTGCGGAACCTCCTGGTCAACGCGCTCGAGCACGGTGAAGGGGAACCGATCGACATCCACATAGCATCAGGGCCCGATGCCGTTGCCGTGGCAGTTCGGGATCACGGGATCGGGATGACGCCGACGGAGGCGTCCCGGGTGTTCGATCGATTCTGGCGGGCCGACCCTGCCCGGGCCCGGACCACCGGTGGTAGCGGCCTCGGGCTCTCCATCGCCGTCGAGGATGCACGGCTCCACGGGGCCTGGCTCCAGGCCTGGGGGGCGCCGGGCGACGGCTCCTGTTTCCGGCTGACCCTACCCAGGCGCCAGGGGAGCGAAGTGAACGTATCACCATTGCCGCTGCCGCCGCGCGGGGGAATCCCTCCGGGTGAGGTCCCGTCGGGTGAGGTCCCGTCGGTTGAAGCGCTCCCGGGCGTGACCCTCCCGGGCGTGGCGCCGTCGGGCGAGAAGCCGTCGGCTGCTCCGATCGAGGTTCCGGCAGGCCGTAGTGTCCCTGAGGAGGAGACCAATGAATTTTCCTGACAGGCCCTCCCGGCAGGGTGCGTCGGCCATGGTGCTCGCCGCGGTGCTCGCCGTCGTGCTCTCGATCGCCGGCTGCTCGGCCATCCCACGGAGCGGCCCGGTGAGCACCATAACCGCAGCGGTGGAGGACGAAGGCATTTCCGCGCAGGAGTTCTCGCCCGAGGGTCCCTCCGAAGGCGCGGCCCCCGAACGGATACTGCAGGATTTCATCACTGCGGGTACCGGCGCCGGGGATGGTTACAGCGTGGCCCGGCAGTACTTGGCCCCCGACCTTGCCGCCTCCTGGCAACCGGAGGACCGGATCGTCATCTTCCGCGCGGATCCACGAATCGTCCAGCGGGGCGACGAGGAGGAGGGCCCCTACCTGATCCAGCTCGAGACCACCGGCACCATCGACGAGCAGGGCGTACGGACCAACACGCTCCTGCCCTCAAGCGAAACCATCACCGCCGAGATGGTCCGGATCAACGGGCAGTGGAGGATCAGCGAGATCCCTGACGGCATTCTGATCACCGAGAGCAACGCGCGCGCCCTGACGATCTCCCACACCCTGTATTTCTACAGCAGCAACTACCTGTACTGGGTGCCGGATGTCCGCTGGTTCGTCCGGCGGACAGGAGTGACGGCGCGCATCGTCCAGGCCATGCTCGCCGGCCCCGCCCCGTACCTCCAGGGTTCCGTCACGAGCGCGTTTCCCGAGGGAGTGACCCTCGCCCGCGAATCAGTGCCGATCCGGTCCGGCGTGGCATCGGTCGAACTGTCCGAGGAGGTACTACAGGACGCCACCGAACTCCGGCTGGAACAGATGCAGCAGCAACTGCAGACGAATCTCGTCGGTTTGAACGACGTCACCAGTGTGGAGATGACTGCCGGGCAGCCCATTCCGCTGGACGAGCCCGAAGAGGACCTCGTGGTGCCGGTGCTCAACCCTCCGGTGGGCAACGAGCAGGTGGCGGTATCCGCCAACGAACTCGTGACCCTCCGGAACGGGGCAGTGGTGCCCATCGATAATTTCCCGTCCGTCGCTTCCTATAGCCCGAAAGACCCGGCGACCTCCGTGTCGGGCAGCAACTATGCGTTCCTGTCCGGGGACGGGACCAGGCTGCTCGCTACTGCCCCGGGCAGCGAAGTGCGCCTTGCCGCCGAAGGAACGGCGTTGACTGCGCCGAGCTTCGATCCGGGCAACTGGGTGTGGACGGCACGGGCTGCCCCGGGTGGTGCCTCCGGCCAGGGAAGCGAGATCGTCGCCGTCCCTCCGGGTGGGACGACCGCCAACGCCGTCGTCGTTTCGGCGCCGTGGCTCGCCGACCGCATCGTACGGGAGCTGAGGATCTCCCGGGACGGTGCCCGTGCCCTCCTGGTCACCGAGCGGGCAGGAGTGACGGAGGTGCTCCTTGCCGGTATCACACGGTCTGCCCAGTTCGTGCCGCAGTCCTTCAATGCCCCGTTACCGTTGACGATTGAAGGGGACATCGGCACAGCCAAATGGGCCGGAGACACGACGATCGTTGCATCCGGCACCTCCGCGGCAGCCACGTCCGTTCCGGTGATCCACGAACTCAGCGGGTCGAGTGAACTGATGAACCCACTCACCGGCGTCGTCAACATCAGTGCGGGCAGCAACGTCGAAGATGCCTTCTACGCCCAGGTCGGCGACCTGCTGCTGCAGCGGCTGGGAAGCGCGTGGACCGAGGACGCGCAGAACGTCCAGGATCCTGCCTTCCCCGGCTGACGCGGCGTACGCCTGATTCCGCCTCAGCCCATCCGGGCTTGCCGCAGCCGATCCGAGCGCTGCGCTGGCGGAGATGTGCTTGTCCACATGGACGAACCGCCTTCTTCCGGACTATTCGATTGGCCTGCGATCCTTGAGCCATGGTTCCGGCGGCGGTGCTCAAGGCAGGAGTCCTCAAGGCAGGAATCCTCAAGGCAGGAATCCTCAAAGCAGCGGACCGGCTTGTGCTGATGCCGGCCTGGCAGTTGTTCGCCGGGGCGGCAGGGAGCTTCTGGTCGCTGATCTTTCCCACGGCGTGCGTTCGATGCGGTGCCTGGGACCACTCCCTGTGCAGCGCCTGCCTCGAGGAGTTCCGGCGAGCCACCGTTCGGCCGTTCCGAGCCGAAGCCGGCGCGGAGTCCCTGCCCGGATACCTCGAGTTCCGGCGTGCTGGTCGGCAGCCGGATCCCGTCCGGAGCGGACTCCAGGGCTTCGTTCCCCTGCCGGTCATAGCGGCGG
>NZ_KI914837.1:28922-30454 GCF_000520535.1 Arthrobacter sp. H41
CCCCTGCCGGTCATAGCGGCGGGAGTCTACGCCGGGTCCGTTGCCGCCACGGTGCTCGCTTTCAAGAACCACGGCCACACCGACCTTGAGCGCCCACTCGCCGCGGCGTTGGTGGGCGCGCTGCATGCCGCGTGCGCAGCGGCACAAGGGGAACCGGCTACCTGCGATTACCTTCTCGTGCCTGTTCCCGGGCGGCGGGCCTCCCTTCGGCGGCGCGGCTATGACCCGCTCCGCCTTGTGCTGCAGGGCCTGGCGAAACGCGGCGAGCTTCCAGCCGGCACGCGCGTCTTCGCCGCCGTCGGCCAGGCGTCTAGCTGGCAGGTCACGGGCGACCGCCCACTGCCGGACAGGGTAGTGCTCTTCGTCGCTGCACCTGTGCGCAGGAAAGGCGCCGGCGGCCAGAAAGGGCTCGGCCGGCGAGGCCGGCAGCGTCAGGTAGCGGGCTCGATGGTGGTTTCATCCGGGGCTCGTGCCCGGGTGGCGGGCAGGGTCTGCCTCGTGATCGACGATGTCCTCACCACCGGTTCCACGGTGGCGGAGGTGACACGGGCGCTCCGTGCGGCCGGTGCCGAGGTGGCGGGCGCCGCCGTCATCGCGGCTGCGCGTCCACCCGCTGCCACGAAGCAGGCTCCTTCCGCATCAGAAGAAAAAACGGGCCAGTCAGGGATGAATAAAGAACCGGGGTGAACTACCGTGAAGTATGGGTAGCACGATGACGAGCGTTACTCATCGACACCGGCCAGCAGCTCCGTTCCGGCCGGTGTTGCATCACCTTAGCGATGTGGAGGGCACCATGGAATTTGTGATCAATGGTCGAAACTTGGAAGTATCCGACCGGTTCCGCGAGTACGCGACGGAAAAGCTCGACAAGATCGAGCAGCTCGGAGACAAGGTCCAGAGGGTGGATGCAAAGATCACCAAGGAGTTGAGCGCCCGCATGGCGGATACCTCTTTGACCGTCGAACTCACCGTGATGTGCAGGGGTCCGGTAGTCCGTGCCGAGGCATCCGCAGCTGACAAGTTCGCCGCTTTCGACCTCGCCTACAACAAGCTTCTCGAGCGCCTGCGCAGGGCGCGGGATCGCAGGAAGATCCACCACGGCCGCCACACACCCGTCGCTGTCCGCGAGGCGACCGCGGATCTGGAGCCTGCAAGCGCGGGACAGCCGCTCTACCTGGAGACCCGGGCCGAGGAAGCCGCGCCGCCTGCCACCGCTTCGGCTCCCGCAGACGCCTATGAGTCGCCGGATGATCTCCCGGCCGGGGACTCGCCGGTACTGATCCGCCGGAAGGTATTTTCCGGGGCGCCGATGACGCTCGATGATGCAGTGGACAACATGGAGCTCGTGGGCCACGACTTCTACCTGTTCGTCGATTCGGCCACAGGAGCCCCCTCAGTCGTCTACCGCAGGCAGGCGTGGACCTACGGCGTCATCACGCTCGATGCGAAATGCGCCGAAGGGACCGAGGAACCCCGCGAGGAAGTGCTGGCCTACCGCGCCACGGAAGCGGTTGCCTCAGCCTGATGAACCG
>NZ_KI914837.1:30554-38474 GCF_000520535.1 Arthrobacter sp. H41
CGTCCGCCTGAGTCTCTCGCAGGCGAGGCGGATCGCCCTGAATGCCCAGGGTCTCGCGAGGGTTCGTCCGGAAGGGCCGGCTTCCCCGGCGGCGGTTTCCCGGATCGTACGCCGGCTTCAATTGCTCCAGATCGATTCAGTGAACGTTCTTTCGAGGTCCCACTACCTGCCGGTGCTCTCTCGTGTGGGCAGCTACGACCCAGCAGTGCTCGATCGGCTGTCGACCAGACACCCGCGCCGCCTGGTGGAGTACTGGGCCCACGAAGCAAGCTTCATCGACCCCGAGCTTTTTCCCTACCTCCGCCCGTGGCAGCGGCGCACCTGGATGGGCGCGTCGCGAATGGACCAGGAGCTTCGCAACCACCTCGAGCCGAGGGTACTCGAACTTCTCGACTCCGGCCCTGCACTCACCGCAACCCAGATCCAGCGGGAACTGGGCCATGAGGAGATCCGTTCGACCGACGGTTGGGGATGGAACTGGAGCGCAGTGAAACGGGTGCTGGAGGATCTCTTCGGCCGGGGAGCCTTTCTCCGCGCACGGCGTGTGCGGAGAAAGGCTCGATCCGGTGACCGTCCGCCTGAGTCTCTCGCAGGCGAGGCGGATCGCCCTGAATGCCCAGGGTCTCGCGAGGGTTCGTCCGGAAGGGCCGGCTTCCCCGGCGGCGGTTTCCCGGATCGTACGCCGGCTTCAATTGCTCCAGATCGATTCAGTGAACGTTCTTTCGAGGTCCCACTACCTGCCGGTGCTCTCTCGTGTGGGCAGCTACGACCCAGCAGTGCTCGATCGGCTGTCGACCAGACACCCGCGCCGCCTGGTGGAGTACTGGGCCCACGAAGCAAGCTTCATCGACCCCGAGCTTTTTCCCTACCTCCGCCCGTGGCAGCGGCGCACCTGGATGGGCGCGTCGCGAATGGACCAGGAGCTTCGCAACCACCTCGAGCCGAGGGTACTCGAACTTCTCGACTCCGGCCCTGCACTCACCGCAACCCAGATCCAGCGGGAACTGGGCCATGAGGAGATCCGTTCGACCGACGGTTGGGGATGGAACTGGAGCGCAGTGAAACGGGTGCTGGAGGATCTCTTCGGCCGGGGGGAGATCGGCGCAGCGGGGCGAAGCCCCCAGTTCGAGCGGCTGTACGGGCCGGTACGATCGGTGCTGCCTCGTCCGGCCCTTGCCGACACCTGCGTCCCCGCGCAGGACGCCCTGCACGTCCTTGCCGAACGGGCCTCCGGCGCCCTCGGCATCGGGTCCGCGCGGTGCATCGCCGACTACTTCCGGACCCCTGTCCGGGAGACGACGGAGGCGATCCGTTCCCTCGAGGCCCGGGGCATCGTTCGGGCCGTGGAGGTGGACGGGTGGAACAAGCCCCTCTTCGTCTCGTCTTCGGCGGTTCTGCCCCGGCGCGCGGAGGGCAGGGCACTGCTCAGTCCCTTCGACTCCATGGTGTTCGAGCGCGGCCGGCTGCAGTCGCTCTTCGGCTTCCACTACCGTATCGAGATCTACACGCCGGCCCCGAAGCGCCGCTATGGCTACTATGTGTTGCCCTTCCTCCTTCGGGAGACCATGGCCGCGCGGGTGGACCTCAAGGCCGACCGCAGCTCCGGAAGGCTGCTGGTGAGGGCATCCCATGCCGAGCCCGAAGCACCCGCCGATACTGCCGCGGAGCTGGCCGGGGAGCTGCTGCTGATGGCCGTCTGGTTGGGACTGGGGGACGTGGTGGTCGGGGAATCCGGCAATCTCGCCGCTGCTTTGCGGGCTGCAGTCGACACGGCTCAGGCGACTGCCGGGAACTGAAACGGGAGAGTAGGCGTCTAGCACGTAGACTGAACACGCCATATTTGGGCAGCCTTAGATTGGGAGCGAAAACCAGTGCCATCACTTCTTGAACGTGTTCTCCGTACCGGCGATAAGAAGACACTGAAGAAACTCCGGAACTACGCTGATGCGATAAATGTTCTCGAGGACGAGTTCCGCGAACTTTCCGACGCGGAGCTGCGCGGAGAAACCGACCGGCTGAAGAAGCGCCATGAGGAGGGGGAGTCGCTCGATGCGTTGCTTCCCGAAGCGTTCGCCGCCGTCCGCGAAGCCTCCAGCAGAACCCTCGGGTTGCGGCACTTCGACGTCCAGCTGATGGGCGGGGCGGCCCTGCACCTGGGCAATATCGCCGAAATGAAGACCGGTGAGGGCAAGACGCTCGTCGCGACGGCCCCGGCCTACCTCAACGCACTGACCGGCAATGGCGTCCACATCGTCACCGTCAATGACTATCTTGCCGAATACCAGTCGGACCTGATGGGGCGCGTCTTCCGTTTCCTTGGACTGACGAGCGGCTGCATCCTGTCCAAGCAGGACCCCGCGACGCGCCGCGAGCAATACGCCGCGGACATCACCTACGGGACGAACAACGAGTTCGGATTCGATTACCTCCGGGACAACATGGCCTGGAGCGCGAGTGAGCTGGTGCAGCGCGGTCACAACTTCGCGATTGTCGACGAGGTCGATTCCATCCTGATCGACGAGGCGCGGACACCCCTGATCATCAGCGGGCAGGCCTCCGGGGACGTGAACCGCTGGTACAACGAATTCGCCAAGGTCGTCAAACGCCTCACGATCGATGATGACTACGAGGTGGATGAGAAGAAGCGCACAGTCGGGGTGCTGGAGGACGGTATTGAGAAGGTCGAGGACTACCTCGGCATTGAGAACCTCTACGAGTCCGCCAACACGCCGCTCATCGGCTTCCTCAACAACGCCATCAAGGCCAAGGAACTCTTCAAGCGCGACAAGGACTATGTGGTCCTCAACGGTGAAGTGATGATCGTCGACGAGCACACCGGGCGCATCCTCGCGGGCCGGCGGTACAACGAGGGAATGCATCAGGCGATCGAGGCCAAGGAAGGCGTCGAGATCAAGGCCGAGAACCAGACCCTGGCCACCGTCACGCTGCAGAACTACTTCCGCCTGTACGACAGGCTTTCCGGAATGACCGGCACCGCGGAGACCGAAGCCGCGGAGTTCATGTCCACCTACAAGCTCGGCGTCGTCCCCATTCCCACCAACCGTGAGATGGCGCGCAAGGACCTGTCCGACCTCATCTACAAGAACGAGGTCGCGAAGTTCGACGCCGTCGTCAAGGACATCGTCGAGCGGCACGAGAGTGGACAGCCGGTCCTGGTGGGTACCACCAGCGTCGAGAAGAGCGAGTACCTGTCCAAGCAGCTTGCGAAGGCCGGCGTGCGCCATGAGGTGCTCAACGCCAAGAACCACGCACGGGAAGCCGCCATCGTGGCCCAGGCCGGCCGCAAGGGGGCCGTCACGGTGGCCACCAACATGGCCGGCCGCGGGACCGACATCATGCTGGGTGGCAACGCGGAATTCAATGCGGTGGCGGAGCTCGAGAAGCGGGGCCTTGATCCCGCCGAGAACGCCGAGGAATACGAGGCTCAGTGGACCGCAGCCATCGAAGCCGCCAGGCACGCCGTAGAGGCTGAGCAGGAAGAGGTCCGGGAGCTGGGCGGACTCTACGTCCTGGGCACCGAGCGGCATGAGTCACGCCGCATCGACAACCAGCTGCGTGGGCGCTCGGGCAGGCAGGGCGACCCGGGACGGTCGCGGTTCTACCTGTCGCTGACGGACGACCTGATGCGGCTCTTCAACTCCGGCGGCGCCCAGCGCATCATGAACGGCGCGACCATGCCCGACGACGTTGCGCTCGAGTCGAAGCTCGTGTCGAAGGCCATCGAAAGTGCCCAGGGGCAGGTCGAGGGCAGGAACGCGGAACAGCGCAAGAACGTCCTGAAGTACGACGACGTCCTGAATCGCCAGCGCGAGGCCATTTACGGTGACCGCCGGAGGATCCTCGAGGGCGGCGACCTCCAGGAGAAGGTCGGCTACTTCCTGGAGGACGTGGTGACGGCGATGGTCGACGAAGCCACGGCCCAGGGCCACGGTGACGACTGGGACTACGAACTGCTCTGGACCAACCTCAAGACCCTGTACCCGATCACCCTGACCATCGATGAGGTGGTCGAGGAAGCCGGCGGCACGTCGAAGATCACCCGCGACTTCCTGCACGCTGAAATTCTTTCCGATGCGAAGCTGGCCTACGAGGCGAGGGAGCAGGCGCTCGGCGAGCAGACCATGCGCGAGCTCGAGCGCAGGGTGGTGCTTTCCGTGATCGGGCGGAAGTGGCAGGAGCATCTCTACGAGATGGACTACCTCAAGGAAGGAATCGGGCTGCGCGCCATGGCCCAGAGGGATCCGCTCGTCGAGTACCAGCGGGAGGGCTTCGTGCTCTTCCAGGCGATGATGGAAGCTATCCGGGAAGAAAGCATCGGGTACCTGTTCAATCTCGACGTCGAGGTGAGCGCGCCCGCAACAACCGGTCTGCCGGGTGTGAAGGATGCCCGGGGACTTGTCCAGTCGCCGACCATCAAGGCCGCCGGGCTCGATGCTCCTGCACGGCCGGCAAGCCTGAACTTCTCCGCCCCGAATGCGCAGGGCGAGGCCGAAACCCACGTCGAGCGCCAAGGGGCCGAGAAGCCGGCCATCGGAACGAAGGGCGGGGCCAAGGATGGCCAGCAGGCCGCCGCCAGGCGGAGGAAAGGGTAGGTCCCTACCCGATCTCGAGTGCGGTGACCCTCCACGTCCCGCGTCGTTGTTCAATGCGAAGGGCAACGGCGCGGACCCTCTTCTGGTCGAAGACCACTACCGCAGCCTCGTAGGCGGCGGGTTTGACGCAGCACACCCGGACCGAGCGGACGACGACGTTCCGGTGTACCCGGAACGCCGGCGCCTGTCCCGGCAGTCCCGTTCCACTTCGTTCCGCGGAGATGCAGCGGATGAGGTTGGCCCGGAGCTGAAGGCGTTCGTAGCTGTCCGGATCCAGCCACTTCGCCATCTGCTGCAGGGGGCGCGCTCCTCCAAGGACCTCGAGAGCGCCCTGGGCTACTGAGCGCGCGATCCCGGAGACGCGCGCATCGAGGGAATGATCATCAGTAGTTGCATCCTCGGCTACCGGTGCTGGAGGCGCTGCAGGGAGAGCGACGACGGATTCCGTGCGCTGGCGGGATTGCCGGGCCACACCCCGGAGTACCGGCCTCGGTCCGCCGCTTACGGCGGCGAGGTCCACGGCGTCAAGGGGTTGCAGGCGGGCCATGACTGACATTGTTTGTTCCTTTCGCTGGCGATTCAGGGTGCGGGGGGAATCCGAAGGATCTGGCCCGGGAAGAGCAAGGAGGGATCCTCTCCGATACCTTCCCTGTTCTCCCGGTACCAGGTGGGCCAGGCTGCTGCCACCTCGAGATCGGTGGCGAACGCACCGAGGTGGGCCGCCGCGATGGTCCACAGTGAGTCGCCCGGTTTCACGATGACCTCGACGGCTCCCGTGGCGACGGTGTCGGGAGTGCGCGCGGTATCGGTGCGGAGCACCAGTCCGCCGGTGGACGGTGACGGTAGGGGCTTCCAGGACGGCGCGGCGTCGACCTGGCCGGGCATCTCCCCTGGGATGGCGTCCGCGGCCTCGTCCGCCGTCAGGCTCCAGGAGGTGCTTCCTCCGGGCTCGGCGGTCTCCGCCTCTTGCGACGTGCTGCTGGACGGAAAGGCCGGTGCTGCACTTGCCATCGCCGGAACGGCCAGCAGGTTCATCCCCAGTGCCGCTGCCGCAAGGCGCCTCATACAGGCAGGGGAAAAGCGGGCGGCAATCGAAGCGGCGTGCCGGTGCCCGGTAGTCGCCAGGAGTTGTGCCATTACCGCCGCTGCCGCCGCGAATACCCACCAGATAACGGCGCCGATGCCGGCTGCCGAACAGCCGATTCCGAGTATCTCCTCGATGCCTGCTGCGGAACGGGACGACGCATTGCTGGCGATGAGTGCGCCGGACCACCACAGGAGCACGCCTCCCGCCAGCGCCGCAGTGCCGCATGCCGTATCCGCTGTAACTGCTTTCACTGCGGCCTCCCTCGATCCGGTTTTGAACCAGTTTGATGCAGTTTGATTTGTTTTGTCTAGGTTGAATCGATTTGTAGTGGAATCATTGCGTTGACGGAGCCCGGTGGTCGGCCATAGGCTTCCCGCATGCGCTGGGCTGCCCTGTTCGATGACATGGAGTTACAGTTCGCTGCTGCCCTCCAGGCCGCGTCCGAGGAGGAGGCAGCCACCCTCTTCCGGAGTGAGCAGGGGCGCATCGCTCTGACTGCCCGCCTCGCAGGTCAGGGCAGTAGCGACGTGACGGTAAGGGTTGCCGGCGGGCAGGATTTCACTGGCTGCATCTCGCACGTCGGTTCGGAATGGCTCGTCATGCGCTCCGGTGCCCGTTCGGTTCTGATACCGCTCGCCGCAGTCCAGGTTGTCCAGGGATTGAGCCGGGCCGTCGGAGCGGCGCCCACGCGGGTGCACGCAAGACTTGGACTTGCCTCCGCGCTTCGCACCCTGAGCCGGGACAGGCAATCCGTGAGCGTGTATGCAGGAAGTGCGGACGCCCGCTATGACGGCGTCCTGGACAGGATCGGCCGGGACTTCCTGGAATTGGCGCTGGTCCCGACGGGTGAGGAGCGTCGTTCCTCGAACGTGTTGGGCGTGCTGACCATGCCCTTCGCCGCAGTCTCAGCCGTGGTCGCGCTCGCCTGACGGAACCGGCTCCTGCCCCAACCCTTCCGCCGGTTCGGGCTAGCTGTTGGTGATGCTCTCCGGGTCACGCAGGGAGGATGCAGTCTTCTCGTAGGCCTGCTTGATGTAGTCCTCAAGCACCGTGGCCTCCACCCTCCACTGGCCACGGCCTCCCACCTGAATGGCGGGCAGGTCGCCCGAGCGCACCAGCGCATAGGTCTGGGACGAACTGATGTTGAGGACTTCGCCCACGTCTGCGAGGGTGAGGAACCGTTTCTCAGCCACGACAGCCGCCTTCCTTTGCCGGATGAAACGTCGTCCTAATGATGTCATTCCAACCGCCGTCGAACGCACTTATCCACAATTCGGGTGTATTCGATCTCAATGGGCTAGTTTTGTACGCGGCGGAGAGAACAGGGGAGCGCAGTGTCTACGAGCAGTGCACGCGGCAGCAGGACCGGCGACGCGGAGAGGCTGAAGAAGCCCTCCTGGCGTGATCCACGCCTCCTGGTGGGCCTTCTCCTTGTCCTCGCCTCGACCGCGGGCGTCAT
Source organism: Arthrobacter sp. H41 (assembly GCF_000520535.1). Lineage (GTDB taxonomy): Bacteria > Actinomycetota > Actinomycetes > Actinomycetales > Micrococcaceae > Arthrobacter_D. The sequence goes on from NZ_KI914837.1 coordinate 37,714, forward strand.
CGCCCTGATGGGCAGCGCGGACCGAACCACCGGGGTCTACGCCGCGAAGAGCGACATCGCAGTGGGATCGATCCTGGCGCCCGATGATTTCGACGTGGTTCCCGTGCGGCTCGGCGACCTGGAATCGTCCTACGTGCTGGCAGCGGACGGCCTTCCGGAGAGCCCCATCGCCACCCGCCTGATCAAGCAGGGTGAGCTCGTACCGAGGGGCACGGTCGGCACTGCCGATGAACTCGACCGTAAGCCCGTCGGATTGAGCGTCACTGATCCGTTGCCCACCGGCACTGCCGCCGGGGCGAGAGTGGATGTCTGGGTTTCGCTCCGTGGCCAAGGAACCGCCTTCGAGGAACCGGTCCTCCTCCTTGAAGCCGCCGAGGTATCCGAAATCACCGTGAACGAGTCGGCGCTCGGCGCGAACTCCTCGACTCTGGTCCACGTCCTCGTCGAGGATCAGGCGATGCCGGCCCTCCTTGACGCACTGTCGAACGAGGCCGCCATCGCGGTGGTCCTGAATCCCGGCGGGAATCGGTGAATATTCCCGTCGTCACTGTCGGAACCGCCGCCGGCGACCACGTGGCGGGCCTCGAGAAGCTGCGCGGTCCGGTGACGGTCGTACGCCGGTGCGAGGAACTGTCGGAGCTGATGGCCGCGTGTCAGAGTGGCCTCGCCCGCGCCGCTATTTTCGCTCCCGGTGCGGGTGAGTTGACCCTGACGGTCCTCGAGAGGCTTCGCGCGGCGGGGGTGGGGGTAGTAGTGCTCAC
>NZ_KI914837.1:38574-41168 GCF_000520535.1 Arthrobacter sp. H41
TAGTAGTGCTCACGGACGGCCCGCCACAGCCTCACCTCGACCAGCCCGGCGTGCGTTCTGCTCCGTCCTCCATCCGGCCGGAGGAGCTTGCCGCCGTCGTGTCCCTGGTGGTCGAGGACCTCGCCGCCCGGCCGGCGGGGGAGAGTTCCGCCACCGGGTATTCGGACCCGGCAGCCGCGCTGCGCCCGGTGCGCACTCAGGAGAGCGCCGAACCCGAACCGCCGGGTGGAGGAAGGATCGTCGCTGTATGGGGTCCGGCGGGATCTCCGGGCCGGACTACCGTCGCCGTCAACATGGCGGCGGAGCTCTCTGCGGCCGGCACCGAAGTACTGCTCATCGACGCGGATACCTACGGTGCGAGCGTCGCCGCCTCGCTCGGTCTCTTCGACGAGTCCGCCGGCCTCGCACAGGCCTGCAGACTCGCAGACCAGGGCGGCTTCGGTGCGGTGGAACTCGCCCGTGTCATCACCACCGTGGCAGTGCAGGGCGGGCGGCTCGGCGTGCTCACCGGTATCACCCGCCCGGACCGCTGGCCTGAACTCCGGCCCGCGGCACTGGCCAAGGTATTGGACAGCGCGCGCTCCAGCGCTGCGGTGACCGTCATCGACTGCGGGTTCTGCCTGGAGGCCGACGAAGAGCTGAGCTTCGACACCGCTGCGCCCAGAAGGAACGGGGCAACCCTGAGGTGCCTGGAACTTGCCGACACGGTCCTGGCCGTCGGTGCGGCGGACGCGCTCGGTGTGCCGAGGCTGGTCCGGGCGCTCGCAGAACTGCGTGAAGCAGTGCCCTCGGCGGTGCCCACAGTGGTATTCAACAAGGTCCGTGCCAGCTCGATCGGGCGTTCCCCTGAACACCAGTTGCGGGAGGCCTGGGACCGGTTCGGCTCCTCCCACCGCATAGCCGCTTTCCTCCCCGCCGACTTCGCCGCTGCGGACAAGGCGCTGTTGGGAGGCTCAGCGCTTGTTGAAACCTCGCCGTCGTCGCCCCTGCGTGCAGCCATCGCCGAACTTGCCGATGTGCCTGTTGAACAACGGCGGCGCCGCCGGGTTGGAGCAGGGGACAACGAAGTGAAGTTTTGGAGGAAGCCGGTTAGTCTTCCAAGGTAAGAGGCCGCAAAGGTGCGGTCTTTAATTTCGTTTTGGAGGCGTTTTCCATGTCGTCTGGATCCAGCATCACGGACCAGCCCACGTCAGGCACAACCCCCGAGGATTTCATCGGGCACTACTATGAACACCTCGCGGCGGAGGACGCCGGAAGCTACAGCGGGCAGGTACTCCAGGATCGGGCGGTGAGGCACCGCGAACTCGCGGGAAAGCGTGCGCCGGGGCAGGCCGTCGTGGAGGTCTTCGACCAGTCCGGTTCGAGTGTGGTGCTGATTGTCACTGACGACATGCCGTTCCTCGTGGACTCGGTCACAGCCGAACTCGTGCGGCTCAACTCCGCGATTCGCCTGGTTGTCCACCCCACTTTTGTTGCCACGCGCAGCAGGGAGACGCATGCGCTCAACAGCCTGCAGCGCGTCCCCTCCGTCGCGGGAGTGTCAAGCGGTGATACCGCGGCCCTGCCGGACATCTCCCGGTATGTGGCCCTTGCTGACCAGAGCGCCTCCATCGAGTCCTGGATATCGGTGGAGATCGGCAAGGTCGCCGACGATACCGAGCGGTCCGCCGTCGTGCAGGGATTGCACGGCGTCCTCTCGGACGTCCGCGCCGCCGTCGAGGACTGGCCGGCGATGCGCAGCAAGGTCCGGAGCATCGAGGCTTCCCTTGCGTCGACGGAGGGTGCAGCCGGCATCCCGGACCTGCACCAGGCCCGGGAATTGCTCCAGTGGCTGGACAGCGGAAACTTCACCTTCCTCGGGTACCGGGAGTACGATCTCGTCACCGAGAACGGGGTCGATGCCCTTCGCACGCGGGAGACAAGCGGACTCGGCCTCATGCGCCACGGCGGCGGCGGCCAAGTACAGCAGCTCACTCGAGCAGGGCGGGCAAAGGCGCGGGAAAAGCGGGCGCTGGTCATCACCAAGGCGAATTCACGCTCCACCGTCCACCGTGCCGCGTACCTCGACTACATCGGTATCAAGAACTTCGACGATCAGGGGAACGTCACCGGCGAGCGCAGGTTCATCGGGCTTTTCGCCACCAGCGCCTACACAGGCTCGGTGCGGAACGTGCCGATCGTCCGGGACAAGGTCTCGGAAGTGCTCCATCGGTGCGGATTCCCGTCGGATTCACACTCCGGGAAGGACCTCCTGTCCATTCTCGAAACCTACCCGCGCGACGAACTGTTCCAGATCGACGTACAGGACCTCGTAGCGACGGCGCTGGGCATACTTCGGCTTCAGGAACGCCGTCGCACCCGCCTGTTCCTGCGCCCCGACGTCTACGGCCGCTTCATGTCCGCCCTCGTCTATCTTCCCCGCGACCGGTACACCACGAACGTCCGGCTGCGGTTCGAGGAGGAATTGCGCAGCACTTTCCACGCTGACTCCATCGACTTCGAAGCGCGCATGAGCGAATCCGCGCTGGCGCGACTGTTCTTCCGCATCCGGCTGACCCGCGGCGATGAAGTGGCGGAGGTCGACGCCGCCGCTC
>NZ_KI914837.1:41268-48781 GCF_000520535.1 Arthrobacter sp. H41
CGCCGCCGCTCTCGAGGAACGGCTGGTCCGGGCTGCACGATCCTGGTCCGAGGGAATCACCGAGGTGGCCCACGGGCGGTTCCCGAGGGAGTCCGCCGAGCGGTTGGCAGGCCTGTGGGCTGAAGCCTTCCCGCCGAGCTACCGTGTCGATTACGAGGTGGAGGACGCACTTGAGGACATCGAACGTTTCGAGTCGCTCGACCGCTCGGCGGGCGGAGCTCCCGGCATGCATATCTACGTCCCGGCAAGTGCTGGGGACCAGCGTGAAGAGGACGCCCGGCTCAAGCTGTACCTGACGGAGTCCAAGAGCCTCACCCAGATTCTGCCGTTCCTCCATAATCTCGGCCTCGAGGTGCTCGACGAGCGTCCCTTCGAGATCCAGCGTGCCGACGGCGAAGCGTACTACCTGTATGACCTGGGCCTGAAGTATCCGCACGGCGTCGACCCCGAAGCTACCGCTTCGCTCCTCAAGGAGGCCTTCGCTGCGGCGGTCGTGGGTCACAGCGAGTCGGACGCGTTCAACCGGCTCGTCCTGCAGGAGGGGCTCGGCTGGCGCCGGGTCCTCATTCTGCGTAGCTATGCGAAATATATGCGTCAGATGGGCAACACCAGTTCCTACGGTTTCGTCGCCGACACCCTCCTGCGCAACGCCGCCGTCGCCAGGGGGCTCGTCGCGCTGTTCGAGGCTCGTTTCGACCCCGAGGCCCAGGGCAACCAGGAGTTGACGGACAGCGCACGCCACGCGCTTGACACAGGCCTCGAACAGGTCCCCACGCTTGACGCGGACCGCGTGCTGCGCACCTTCGCGAACCTGATCGAGGCGACGCTGCGCACCAATTACTTCCAGGTCAGACGTCACCTCAGCTTCAAGCTCAACACACCGATCATCGAGGGCGCGCCATTCCCCCGACCGAAGTTCGAGATCTGGGTCTACTCTCCGCAGGTGGAGGGCGTCCACCTGCGTTTCGGGGAGATTGCGCGCGGTGGCCTTCGCTGGTCGGACAGGCGGGAGGACTTCCGCACCGAGGTGCTGGGCCTCGTCAAGGCGCAGACCGTCAAGAACGCCGTCATCGTCCCCACCGGAGCCAAGGGCGGTTTCTTCGCGAAACAGCTGCCGGACCCGTCGATCGACCGGGCGGCGTGGCTGGCGGAGGGACAATCCAGCTACCGCACGTTCATCCGCGGACTCCTGGACATCACCGACAATCTCGCGACGACCGACGGCCAGGAATGCGTTGTTCCGCCGGAGCGGGTGGTCAGGCACGACGGCGATGACACCTACCTCGTCGTCGCAGCGGACAAGGGGACAGCGTCCTTCTCCGACATCGCGAACGAGTTGTCCCACGAATACGGCTTCTGGCTCGGTGACGCTTTCGCCTCGGGCGGATCGGTCGGTTACGACCACAAGGCCATGGGTATCACGGCCCGCGGCGCCTGGGAGTCGGTCAAGCGGCACTTCAGCGAGTTCGATCTCGATACCCAGACCCAGCCCTTCACCGTGGTGGGTGTCGGCGACATGAGTGGCGACGTCTTCGGCAACGGCATGCTGCTGTCCGAACATATCCGGCTGGTCGCAGCCTTCGATCACCGTCACATCTTCCTCGACCCGAGCCCCGATGCCGCCGCTTCCTTCACTGAACGGCGCCGCCTCTTCGGGCTCCCACGATCGAGCTGGGAGGACTACGACGCATCGCTCCTCAGCGCCGGCGGAGGAATCTACTCCCGTCAGGCGAAGTGGGTGCCGGTCTCCGAGGAGGTCCGTGCCGCCCTGGGAATCGAAGGGTCGGCTGAGCGCGTGAGCCCTCCCGAGCTGTTGAGGGCGATCCTCCGGGCACCCGCGGACCTGCTGTACAACGGCGGAATCGGAACCTACGTCAAGGCGGAGTCGGAGACCCATGCGGAGGTCGGGGACCGTGCCAACGATGCCATCCGGGTGAACGGCGGCGACCTGCGGGTGAAGGTGGTCGGCGAAGGCGGAAACCTCGGAATGACCCAGCGGGGCAGGATCGAGGCCGCGCTGGCCGGTGTTGTCCTCAACACGGATGCCATCGACAACTCCGCCGGCGTCGACTGCTCGGACCACGAAGTGAACATCAAGATCTTCGTGGACCGCATGGTGAAGATCGGGCGTCTCTCCGAGGCCGAGCGGCCGGAATTCCTGGCCTCGATGACGGACGAGGTTGCCGCACTCGTCCTGAAGGACAACGTGGACCAGAACGTCCTGCTGCTCAATGACCGGCAGCGCGTGGTGGAGTGGAGCCCGAGCTTCGAGCGGCTGATGGACTGGCTCGAGCAGAAGGCCGACCTCGACCGGACACTGGAGGCACTGCCGACGACGGCGGAACTGCATGCACGGCTCGAGACGGGGCAGGGCCTCACCTCACCGGAGTTGTCGGTGCTGGCGGCCTACGCCAAGATCGAGTTGACGAAGGCGCTTACCAGGAGTGCCCTGGCCGACGACCCGTGGTTCTCGGGAACGCTGCGGCGGTACTTCCCGCGACAGCTGGTGGAACGGTTCGACGACGTGCTGGACACGCACCCGCTGCGGCGCGAGATCATCGCCACGGTGGTGGCGAACGACATGATCAATCTCGGCGGGATCACCTTCGTCTTCCGCGTTCTGGAGGAGACCTCGGTGCCGGAAGCCGGCATCGCGAAGGCCTTCGTGGCGCTTCGGGAGATCTACGACCTCGACGAGACGGTGCGCGCCCTGGCCGAGCTGCCGGCGGACTTCCCGACCGACCACTGGTCCACCGTCCACCTCGACCTGCGCCGACTCCTCGACCGGGCGGTGCGCTGGTTCGTGAACCACGTGGAGCCGGGCACCACCGTGGAACAGGACATCGCCGCATTCAAGCCCCTCATCGCACCGCTTCGCGCCAAACTTGCCGACTACGTCCGCGGCTGCGACCTGGTCCGGGTGGAACAGTGGAGCGCCCGCGCGGAGGAGTGGGGGCTTCCCGAGGGAATCGGCCAGCACTGGGCGGAGCAGTTCGAATCCTTCGCGCTCCTCGACATCGCGATCAGCACCCGGCGTGTCGACGAGCCGGTGGAGGAGATCGCCAGGGTCTACTACGCGGTCTATGACCGTTTCGAGGTGGACAACCTCCTCGAGCGGATCACGCAGCTGCCGCGCACCGACCGGTGGCAGGCACTCGCCCGGGCGGCACTGCGCGATGACCTGTACTCGACCGTGGCCGATATCTCCGTCGCGGTGCTCAAAGCCTCGGGTGAACTGCGGGGCGGCGATCCCGGCCTCCGGCTCAAGAAATGGGAGGCGCAGAACGCCGATCAGCTCACGCGCGCCAGCAATATGTTCACCGAAGTGAATCGCCTGGAGCGTGACGACATCTCGTCGCTTTCGGTGGCGCTTCGCCTGCTGCGTTCGATCGTGCGCTGAGCCGGGAGGGACATCATGGCAATGTTCGCTGACCCGATACGGGAGTACGCAGGGTTCGGGCCCGGCGACGCGGAGTGGCTGCACCTCCTGGTGGGGGACTGGCAGATGGTCGCGGACCTTGCGTTCGCGGACCTGGCGCTGTGGTTCCCGCTCGAGGGCGGTGGTTATGTGGCGTTGGCGCATGCCCGGCCATCGACGTCGCACACCGTATTCCACAGCGACTTCGTGGGGGAACGGATTCGTGCGGACCTTCAGCCGCTGGTCGAACTCGCCTGGGAATCGCAGAGAATAGAGCGCTCCGGCGAGACGAACTGGACCACCGAGATGGCCATGCGGGTAGAGGCCGTTCCCATGGTGAGGAACGGGCGGACCCTGGCCGTGGTGACCACCCACATGGATCTGTCCAGTTCACGGATGCCGTCCCGGCTCGAGCTGACCTACCGGCAGTGCGCCTATGACCTCCTGCGGATGGGGACGCTGGGACTATGGCCTGATTTCGCAACGCCTACGGGGTCCCGGCGCGGGGCTCCCCGGGTGGGGGACGGCCTGATCCGGCTCGACGTCGACGGCATTGTGCAGTACGCCAGCCCCAACGGAGTCTCGGCGTTCCGGCGGCTGGGCGATGTCGAAACACTCGAGGGCCGGCCCCTTGCCGAAATCACCACGGCACTGCTCAAGGACGGGCGGATGGTCGACGAGACCCTGCCGCTCGTGGTGACCGGGCGGATGCCGTGGCGCACGGAGATCGGATCGAAGGGGGTCAGCCTTTCGTTGCGTGCGATTCCGCTGCGCGACGAGAAGGAACGCTTCGGCGCACTGGTCCTCTGCCGTGATGTCTCCGAGCTCCGACGGCGCGAGATGGAACTCGTCTCCAAGGATGCGACCATCCGTGAGATCCACCACCGCGTGAAGAACAACCTGCAGACCGTTGCCGCTCTCCTGCGGATGCAGTCCCGCCGCATGGTCAGCGACGAGGGAAAACTCGGTCTCGAGCAGGCGATGCGGCGGGTATCGACCATCGCCCTGGTCCACGAGACGCTTTCCCAGGGTCTGTCACAGAGTGTGGACTTCGATGAGCTGATCGCACGTCAGTTCCGCCTGTCGGCCGAGGTCGCGTCGCCGTCGCAGACGGTGCGCACCGAGCGGCAGGGGGATTTCGGCGAGCTCCCCAGTGACTTCGCCACACCGCTTGCGCTCGTCATCAACGAATTGGTCACGAACGCCGTCGAGCACGGGCTGTCCGAGAGGGCCGGTACGGTGTGGCTCCTGGCCAATCGGCGGACCGCGGACGACGGCGAGGAGATCCTTGAGGTCACGATCGCCGACGACGGCGCAGGGCTTCCCGCCGGCGGGCACGCCGAGGGGCTGGGGCTGCAGATCGTCCGGACCCTGGTGACCAGCGAACTCGGCGGAAGTATCACCTGGAGCGCGCGGGAGGGCGGAGGAACGTCGGTGAGTATCGAGATGGGCCTGAGCCACAACCAGGGCTCCTGAACCGAACTCTCCAATCGGTTCAAAACCGGTCGGTCATAACTGTCCCGCGGACACGCCGAAAATCAGGAAGGACCGCCCTGAGGCGGTCCTTCCTGGGTTCATTCAGTCGTCCGATGATTCCACCGAACCGTTCCGTTCCCTGGCGACGCCCAGGGATTCCGTCAGGACGCTCTGCGAGCCCGGGCGGCACGGCGCTTCAGGGCACGGCGTTCGTCCTCGCTGAGACCGCCCCAGACTCCGGCATCCTGGCCGGACTCGATCGCCCACTGAAGGCACGTGTCCATCACCTGGCAGCGACGGCAGACGCTTTTGGCCTCTTCGATCTGAAGAAGCGCCGGTCCGGTGTTACCGACCGGGAAAAACAGCTCCGGGTCCTTGTCCAGACACGCAGCGCGGCTACGCCAATCCATGCTAATCACATTTCCCTTCGACCCGGCTTGTGAAAAAATTCACGAGGGGTCTCATAGTAAAGGGGCCGAATGTGGCCCCCGCTTTTATCTGCTATTAAGGCTGACACGTTACCTACTGGTAAACAAGGGGTTGCGCACCGCTAATTGCTGCTAATGGTGAGCGATGCGTCACAGCGTCTAGAATGCCGGCCGGGGAACGCCGTTCATGCCGGGGATCTCCGATAGGGTGCTCGTGTGCCGACACCCCAGGACCCGCAACCCCTCCGACGTCCCGCCTCAGTGGTCATCCTGGCCCTCGTCCTCCTCGGCGAGGCCCTTGCCCTTGCCGCACTGGCGCTGGGCTACCTTCGTTCCCTCCTGGGGCCCGATCCGCTGTCGGTGGGGGGAGCGGTGTTCATGATCGCCTTCCTCCTGCTGCTCGCCGCCGGCATCCTGGCGGCCGCGCGCGGGCTCCTGCGCGGATACCGGTGGCCGAGAACACCGTCGATGGTGCTGCAGGTTTTCCTGGTCATCTTCTCGGTCTCCTTCCTGTCTGCCGGTGCCGTGGCCGCAGGAATAGTGCTATTCGTCCCCGCCGGCACTGCACTGCTGCTGCTGTTCACCCGTCCGGTCGTCGCATTTACGGTGCGGAACACCGGGAACACGAGAACCCTCTAGCGTCCTTCCGCCGCAGAGCGGACCGGGCAGGGCACCCGGGGTGGCTGAAAAGGGCCCGGAGGCACCCGGAAGACCTGCAGCTCGACCGCAGTGCCCTGCTCCACGATGAACGCCCGCCCAGGCCCCGCGCGCCCGTCGAGGTCGAACCGCACGGCGAAGAAGTCACCGTCCAAGGGGCTGCGGGGTGCGAGGTAGAGGCCCCTTCCCGTGGCACGGGCCTGGAGGGCGAGCGGAACGCGAATCGGCAGGGAGGGGCTGGGCGCTGCCGTCAGTACCGCGGCTGCTCCCCGCGCGACCCAGGATGTGAGGACCTGCTGGACATCCTGCGGAAGGGTATCGGCATCGTCCACCAGTAGCACGCACTTCCTCGGATCCGGTTTGCCGCTTCCTCCTTCCATGCGCTTCCAGTAGGACGACGGATCTTCTCCGGCGGCGGACCTCAGGATCGTCGTGTCCGAGCCGGTTCCTGCACCCTGCTCGATGACGTCGAGCAGGGTGCTCCGTCCGGATTCACCGGTTCCCAGCGCGAGGAACACGCTGCCGGCGGGCAGTTGCAGGGAGAAAACGTCGAGGCCGTCGCCCCACACCCCGAGGGGCACGACAAGTCCCTGACCATGGTTTCTCCCCGTACCCGCTGCCGGTAGGTCGATCAGTACGGGAAGGGCGGCAACCGGAAAGGGGAGCGTAGCGGGCAACGGCCCGGATCCGGCGGACTGCCGGCGTTCGACGACGAGTTGTGCCACCGCGTCCCGGCCCGGGTTCATCCGGCCCTGGACCATCCCCCTCCCCTCAAGAGGCTCCAGATCGGGAAGTTTCGGCCAGGTCAGGAGGGATTCAGCTGCGGCGCCGGCGGGGAAGTAAATCCTATTGGGCAGGAGGCCGAAGAACCGGCTGGAAACCAGTTCGCGGTTCCCCGTGATGACGATGGTGATGCCTGCTGCTTCTCCGTCCCTCACCAGATCCTGCAGGGAGTCCTCCGCCCAGGAAAAGCGGCTGTTCCGGAAGAGGCTGGTCCAGCGGCCCCAGGCCGAAACCGCCAGAAGGATGGGGGCATGGTCCGCGCCGGTCCCCGCGGCGAGCCTCGAGGAAAGAAGGTGTGTGAGCCGTTCCAGAACGCGGGCGGCTCGCTTGACCTCATGGCCGCCGACGTAGGCGCCGGTTTGGTTCCGTGCAGCGACGAACCCCAGGGTGGAATCCCCGTCGAGGACGTACAGGTGGGTATCGGGAAGGAATTGAGGACACTCCGTGAGGACGTGTGCCAGGGAACCCGTTCCTCCGGCAGTGGAAATTCCCACGAGCCCGAGGTGTGAGTGGTGGCCAGGCGCCCAGAAAAGCCCTCGTTGCGCCTGCTGCTCGGGTAGATCGAGCACGCCGAGGTGAAGCTGTCCAGGCGGCGGGACCTCGGTCCGCACTGCCCCGATCGGCACTGCCCCGATCGGCACTGCCCCTGTACGCCGGGGCAACGGCGGCATCACCGGCCGGGCGGGCGAAGGGTAGCCACCGGCTGCGGCGGCAGCAGCTACCGCGGCGACCGCTGCCGCCACCGGGTCAC
>NZ_KI914837.1:48881-49782 GCF_000520535.1 Arthrobacter sp. H41
ACGGGTCGTTCCTGCCGATGGTGCTCGTTCGTCGGCTGGGATCGACCCGCACACCGGGCTCCTGAGGTGCGCGTCGAGCTCCTCGACGCCGGAGGCGGTCGCCTGCGTCCTCCCGAGGGAAAGCGATGCGGCCTGGAAGGGAGTGGGGCTGCCGGAACCTACCCGGATGATGGCGCGGCCGGGCAAGGTGACAGGAATGACCGCGGCGGCGGACGAACCGACGATGTCCTGGGAATCCATGGCGGTCTGGACCCGAAAGGCTACAGCGGTAGTCACGTTGGCCCTGATGTCAGGGGTGATCGCGCCCTGGGGGCGCTGGGTCGCCATCACCAGGTGGAGTCCGAGGGACCTGCCGAGGGTCGCGATCTTCATCAGCCCCTGGGCCGAACCGGGAACCTCATCGGTCAGCATGCGGAACTCGTCGATGACCACGAGCAGGCGCGGCATGGCGTGCCCTGCCTGCGAGGAGAGCTCCGAGATGTCCTGCGCGCCATGGGCCGCCAGGATCGCTTCACGGCGGCTCAACTCCGCCCGGAGGGAGATCAGGGAGCGCGTGACGGATTCGGTCGAGAGGTCGGAAAGGAACCCGACGGTGTGGGGAAGCCGTGCGAGCTTGCCGAGTCCCGAGCCGCCCTTGAAATCGATCAGCAGGAAGGTCACCCGGGCAGGTGAATGGTTCGCCGCGATGCCCAGAAGGAGCGTGCGGAGGAACTCGGACTTTCCGGACCCGGTGGTACCCGCCACCAACAGGTGCGGGCCTTCACGGGTCAGATCGAATAAGAGCGCGCCCTTGGCGTCGACGCCGATCGGACAACCAAGGCCCGAGGAATGCTGCGTTTCCCGCCAACGGGCGAGCACGGCCGGTGGTGCGGGAAATCCGCCGTCATGGCCGGGCAGGGCC
>NZ_KI914837.1:49882-50530 GCF_000520535.1 Arthrobacter sp. H41
AGCTGCCGGGAGCCGTCCCGAAGCAGCAGGCCCAGTTTCCCCGGGTGGGTGACAAGCTCCACGCCGGGGAGGAACCGGGCTGCCAATGGAAGGTCGGGGAGCGAGCCCCAACAGATGACATGGACCGCGCCCGCGTGTCCGAAGCTGATCTGCAACAGCAGAGACCGGGCCAGCCCCGAAAGCTCCGACGGCTCACCCTGGAAGCGCAGCTCCATCTGCTCGGAGAGATCCAGTTCGACCCCGATCAGGCAGGGCAGCTGCGCCAGGACAGGCGCCGGCCGGGCGATCGAATCGGGAAGCGGCCTGCCGCCGAAGGCGAAGACGAGCTGCCGGGAGCCGTCCCGAAGCAGCAGGCCCAGTTTCCCCGGGTGGGTGACAAGCTCCACGCCGGGGAGGAACCGGGCTGCCAATGGAAGGTCGGGGAGCGAGCCCCAACAGATGACATGGACCGCGCCCGCGTGTCCGAAGCTGATCTGCAACAGCAGAGACCGGGCCAGCCCCGAAAGCTCCGACGGCTCACCCTGGAAGCGCAGCTCCATCTGCTCGGAGAGATCCAGTTCGACCCCGATCAGGCAGGGCAGCTGCGCCAGGACAGGCGGGCTCCACCCCGGCGGAATGCTCCGGGCCACGATATCGGCACGCTGGTCC
>NZ_KI914837.1:50630-70112 GCF_000520535.1 Arthrobacter sp. H41
CCCCGGCGGAATGCTCCGGGCCACGATATCGGCACGCTGGTCCGCAAGCCCTACCCGCAGGTGGATCCGGGAAGGCGGGGCGGGTGAGCGGGGCGGAAGGGGGCTGCCTCCCAGCGTCTCCACGGCGACGGCGAGCTCTCCGGGGTCCGGTACTGCGCGTCGTCGTCGTTCCCTATCTCTTTCCGCTGCTTCTCCGACGGCGGTATCGAACGCTCTGGAGCGCCGGCGGCGTGCGAGCAACGGCACGACGCCGGTGACGGCTGAAAGTGTGCTGAAGGCCAGGAAGAACCACATGCCGGTGATAAGGGCCAGGGCTACGCCGAGAAGCAGGGGAAGGAAGGCGGTGACGAGTTGCATCCGCGCGCGCTCGGGCGGAGGAGGAGTTTCGACGTCGAGAGGAATATCCAGGCCGGCGGTCCCGGGATCGGCGCTGTCACCGGGGCCGGTCACGGACGGGTTGCCGGTGGACGGGCGGTCCGCCGGGAAACCGAGTAGTGCGATCCTGCAGGTGCTCGAGCCGCACGCGATCACCGAACTGGTGGTGAGTGCACGCTCGAGGATCAGGGTGCCGTCAACCCTGGTGCCGTTGGCCGAGTGCGCGTCGATCAGCGTGATCCGTTTGTTCCCGACGACGAGGGTGGCGTGATGCCGGGACATCTCAGGATCACGGATGGGGATGTCGCCCTGGTTCCGGCCGATCGTGTGCGTGCCGCGCGCCAGGGGGATGAGCCGTCCCGCGTCCGGACCGGTATGCACGACGAAGACGAGGGAAGGACGCGGGGCCCTGCCCGTGGTCGGTGATGCTCCGGCAATGACCACGGCTCCGTTCACCAGTGGGAAGTCGCCGGGGGTGAGCGTTTCGAGGGGCAGTCCGCCCACGGTGAGGATCGGGGTTCCTGCGAGCTTCCCCAGGCTGTTGCTGATCCTGGTCCCACTGTCCAGGAGCGCGGTGTCGACCACGAGTTCACGAACCCGCGGTTCCTGCGGCGCAGCGACGACTAGCGATAAGTGCAGCGCCACCACGACGACTACCTGCCTTCCCTCGATGCGGCTGTTCCTGCAGGGTATGGCCCCTCATGGGTCCTTCAGGAGACGGGGAAGTGGGATGTGGACAAGGGCGGTGAAGGTGCCCGTTACCGGAGAACCCCAGTGGGTGATCAGGAGCGGCGCGTACAATCGGCGCACATCTTCGAGCAAAGGCCGAGAATGGCAGTCCCTGGAACGGTTCGGGCGGGCTTGGCTTCCGGCGGGAAATCCTCCGGAACCGATGGCTACCGCCCCGAAGTCCAGGGGCTTCGGGCGCTCGCGGTGCTCATGGTCGTTGCCTATCACGTCTGGTTCGGCCGCGTTTCGGGTGGCGTGGATATCTTCCTCCTGATCTCGGCTTTCCTCATCAGCATCTCGTTCCTCCGCAGGTACGAGACCCGCAGGTCCTTCGACCTGGGACGGTACTGGCTGCACCTGTTCAAGAGGCTGCTGCCCGCCGCCTGCGTGGTGCTTATCGCGACGCTCGTCGGTTCGGCGCTTCTCCTGCCGCAGTACCGGTGGCCCGATGTTCTCGAACAGACATGGGCTTCCCTGTTCTACCGGCAGAACACGGTGCTCGCCTCCAACTCCGTTGACTACTACGCCGCCGACGACAGCCTCTCGAGCCCCCTCCAGCACTTCTGGTCCCTGTCCGTGCAGGGTCAGGTTTTCATCCTGTGGCCGCTGCTCTTCACGGCGAGTGCGCTCTGCTCACGACTTCTTCACCTGGAGTTCCGGAGAGTGGTCCTGGTGGTTTTCGGAGTACTGTTCCTCTCCTCACTCGCTTTCTCCGTCCACGAGACCTACACGAATCAAGCGTCCGCGTACTTCGATACCCGGGCACGACTGTGGGAGTTCGCCTTCGGGACCCTGCTGGCGCTTGTGCTGCCGTTCCTTCATCTCTCCCGGCCGGTAAGGGTAGTGTGCGGCTGGGTGGGGCTTGGGGCGATGCTCAGTGTCGGTTTCCTCCTCGACGTGCAGGGCCAGTTCCCCGGGTACGTCGCCCTGTGGCCGCTGGTCGCGGCGGCCCTCGTCATCGTCGCGGGGCAGACCCGGAGCCCGATCGGCGTCGACCGCTTCCTCTCCTGGAAGCCGCTGGTGCGGATGGGCGACTGGTCCTATGCCCTCTATCTCTGGCATTGGCCCCTCCTGATCTTCTTCCTCGTGTGGCAGGACGAGCCGGCAGCAGGCCTCGTGGGCGGCGTCGGCGTCGTCACGCTGTCACTCCTGCTTGCATACCTCACGACCCGGTGGATCGAACGCCCGGTACGCACTCTGGAATGGGCGGACAAGCGGCGACGTCGCACCCTCGCCGTCCTGCTCGCATGCGTTGTCCTGGTCGGTACGCCGGCCGCCGGCTCGCAGGCCGGCCTCAACCTGTACGTGGCCGGCCGGGAGATGGAGGCGGAACGCAACAATCCGGGGGCCGCCGTCCTGACGGGCAGTCTCGAGAACAGGGCAGAACCTGATGCCGCGGTGCTCCCTGCGGCCTGGGCCATGCAGGACGAATGGGCAAGTCTGCCGGAACCCTGTGACGCACAGGAGCAGTCCATGGCCCAGGCGCTCGCGAACAACTGCTCGCGAACTGCACCCCGAAATTCGGCCGGCCGGACGATCGTGGTGGTAGGAGACTCACACGCCCAGCAATGGCTCGGTGCAATCGCGCCTCTTGCCGAGGAGAACAACTGGGCAGTGACGGCCCTTCTGCTTGGCGGATGCTCCTACACCACGGAGGACCGCGGCGAAAGGTGCAACGAGTTCACCGAGGAGGCGGAACGTTACCTGCTTTCCGCGAAGCCCGACGTCGCCTTCGTCGTCGCGACGAGTGCCTCGCCCATCGAACCCCAGGACGAAGCCGTGCGGGGGCTCGGACAAGCGGCGCAGACCCTCCTCGAGGAGGGAATTCAGGTGATCGGCATCCGGGACAACCCGCGCTTCGACGTCAACATGCTCCACTGCTCGGAACGGAATGGTCCCTCGTCCAAAGCCTGCTCGCCGCCACGGACCTCAGTGCTGACGGAGACCCCGCCGTTCGGCGAACTCCTCGCCGACGCGCCATCGATGGCTTTTCTGGATCTGACCGACCGAATATGCCGCCCCGATTCCTGCCCCGCCGTGATCGGCAACGTCCGGGTGTATCTCGACGACAACCACCTGACGAAGCGCTATGTCGAGACTTTGGTTCCTGCCTTCCGAACCCAGTTCCTGGCGGCCGCTGGCTGGTAGCGCGCGCAGGGCCGGGGCCGGGCCTTGCCGGGATCAGGGACCGCATCGGGTAACCTTGACCGGCAGGCAGTTGATGTTCAGGCCTGCCCAAAACAACCCAGGAGACTTTGTGAACGTTGATCTCGTCGTCGTAGGTTCGGGCTTTTTCGGACTGACCATCGCGGAACGAGCTGCAACCCAGCTGGGGCTCAAAGTCGCAGTACTCGATCGCCGCCACCATATCGGCGGCAACGCCTACAGCGAGAACGAGGCGCAGACCGGCATCGAGGTACACCGTTACGGCGCGCACCTCTTCCACACCTCCAACGAGCGCGTATGGGATTATGTCGGGAACTTCACGAAGTTCACCAACTACGTGCACAAGGTCTACACGCGCCACAAGGGTGAGGTGTATCCCATGCCCATCAACCTTGGAACCATCAACCAGTTCTTCCGTTCGGCCTACGGCCCCGAGGAAGCACGCGCGCTGATCCAGGAGCAGGCCGGAGAGCTGGCGGGAACCGATCCCCAGAACCTGAACGACAAGGGAATCCAGCTGATCGGACGTCCGCTCTACGAGGCGTTCATCAAGTACTACACCGGGAAGCAATGGCAGACGGACCCCAAGGACCTGCCCGCCGAGATCATCTCCCGGCTCCCGGTCCGCTACACCTATGACAATCGGTACTTCAACGACAAGTACGAGGGACTGCCCGTCGACGGTTACACGGCCTGGATCGAGCGGATGGCGGACCACCCGAACATCTCCGTCCAGCTCAATACCGACTTCTTCGACGAGGGACACGAGTACTCCCGGTCGACCACCCTCGGGCAGGTGCCCGTGGTGTACACCGGACCCGTTGACCGCTATTTCGACTATGCGGAGGGCGACCTGTCCTGGCGGACGATCGACCTTCAGGAGGAGGTCCTTCCCGTCGAGGATTTCCAGGGCTGCTCCGTCATGAACTACCCGGACGAGGACGCGGCGTTCACCCGGATCCACGAGTTCCGGCACTTCCACCCCGAGCGGGCGTACACCAAGGACGCCACCGTCATCATGCGCGAGTTCTCCCGCTTCGCCGAGAAGGGCGATGAGCCCTACTACCCGATCAACACCTCGGAGGACCGGTCCAAGCTGCTCGCGTACCGTGACCTGGCGAAGGGGGAGAAGGCGGTGTTGTTCGGCGGACGGCTCGGAACCTACAAGTACCTCGATATGCACATGGCCATCGGATCGGCGCTGGGAATGTTCGACAACAAGATCACGCCGCACTTCACCGGCGGGACGACCCTTGAGAGCGGAGGGGTGGACGCGTGAGTGCTGCGGCGACCGACACCCTCGCTGGCAAGGAGAAGGCCGTCCCCGCCTACCGCGTGGTGCAGCGCGTCGTTCTTCCGCTGGACGGCGATACCGATGTGCTGCCGCTCTACGTCGACTTCAACTCCGCCCGGCGCGTCGTCGAGCACACCAAGCGCGCCATCCGGCGTGGTGCGCCGAAGGCGCCTGAGAACCTTCCCGAAAGCACACACCAGCGCTCGGACTTCATCGTCGGTCGGTGGAGCCTGCGGCTCCCTGCGTTCCGGAGGATCTCGCTCGGTACGTATTTCAACGCCTTTCCGGCGAGCTACTGGCGTAAACACACCGATATCCGGTCGGTCCGGCTGACCGTGGAGGTGGACGCCGAGGCAACCGTGATCGTCTACCGATCGAGCCCGCGCGGCGTCGCCAACCGCGTCGACAGCGCCCACGTCCTCAAGGGGCAGGCCTCGTTCGATCTTCCCGTCACGGCTTTCGTCGACGGCGGGTGGTACTGGTTCGATCTGGTCGCGCACGGCGATAACGTCACCCTGCTCGGCGCGTCCTGGGCGGTCGAGGAGTCGAAGCAGCTGCAGCGCGGTTCCGTGTCGGTCGCAGTCACCACCTTCAACCGGCCCGACTACGCCCTTCGCCATATCTCGACCCTGGCCGACGACGCCGGCGTGATGGAAGTGCTGGACCGCCTGATCATCGTCGATCAGGGCACCGACAAGGTGAGGCTCCAGGAAGGATATTCCGACGCCGCGGCGCAGCTGGGCGAGAAGTTCCTCCTCGTCGAACAGGCGAATATCGGTGGATCCGGCGGTTTCGCCCGGGGCATGCACGAGACGCTCGAGGCCGGGGACAGCACCTATGTGCTCCTCCTCGACGACGACGTCAGCATCGAGACCGAGGGAATCCTGCGGGCGGTGAACTTCGCCGACTTCACGACCAGGCCCACCATCGTGGGCGGCCACATGTTCAACCTCTACGAAAGGTCTGTGCTCCACACCTTCGGTGAGCAGGTAGACCAGCGGCGGTTCTTCTGGGGACCGGCAGCCAATACGAGGGAGGGCCACGACTTCGCGGCGAGCAACCTCAGGACCAGCCCCTGGATGCACCGGAGGGTGGATGTCGACTACAACGGCTGGTGGATGTGCATGATCCCCACGAGCATCGTCCGCGAGGTCGGACTGTCGCTCCCGGTCTTCATCAAGTGGGACGACGCCGAATACGGGCTCCGCGCACAGCAGCACGGCTACCGGACGGTCACCCTGCCCGGCGCCGCCGTCTGGCACATGCCGTGGACCGAGAAGGACGACACCATCGACTGGCAGGCCTACTACCACCAGCGGAACCGGTGGGTGGCCACGCTCTCGCATTCCTCGCAGCCGAAGGGCGGCAGGATGCCGTTCGAGAGCTTCGCCATCGATGTGAGGCACCTCCTGTCCATGCAGTATTCGGCAGTCGAAGTGCGGTTGAAGGCCCTGGAGGACGTCCTTTCGGGACCGGACCACCTCCACCGGACGATCGGCGAACGGCTTCCCTGGATCCGAGCTACCCGGGCTACCTTCAGCGATGCCCAGATCAAGCCCGACCGGAGTGCTTTCCCCGAAGTCCGGCCCCCGTCGATCCGCAGGGAAGTCGAGGAACCCGTGGTCGTGGCGGAGTCCATCCGTCGCGCCGGGCTCGGCGCCCTACGGCAGTTCCGGGCGGTCGACCCGAAGGCTCGGGCCCACCCGCAGGCCGAAGTACCGGCGATGGACGCACGATGGTGGCGCTTGACCGGGCTGGACTCGGCGCTGGTTTCATCGTCGGACGGATCGGGATCCTCCTGGTACAGGCGCGACCGGAAGCAGTTCGTTCGAATGTTGCTGCGGACGATGGCCCTGCACCGCTCGCTGCTTCTTCGCTGGAACACACTCAGCGCGGACTACCATGAGGCACTTCCCCGGTTCACCGGGCGTGAGGCATGGGCCGAGACGTTCACGGCAGCGGCTGTCCCCGGTGAAGAGCCGAAGGTGTTGTGAGTTGGGAGTACTGACTTCCAGCAGTCCAGGATCCTCGGACTCGCTGCTCCCTCCGGGAAGGGGACGTGGGCTGCGGGACGTGCTCCGCGACCGCTTCCTGCTGAAGCTGCTCGTCCGCAAGGAGATCCGGGTCCGGTACCGGGGGTCGGTGCTCGGCCTGATGTGGTCCTACCTCAAGCCCCTGCTGCAGTTCGCCGTGTACTTCGTGGCACTCGGAATCTTCCTGAATCTTCGGGGGTCCACACCGAACTACGCCATCTACCTCTTCTCGGGCATCGTTCTGATCAACTTCTTCACCGAGGCGCTCGGGAACGCCACCCGCTCGATCGTCGAGAACCGGGACCTGATCCGCAAGATCTACCTGCCACGGGAGCTCTTTCCCGTTGCCGCCGTATGGGTCTCCGCCGTCCATTTCTTCCCCCAGCTGGTTGTCCTCATGGGTGCCTGCCTGGTCGTGGGCTGGGTTCCCTCGGCCCCACAAATCGCGGCACTGGTGATCGCCTTCCTTCTGGTGGCGGTCCTCGCGACTGGGCTCGGCCTGCTGTTCGGCGCCGCCAACGTCTACTTCCGGGACTCCGAGAACATCGTCGACATGATCCTGATGATCGTCACCTGGGCATCACCAGTGCTCTATGTCTGGAGCATGGTCGAAGACGTACTCGGTCGCTGGTTCTTCCTCTACCAACTGAATCCGATGACCGTCGCCGTCGAGCTGTTCCACTGGGCCTTCTGGTACCCCACGCTCACGGACGTCGAACTGGCGGCGGCTCCTCTGCCGCCCGACCTGCTGACCCTCTGGACCCCGATCGCGCTGGCGCTGACGGTCCTGATCATGTTCCTCGGGCAGATCACCTTCCGGCGGCTCTCGGCCAACTTCGCGCAGGAGCTGTGATGGAGGGGATGGTGGACGATCCGGCGATCATCTGTGACGGGGTGCAGAAGCAGTTCGTGCTGCGCCACACGCGTTCCCTGAAGGAAGCGCTCGTGTGGATCGTCAAGGGCCGCAAGGGCGACCTCTCCAGGAAATTCGATGCGCTCCAGGACGTCTCCTTCACCGTCAACCGTGGCGAGACCGTGGCGCTCCTCGGCCTGAACGGCTCCGGAAAATCGACGCTCCTCAAGCTCATCTCCGGCGTGCTGCAGCCGGATACGGGGTCGCTGCTGACAAAGGGCCGGATCGCGGGGCTGATCGAGGTGGGGGCTGGCTTCCACCATGACCTCAGCGGCCGGGACAACGTCTACCTGAACGGCGCGATCCTCGGCATGCCCGAGCGCAAGATCGATCAGATGTTCGATTCCATCGTCGATTTCGCTGAAATCGGTGAGTTCATCGATACCGAAGTGAAGTTCTACTCGTCGGGGATGTACCTCCGATTGGCATTCTCCATCGCCGTTCACACCGACCCGGAGATCTTCCTCGTCGATGAGATCCTGGCCGTCGGTGATGAACCGTTCCAGCGGAAGTGCCTGGCCAAGATCAAGGAACTGGCAGCGGCAGGCAAGACGCTGCTGGTGGTAAGCCACGATCTCGACCTCGTATCGACCGTCTGCGAGCGGGGGATCCTGCTCGAGCATGGAAAGCTGATCACGGACGGGCCGGTGGAGGATGTCGTTTCCGAGCTGCGCCGTCGTTCGCGGGCTGATGATTAGCTGCCACGCCGTTCCTGAGGCGACGCCGGTGATCCCACAGAAGGATGAAGACGCACACCATGCCGAAGTTTGAGCTGAAGGTTGAATCATGACGCACCATTTCAGAAGCACCACGGGAAGCGGGCCGAGCCGTCGGAGCGTGCTGCTGGGGCTTGCAGCACTCCCCGTAGCACTGACCGCGTGCAGTTCGCCGGACGAGAGTGCAGTGCAGGCAGTACCGCCGTCCGCGGAGTTCCCGGTGACGGTGCGGCACAGCTTCGGCGCAACCGTCATCAAGTCGGCACCGCAGCGAATCGCGACGATCGGAGCCTCGAGCGCCGACGTCTGTCTCTCTCTCGAGGTCGTTCCGGTAGGAATGCCGGGCTCCAACGCAACGCCGTGGTTCGTCGTCGAACTCGCGGAACTGTCGTCCCCGATGCCGATGCTGTATCCGGATGAGGTCGACCTTTCAATACCGCAGATCAAGAACCTCGAGCCGGATCTCATCCTGGCCGTCAACTCGGATCTCACCCAGGCTCAGTACGACGAGCTGTCGGAGATCGCGCCCGTGGTCGCCGGTCCCGGGGCGCCACTGAATACGGACTGGCGGACATCCGTGATGATGGTGGCCCAGGCGCTGGGGCAGAGCCGGGAGGGTGCTGAACTGGAAGAGGAAACCACCGAGTACATGGCGGACTCGGTGTCCGATTACCCCGATCTTCCCGGCACGACGTTCCTGTTCGTGGGCCTCTCCACGGCTCTGGGAGCGGATTTCGAGGTCTACGGTGAGGAATCCAACCCGGTCCGAATCCTCGAGGACTTCGGCCTGGTAGCCGGTCCGCTGATCAGTACGCCCGAGGCGCAGGCGCTCCTGGTTGCGGACGGCATGGGACCGGTCACCTTTCAGTGGCCCAGGGACAGGGGCGCCGCGCTGGATACCGACATTGTCATAGCTTCGATCGAACGAGCCCAGCGGGAGGAACTCGACGAGCTCAACCTGCTCGCCGAAGCGCCGGCCGAAGCCAGGGGATCGGTGGCCTATGCCACACGGGACGTCTACACCGCGGCCCTGGAGACCGGCTCACCGCTCGGCATCCGCTGGCTCGGTCGGAACTTCATTCCGGAACTGGCGAAGGCTGCCTACTACGCGGAGAACTAGCCGGGCTCACTGCCGGCGCGGGGCAGGAGTCGGCCCCGCCACACCGACGGTCAGCTGCAGGCGGTCATCCTGAACAGTCGGGCATCTCCCTCTTCGGCCACGAGCTCGACGCCCGGTGCCGTTTCGTCGATCAGGTCACGCAGGCCGATGAACGGTTCCTCGCCGGGAACAATTTCCTGGTTCCCGAAGTCCAGTGCCCAGTAGGCGTTCAATTCGTTGACGGCCGGGCACACTGACGTGTTGTACGCTGCTTCCCCCCAGTGATCGAGGAGTGTCTGCTCTTCAGGTGTGCGTTCACCGAAGATGTGCGGCGCGATCGTCTCGCTCGAGGAGAATGCGTAGACCAGCGAAGCGCCGGTGCGGGGGTTGGCGACGATGACGTCGGTCTCGGGGACATAATCATCCACCCGTTCCAGGAGGGCGATCTCGTCCTCGGTCAGCAGGGGGGAGCCCGCCGTCGTCGCGAACACCTCGCGCATCCGGTCCTGCACGCCGGCGAGCGTTCCTCCCTGGGTTCCGAAGCCCAACAGCAGGATCAGGGCCACCGGCACCACGTTCTGCAGGTTGTGCGGCAGCAGCCGGGCGGCGCGCCCGACGATGGATGGCCGGCGGGTCGCAGTCGCGGAGTGCTGCGAGGTCAGCAGGCCATAGAGTGCACGCACGCGCCAGGCGAGCCACTCCGCTCCGAGCACGATCACGGGGAGGGTCACCACGGGAAGGAGAGCGGCAAGACGGAAACTGTCGTTGTACCAGACGCCGGTGAGGAAGGTCCGGAAGGCGCCGAGGCTCCAGCTGGACACCACCATGTAGAGGATGCCGCCGACACCGTACATTGCCGCAACCCACCAGTAGGTGCGCAGCTGCCGTGCAATGACGTACAGGCCGATCACCGTGAGGATGAGGAGGATCCACGCCGTCGTCGCGCCCATCGGAGCACTCCCGAGGATCTCCCCGATGGCCCTTGCATTGGACTGGAAGGGAGTCCAGGGGGCAAAGGCGAGGCTGGGCCTGACCGTGATCCAGGCGAGCACGACGACGAGGATATAGCCGGCGGTGTAGGCAAGCCACGAATAGACCGCCCGTCGGCTGCCCGAGCCCTCGCGAGCGCTCAGCCATGCCCGGATGAGCCGCGCGACGACGACCGGCCCACCGAAACCCAGCAGTGCGACCGCCGTGCTTGGATGCGACAGACCCAGGCCGGGAAGCGTCGCGACGAGGGCGATTGCCGCCGGCCAGGTGGACAGCGGGCGTGCCCGCGACATGCCCACCGCCTCGATGAGCAGGCCGAGCACCACCGGCAGCAGGGCGATCGCCGCATGATTGGGATACAGCACGCCGAAAGCGACCATGAGGTAGGGGAACCCGCTGAAACCTGCGCAGAGGACTCCCGCGCAGAGGAGGGGGATCGGCCGGTAGCCGATGATCCGGCTGATGAGGAAGATGCAGGCAAGGGGCCAGACGAGGGCGCCCGTCACGATGGTTCCCACGTTGACCACGGCCATCACCGACGGGGCGCCCAACATCAGCACGAGCGCCATGGAATCATGCATGGCCGCTGGATAGAGGGCCTGGGAGGCATCGGTGAGGTTGCCCAGGGTCAGTGTCGACCCGTTCTGCGTCTCGGCGATATGACGGATCGCGTTGAGATGATAGACGTTGTCGAACGTCTGCGAAAAATTCTCCGGTGAGCCGAACGCCGAGATGTAACGCCCGGCAATGATGATCGCAGGGAAGATCACGGCGACCGGCACGGCAAGGAGGGCAATCCACCGCGGATAGTCATGGTCGAGGAGCCGACCATTGCCGCCCAGTGCTCCCCGCGACGCCGTCCGGCTCCTAGTCGTCCGGCTCTTACCGGACGCGCTGCGTCGCATCAGGAGGAAGCGGGCGAGGAGCGCGCCTGCCGCGGCAAGGATGCTGAAGACGAAGTAGGAGACCGGGTTGAAAGGAAGCCCGGCATACGGCAGGACGATGGCCAGACAGGCCGAGACCGACGTCGATACCGGCGCAGCCAGCGCCACCAGGTTGAGCCGGCGGACGCCGGCCGCCGCCAGGATGAGGAGACCCGGAACGAAGAAAACCACCAGGGTCGCCGCGAGGGTAGGGATGGTTGCCCACCAGCTCATAAATTCAATCTCCTCTAGTCGCACGCTTGCCGTGCCCCGCGCCCTATCCGGATCGAAGCCGGAGGCCGGTCAGGGCCGGGAGCATCCTGCGAACTTGGGCTCGCTTCCGGTCACGTCACCCCACGCCAGAGTAAGAACGTCGATGGTGTATTGCTATGATTGCACATCATGGGCAACTCAACGCGTTCAGGCGTTCTCATCGTCATGCCAGCGTGGAACGAAGCTGAGGCCATCGGAAACACCATCCGTGAGGTTCGAAAAATCGCTTCCCACCACGACATTCTGGTGGTCGATGACGGATCGAAGGATCAGACCGCGTGGATCGCCCGGCAGGCCGGAGCGACAGTACTCAAGTTGCCGTTCAACCTGGGTGTCGGCGGTGCGATGCGGACCGGTTTCAAGTACGCGATCCGGAACGGTTACTCCGCTGTGGTGCAGGTTGATTCGGACGGCCAGCACGACCCGCATGACATCGACCGGGTGGTGGCGGGATTGAGCCACGCGGATATCTCGATCGGCGCACGCTTCGCGGGCAGGGGCAGCTACGATGCCAAAGGGCCGCGGCGCTGGGCCATGGCCTTTCTTGCGCAGGTGATCTCGAAGGTCGCCGGCACCCGCCTGACCGATGTCACATCGGGCTTCCGTGCAGCCAACGAGCGGGCGCTCCACCAGTACATCGAGCACTTCCCTACTGAATACCTCGGAGACACGATCGATTCACTGGTAGTGGCCATCAAATCGGGCTGTACCGTCACGCAGGTGCCGGTGGAGATGAAAGCCCGGCAGGCAGGAACCCCGAGCCAGAGCCCGTGGAAAGCGACGCTGTACCTTGCGAGGTCAGGACTGGTGCTGTGCTTCGCACTTGCACGAAGAAAGTCGCCCCGGGAACACCTCGTGCCGTCGTCCGGCGACATCGCCGGAGAAGGAAGTGTCCAGGCATGAGCGTCGCCTTCTCCCTCATCTCGTCGATCCTGATGGTCGTGGTAGTTCTGCTGATGCTGCGCAACGGCAAACTGCGCGAGAAGTACGCCATCCTCTGGCTGGTCATCGGAACCCTGACCATCATCCTCGGCTTCTTCCCGCGCCTGCTCGACTGGGCAGCATCGCTCGTCGGGGTGATCGTTCCCTCGAACCTCCTGTTCGCCCTCTCGATCCTGCTGCTCGTGGGCGTCAGCCTCCATGTCTCACGTGAACTGACCATCCTCGAGGACGAAACACGCATCCTCGCAGAAGAGGTATCCATCCTCCGCACAGCCATCGAACAACTCCAGCGCGACCCGGTGGCATCCCGTCCCGCCATCCGTGCGACCCCACAAGACCTGAGCCACCCATCGAAGGAAGAATGACGTGACGATTGATGTAATGCTGCCCTACTACGGTGATGTGGCGATGATGAAGGCCGCGGTTGATTCGGTCCTGTCGCAGTCCGATCGGGATTTCAGACTGACGATCGTCGATGACGGCTACCCGGACGAGTCGCTTCCCGCCTACTTCGCGGGCCTTACCGCCGATGACAGCCGCATTCGTTACTTCCGTAACGAGCAGAACCTGGGCGCCAACGGCAACTACCGGAAGTGCCTCTCGCTGATCGAGCACGAGTATGTGGTGATCATGGGAGCTGATGACATCATGCTGCCGAACTACCTCGAGACGGTACGCCGCGGGTTCACTGACCTGACGGTGAGCATCGTGCAGCCCGGGGTCGAGGTCATCGACGAGAACGGGTCTGTCTACCGGCCGCTCGGCGACAAGGTGAAGGACTACCTCAGGCGGCGTGCCGTCGGAGACAGCAGCGACGCCGTCCTGGCCGGAGAAGCTGTCGCCAAGAGTCTCATCACGGGGGACTGGCTCTACTTCCCATCCGTCGCCTGGCGCTCGGACGCGATCCGGAAGCACAGCTTCCGCGAGCAGTACGACGTCGTCCAGGACCTCGCGCTGGCGATGGATATCGTCATGGACGGCGGGAAGATGATGGTCATGGACACCGTGTGCTTCCAGTACCGGCGACACCGTGAATCCGATTCCTCGGTGCGGGCGCTCGACGGTCGGCGGTTCGCCGAGGAACGCGCGTTCTTCGACGAGTGCGTTCGGGACTTCCAGCGGCTGGGCTGGCAGAAGGCGACGCGGGCCGCGCGCCTCCACGTCTCGTCGCGTCTCCATGCACTGACCCTTGCGCCGAAGGTCATCGACAAGCGCATGTGGAATGGGTTGCAGAAACTAGCCACCCACGCCGTCAAACCGTAGAGCGTGACTGACCGGCACGAGACTGACCGGCGCGGGATCGCGGGCAGGAGGTCTGCCCTCCTTTACCTGTTCGGGTCCCTTCTCCAGGGCCTTGGACTGATCCTGATCCAGCCGTTCGCCATTCGACTGCTCAGCGAACTCCAGTGGGGCCTGGTAGCCACCTCCATCGTCCTGATCCAGGTCGTCGTCGTCCTCCTCTCGGCGGGGTTGCCGCTCGCGATCACCCAGCTGTGGTTCGATTCGGACGATGGCCGTAACCGGTCACTCGCCATGTACGGGTTCCTCGCGATCGCATGCCTCGTGGTGGGATGTGTCCTGGCCGCCGGTGCCGGCATCTTGGGAGCCGACGGTGCCGGGATACCCTGGACCATCGTGCTGGCGATGGTCATCATCGGGCTGCTCGGCACGGTGCTCGGCGCGCAGGCGGTGCTGAGGGCACAGGACCGTCCGGTGGCCTTCGTGGTTCTCAGCGTGTGTTCGTCGGTCGTTGCCAACCTGGCGGGGCTCGGGGCGATCCTCGTCGCGGGCAGGACAGCTCTGGTCTATATCGTCGCCTACGGAGCCGCAGTGGTGGTGTCCGTCGTCGTCGCGCTGGTCCTCGTGCGGCCGCGTATGCCGTGGAAAGTACCAGGCATGACCCGCGCGTCGATGAGGATAGCGGGCCCCCTGCTACCGCACACCGGTGCCCTGATGCTCCTGACCCAGGGCGCTGTCCTGTTGCTGGCGCAGGTGTCGGGAGCGTCGGTGGCCGGTCAGTATGGCGCCGTGCTCATCTTCGCGCTTGGTCCGCTGACGATCCTCAATGCACTCAACAATTCATGGTCCACCCGTATCATGTCGGCGGAAACCGGAGAGCTGCAGGCGAGGATCCGGTCCGTGGCCGGTGAAGCCGCCCTCAGCGCGCTCGTCGTCGGCCTGTTGGCCTCCTCCGCCGCGAATGTCGGCGCCCATGTGCTGACGACGGACCCCGGGTTACTGGTCCAGGTCGCGCAGATCCTGCCCGTGGTGTCGGTGGGCTATGCGTTGTTCCTGATCGCCGGCAACGTGCTGTACGTCGTCCACCGGACGCGGCTGATGGCTTTCGTCACTCCCGCAGTGTTGCTGCTGACGAGTCTTCTCGCGGTCCTTCCCGCGACGGCGCCCGCACTGGCACTCCTGGCCGCGGTCCACGCGGCGGGCTTCACCGTACTCGGTGCAAGCTACCTGGTCGTGGTCCGCAGGTATACGTCGGCGGAGGCGTGGCCTGCTTCAATCTTCCTCTTCTGCGTAGCAGCCCACGTGCTTTTCGCGGGGGCGCTCTGGTTCGCCCCGGTCACTCTCCTGTGGGGAGCGGTGGAGCTGGCGGTCGTCCTCGGAGCGATCGGCGTTGCCGCCCTCCTCTGGCTCCTCCGCAAAGGGCCCGGCACCACCGCGGAGCAGGCAGCCGAGGGCGATACCACGCCGACCACGAAGGCCGTGGGCGACTAGCCTGCCCTGGCTGCCTCGAACCGCTCCGCCAGGAGCGGGACGAGTGACCGGATGTAGCTGCGGGCCACGTGGTCGGTGTCGAAGAAGACGGAAAGCCCCCCGATCGCGGCGTAGCAGGTGTCGTCCGGGCAGAACCGGTCCGACAGGTCGATGACCTTTGCTCCCGGTTCATCCATCGCGTGAACCGCCTCGGCAAGGGGGTCCAGGGGTAGCGCTTTGGCCTTGTCGTTCGCGCATGCCAGGGGATTACTGCTGTTGAGCGAAAGGCACTCGGGTGTGGAGCGGTTCAGGGTCAGGGGCGTGTCCCGAATGACGTAGACCCGGGTACCGTTCGCTGTCCACTGCCCCACCCTTTCGCGGAAGGCCTCGCCGTACTGCTCGAGCTGCGAGCGGCCGGTGCCGTCGTCAATGGTTTCGCCCGCTGCGAAGGTTGCAAGGAAGACGGTGTTCGGTCGTTCCCGGTTCATCCATCGCGTGAACCGCCTCGGCAAGGGGGTCCAGGGGTAGCGCTTTGGCCTTGTCGTTCGCGCATGCCAGGGGATTACTGCTGTTGAGCGAAAGGCACTCGGGTGTGGAGCGGTTCAGGGTCAGGGGCGTGTCCCGAATGACGTAGACCCGGGTACCGTTCGCTGTCCACTGCCCCACCCTTTCGCGGAAGGCCTCGCCGTACTGCTCGAGCTGCGAGCGGCCGGTGCCGTCGTCAATGGTTTCGCCCGCTGCGAAGGTTGCAAGGAAGACGGTGTTCGGTCGTTCCTTGAGGATCCGGTCGGAGACTCCGGCGCTCCATTCGAGGCAGCGCTTCTGGAACTCTGCGTCGGTGGTCCGAACTCCAAGGAAAGCAACCCGCTTCACGTCGACAAGAGGGCATCCTCCCATCAGGCTCGCGTTCACCTGCCACCTGTGCTGGCGGGCCAGCTCGAAGATCCCGGCCTGCCATTGCTCGGCGTGCGAATCCTCCACGAGCCATACGGTCTCGGACACTTTCTCGTCCCCCGAGAAATCACAGGCGCTGAGCAGCTCCCGCTCCTGCGCCCGAATGGGGTCCTCGTGGGGTATGCAGTCCGCGGAGGCGAACCAGGGAGCTTCATCTTCTCCGACATTCTCCACGTCGGGGGACCCGAATGGATCAGCGCAGTCGTGTGCCGGGTCAAGACTCTTCGCACCGAAGCAGTCACCGCCGGAGATTGCATCGAGCTTGCCCAGCTCGGCTTCCTGGGCGGCGGCACCTCCTGCCATCATCGCTGCACTCATGAGGCACACTATCGCCATTGCGGTAGCCGTCCAGCCGAGGGTCCGTCGGGCGGTGCCTGCGATAAGGAGCTTCGCTTGTCCCGGGTCTTCGATGTATTTCTTGCTGAGTGCAGCGAGGAGGAGCGCGACGACGGCCACGCCGGCCTTGTCGACATCGGTCAGGTTACGGTTGAGCATGCTCGGCAGGAGGATGATCAGCGGCCAGTGCCAGAGGTAGAGGGAATAGGACACGTTTCCGATGAACTGGATCGGTGCCGCCGAGAGGGGATAGTTGGGGGACCACAGCGGGAACCGGGGACCCGAGCAGATGACGAGTGCCGTCCCGAGAACAGGAACGACGGCCGCATAGCGGGGAAAGTATGTTTCCTCGTCATAGGAGAAGGCGGCCAGCGCAATCAGGGCGAAGCCTGTCCACTGCATCAGGCCCGCCAGGATGCTGGCACGGGCAAGTCCGGCCGGCAACGAGGCCGCGGCTGCTGCAACAAGGGCCCCGGTGGCAAATTCCCAAACCCGTGCGGGAGTCACGAAATAGGCTTCGCTCCGACTGGCGTAGGTGATATGGACCGAGAAGATCAGCGAGGCGGACCCGATGACAGCGAGGCCTCCGGTGAGGATTCGTTGCCGATCAAAGGGGAAGCGACGCGCGGTAAGGAATAGCGCGAGGAGGAAGATCGGCCACACCAGGTAGAACTGTTCCTCGACGGAAAGTGACCAATAGTGCTGGACGGTTGAGGCGGCATTGTTCTGCGCAGAGTAATCAACGGATTGGAGCGCCAGCCACCAGTTCTCGACGTAAAGGGTGGCGGCAATGGTTTCACCCGCGATGGATGACCAGCGGGAGAACGGCAGGAACGAGTAAGCGGTGATCAGTGAGATGACCGACACCACGAGGGCGGCCGGCAGGAGCCTTTTGGCACGGCGGGCATAGAAACTGCCGAGCGCGATGCCGCCGGTCCGCTCGGGCTCGCCCATCAGGTGTTTGGTGATGAGATAGCCCGAGATGACGAAAAAGACGTCGACGCAGACATACCCCTGGCAGCGTCTGGGGCCACAGGTGGTTGAGGACCACGAGGACCACTGCTATCGCCCGCAGGGCCTGAATGTCCCGCGGCGGACTCCTGACGGTTGCTGCCCTGCGCCCGCCATCCCGAAGGGACGGGAGTTGATCGATCACTCAGTCTCCTTGCGACTTTCCGCTGCGCCGCCAGGAAACGGAGCCGGGCGGACAGGCCGCGGTATCAAGAATACCGCGGCCTTCCCACGACAGTGATTGGCCGGCGCCGACTCCTCACCGACTCACGCTGACTCCTACTTCTCCTACCGTCTTCTCCTACCGTCGCACCATTCGGACTCCGTTGGTGGGGGTCCAGGTGAGGGTTCCGTTTTGGAAGGTTTGGGTGCATTGGGTGGTGGTGGGGCAGGTTTGGGGTTTGGTGGGGTAGCCCAGGGTGCCGTTTTCGGCTCCTTGGTTGCGGTAGGTGGTGCGGATGGGTCCGGTGGTGGTGGGGTGGGCGTTGGTTTTGGGGGACCAGAGGATTTCGCCGTTTTGGAAGGACTGGTAGCAGCCGCCGTCCCGAATGCCGCAGATCTCGGTGTTGGTGGGGTAGCCCAGGGCGCCGTTTTCGGCTCCTTGGGTCCGGTAGGTNTCGCCGTTTTGGAAGGACTGGTAGCAGCCGCCGTCCCGAATGCCGCAGATCTCGGTGTTGGTGGGGTAGCCCAGGGCGCCGTTTTCGGCTCCTTGGGTCCGGTAGGTGTCTCGGATGCCGC
Source organism: Arthrobacter sp. H41 (assembly GCF_000520535.1). GTDB lineage: Bacteria > Actinomycetota > Actinomycetes > Actinomycetales > Micrococcaceae > Arthrobacter_D. The sequence goes on from NZ_KI914837.1 coordinate 68,832, forward strand.
CGTTGCGGGTGATCACGGGGCCGGTTTTGGCGGACCAGAGGATTTCGCCGCGTTGGAAGGACTGGTAGCAGCCGCCGTCCCGAATGCCGCAGATTTCGTTGTGGGTGGGGTAGCCCAGGGCGCCGTTTTCGGCGCCTTGGGCCCGGTAGGTGTTGCGGATGCCGCCGCCGCGGGTGAGGTGCGCTCCGCTGGCGGGTGACCAGAGGATTTCACCGTTCTGGAAGGACTGGTAGCAGCCGCCGTCCCGAATGCCGCAGGTTTCCCGATTGGTGGGGTAGCCCAGGATGCTGCTTTCGGCTCCTGCTGCCCGGTAGGCGTCGCGGATACCTCCGTGGTGGGTGATCTGGGCGCCGGTGGTGGGGGACCAGAGGATCTCGCCTTTTTGGTAGGCCTGGTAGCAGCCGCCGTTTTTCATGCCGCAGGTTTCGGCTCCGGTGGGGTAGCCCAGGATCCCGTTCTCGGCGCCTTGGGCCCGGTAGGCGTTGCGGATACCACCGTGCCGGCTGATGTGGGCTCCGCTGGCGGCTGACCAGAGGACTTCGCCGCGCTGGAAGGCCTGGTAGCAGCCCTTGTCCCGAATGCCGCAGGTTTCCGCGCTCATGGGGTAGCCCAGGATGCCGTTTTCGGCGCCTGTGGCCCGGTAGGCGGTACGGATGGCACTGTTGTAGGAGATCCGGGCGCCGCTGGCGGGGGACCAGAGGATTTCCCCGCGCTGGTAGGTCTGGTAGCAGCCGCCGTCCCGAATGCCGCAGATTTCCCCGTTGGTGGGGTAGCCCAGGATGCTGTTCTCGGCGCCTGCGGCCCGGTAGGTGTTGCGGATCTCGCCGCTGCGGCTGAGGTGTGCTCCGTTGGCGGGGGAGAAGAGGATTTCCCCGCCTTGGAACGCCTGGTAGCAGCCGTTGTCCTTGATGCCGCAGGCCTGGGCCCTCACGGGGTAGCCCATGGGCCCGTTCTGGGCACCGGAGTTGAGCCAGGCCGTGCGCAGGGGGCCATTGAGCGTGGCCGCGGCGCCGGAGCCTGCAGACCACAACACTGCACCATTGACATAGCCCCGGTAGCAGCCGTTGTCCTTCAAACCACAAACGACCTCCGACACCGGCACACCCAACGCCGGCACCGACGCAGCAGCACCATCAATGAACGGCATCGCCACCGACTCCCGCGACGGCGGCACTGGAACCGAAGGCCCATTGCGTGCAAAGTCCCGCAGGCCGGCAAGATCGCCGCGCCATTGGTTCCAGTCGCCGACGACGGGGCCGTCATCGGTGTACTGCCAGAGGT
>NZ_KI914838.1:0-1858 GCF_000520535.1 Arthrobacter sp. H41
GGGTTCAGGGGGTGTTTTTCCAAGGGGGAGCACCCTGCCGGGCGTCCGTGGTCCGCGCGTACGGCGTCAGGAGCATAGAATACTACGGATGATAGTAGATAGAGGGTTCGTCCGCGTCGGTCGGCACGTCACCCAGTGGAGGCATCGCTTCACGGCGGACAAAAAGGAGTGACGGATGGATCGGGGATCGCCCAGCATCAGCAGTGGACCTACCCGGGCGCAGCGGTCTCTCCGAGAGGTGCTGGCTGCGTTTCTTGCCGCAGTCCTGCTGGTAGCGATGCCGCAGCTTGCCGGTCCGGCCTCGGCGCATACCTATCTCCTGTCCTCGGATCCAGCCGACGGCGCGACCGTGGGCGTGGTGCCAGAACAAGTAATGCTTGAATTTACCGAGCAGGTCGAGCTGGAGTTCGCCAATGTCACCGTCTCGGTATCCGGCGGTCCAGCCTACGGCGCGCTGACCGAGGCGGAAGGAAAAACGCTGGTTGTGCGCATCCCGCCCGGAGTAGCTGCCGGTCAACCCGAGAGCGGGCCTGCCCTCTGGAAGATTGCCTACAGGGTCACCGCCAATGACGGGCATCCGGTGAATGAAGCTTTCTCGTTTACTGTCACGCCAGGTTCCGGCGCCGCAGCGGGAGCCCAAGAGCCGATCGCCGCATCAGGAAACAGTGTGGACTCCGAGGTGTGGGCCTCCGATGTCCGTTCTCAGCAGGCGCCGGGAGGGGTCCTGCTAATTCTTGGCGTGTTGACGGCGGCCACCGTACTGATCGCAGTCACCACTCTCCGTCGCCGGGCCAAAAGCCCGGCAGCTGCCACGGTTGGTATCCACACACTCAAAGCCACGTACGGTCCTCTCCTTGGTCGATCAGTATCAACTACTACTAACGATAGTATCAACATACTAGGCGAATTAGTAGGGGGCGGATTTGCGGGGGTTCAGGGGGTGTTTTTCCAAGGGGGAGCACCCTGCCGGGCGTCCGTGGTCCGCGCGTACGGCGTCAGGAGCATAGAATACTACGGATGATAGTAGATAGAGGGTTCGTCCGCGTCGGTCGGCACGTCACCCAGTGGAGGCATCGCTTCACGGCGGACAAAAAGGAGTGACGGATGGATCGGGGATCGCCCAGCATCAGCAGTGGACCTACCCGGGCGCAGCGGTCTCTCCGAGAGGTGCTGGCTGCGTTTCTTGCCGCAGTCCTGCTGGTAGCGATGCCGCAGCTTGCCGGTCCGGCCTCGGCGCATACCTATCTCCTGTCCTCGGATCCAGCCGACGGCGCGACCGTGGGCGTGGTGCCAGAACAAGTAATGCTTGAATTTACCGAGCAGGTCGAGCTGGAGTTCGCCAATGTCACCGTCTCGGTATCCGGCGGTCCAGCCTACGGCGCGCTGACCGAGGCGGAAGGAAAAACGCTGGTTGTGCGCATCCCGCCCGGAGTAGCTGCCGGTCAACCCGAGAGCGGGCCTGCCCTCTGGAAGATTGCCTACAGGGTCACCGCCAATGACGGGCATCCGGTGAATGAAGCTTTCTCGTTTACTGTCACGCCAGGTTCCGGCGCCGCAGCGGGAGCCCAAGAGCCGATCGCCGCATCAGGAAACAGTGTGGACTCCGAGGTGTGGGCCTCCGATGTCCGTTCTCAGCAGGCGCCGGGAGGGGTCCTGCTAATTCTTGGCGTGTTGACGGCGGCCACCGTACTGATCGCAGTCACCACTCTCCGTCGCCGGGCGCGCAGGGCATGACCGTGAATCGCAGCAGCACTGTGCGCCGGGGTGTGTGGGCAGCACTGGTGCTGATCCTGGTGCCGGTGACTGCCGTCGCGGTACTGGCGGTAGCAGGTGCCGCTGGCCCGCCGGGCCCGGGGCT
>NZ_KI914838.1:1958-9091 GCF_000520535.1 Arthrobacter sp. H41
CTGGCCCGCCGGGCCCGGGGCTTCCTGACCCGGGCCCGGTCACCCGGTGGGGCACCCCGGTCGCCCGCGCGGTCCACGACGCCGCGGCGGCCCTGACCATCGGTTTCCTCGTGATGGCCTCGCTGATGCTTCCTCACCGGGCGCCGGACCGAACCGCCCTTGACCCGGCGGCAGCCAAAGCGGTGCTGTTCGCCGCGGCGGCCGCCTCGGTATGGGCCGTTTCCGGTGCAATCGTCGTCACCTTCGCCTACTCCAACGTCGCAGGATCCAGTCCCTCAAGCATCAACGGCGGGGATATGGTCCAGTTCCTGACCCGTTTCGACCTGGGCCGCTCCCTGGGATTGAGCGCCTTCCTGGCGCTGATCGTCGCCACCGGGTGTTGGATGGCAACACGGACCCTTCACGCCGGGATCCTCACGTTGCTCAGTCTTCTCGCCCTGCTGCCCTTGACGGTGACTGCCCATGGTGCGTCGAACCACGAAGCGGCCGTGAACCTGCTCGGGCTTCACCTCATCGGAGTCACGATCTGGACAGGCGGCCTGGCCGCACTGGTGGTCTTGCGAAAAACCTTGGGTGAAGACTTCCCTTCCGTCGCGCAAAGGTATTCGAGAATTGCCGGAGTGAGCTACCTTCTGGTTCTGGTGACCGGCATCGCGGGGGCGCTCCTGCGCTTGAACTCCGCTTCAAGCCTGGAGGGAACCTATGCAATTCTGCTTATAGCCAAGACAGCGGCCGCTCTCCTGCTGGGCGCTGCCGGCTGGTATCAGCGGCGCCGTATCCTCACCCGTCTAGCATCGCGGGCCGCATCAGGAAGAGCATTCGCCCTGTTCGCGGGTTATGAAATCCTCATCATGGCATTCACCTTCGGACTGTCCGTCGCCCTGGGGCGGACGTCCCCGTTCGCTGATTCGGCCATCCAGACAGCCGCGGAATCCTTTCTGGGCGCGGCGTTGCCGCCGGAACCCGACGCGCTGCAGTGGCTGGCCCAATGGAGGGTCGATGTCGTCTGGGCACCGGTTGCCGCATTGCTGCTCGGCTGGTATCTCCGTGCTGTACGGAAAGCGCGACGGCAGGGCTTGGTCTGGCCGATTCCCAGGACGGCAGCGTGGGTTCTGGGGTGCGCCCTTTTCCTGTGGGCCACCAACGGCGCCCCGGCCGTCTACGCGCGGCTGCTGCCCAGCATGTTCGTCACCGGACAGGTCATCCTCGGGCTTGCCGTGCCCGTCCTGTTTGCCCTCGCTCGTCCAGCCTCGCTCGCCCGGCACACGCTGGTTCCGCGGCCGGACGGGAGCCTGGGAATCAGGGAGTGGCTCATCTGTACTGCCCGACTGACCGTGACGGGCAAACTGGTGCACCCGCTGCCCGCGGCACTGCTTTATGTGGGGTTCCACGGGGTCCTGTACTTCACCTCACTGCTGGGGCCGGTGGTCAGCAGCAATGCCGGACGGATCACCTCCACCGGCGCCACACTGATAATCGGATACCTGCTCTCCCACGCACTCCTGTCGTACCCGCCCTCCCCTGACGCGGTAAAGGCTAAGCTCGCGGCGCTCCTGACCGTGTTGGCTTTTCATATCACCGGCGGGATTGCACTGACTGCACGCGAAAGCCTCATCGGAGGAGACTGGTATCTCCTCGTGGGTGACCTCTGGAATATCCCGGTCACAACCGACCAGCCCATCGCCGGCCTGATCCTTTGGGGCGCCGCCCTGCCACCCCTGCTCGCTCTCGCCATTGGATGCCGGAACCTCGTCGGTACGAGCGCGCGGAACCTGGTTCACGGCGCTACGACACGCTAATTTGAACCCACCCCAAATTCTCAACTACTATCAAGAGTAGTAATAGCCGTGGAGAGGGTCTTGCTCCGTTGCAATGGTGGGCAGCGCTACAGGCCCCGGTTCGCCGTGAAGCGAAACATCGGCTCCATCAACATTCGAATGAAAGCGATTTCATGCCCCACAAGACTGTTTCCGGTAACGGCAGGAAAGTGCGCACCGCAACCCTCGGAGTCGCCGCAATGCTCCTCCTGACGGCGTGTGGGCAGGAGGCCTCCGGTCAGGCAGCCGAACCTGCACACAGTGATGAAACACTCCACAGCGATGGATCGTCGTCCCCGGGGGAGAACCCGTTCGGCCACGTGCATGGCCTTGCATTCGACGAGGACACCGAGCAACTCCTTCTGGCCACCCATAACGGGCTGTTCGACGTTGCTGCCGACCCTATCGAAAAGCTCAGCCCGACCCTCGACCTGATGGGGTTCGCCGGTGCCGGACCAGACCTGTACTACGCCTCAGGACACCCTGGACCTGGCGTGGATCTTCCCAATCCCATGGGGTTGATCGAGTCAACCGATGGGGGGAAAACCTGGCAGGAACTCTCCCGCCAAGGCGAGTCGGACTTCCACACCCTGACCGTGTCCGAAGACGGCGTCATCGGATTCGACGGAACACTTCGGAAAACAACCGACGGTAAGGAATGGTCGGAAGTCGAGGCACAAATCCAGCCAGCGAACCTTGCCGCGTCCGTCGACGGGCCCATCGTCCTGGCGACCACGGAGGAAGGTGTCCAACGATCCACCGATAACGGAGAGACCTGGGCGCTGCCGCCCGACTCGCCGGTGCTCCTGCTGACGACCTTCGCCGATGCCGACACCGTCGTAGGGATCAGCCCGGAAGGGGCCGTGCACATCAGCCAGGACGCGGGACAAACGTGGAAGGAAGCCGGAGGATCAACAGCGCAGCCTTCCGCTATCGCCGCAGACGTCAACGAGCAGGACGAGCTGCGGATCTGGGTCTCCACCCAGGAGGGCATCGAGTTCTCCGATGATGAGGGAGCGTCCTTTGCCACGACCGTGCAGGCCGAATAACAACAGCTTCCGGCACGGAACGTCGGCCCCGCGCTCATTCCCGGACAATGCTGAGGGCGGCCGGGACGTCCTGTGACGATCGGAGAGTTCTTCGCGCAATCCGTGCAATCCGGGGCGCTCCTCTTGGCAATTCCCCTTGCCCTGATTGCCGGCATTGTGTCCTTCATATCGCCGTGCATCCTTCCGCTAGTGCCAGGCTATGTCGGCTACGTCTCCGGGCTTACTGACCCGAATTCCCCCGGAAACCGGCGCAAAGTCCTCACCGGCGTCGGACTGTTCATCCTCGGATTCGCCCTGGTCTTCACTTTCTACGGTGCGGCTTTCGGACTCATCGGAGGGTGGATGCTGCGCTGGCAGGACCTCCTCATCCGCATCCTCGGGCTGTTCGTCATCCTCATGGGCCTGGTCCTCGTGGGACGTTTCTCCTTCTTTCAACAAACCAAAAAACTCGGATGGAAACCCAAGAACGGGGTCGCCGGGGCGCCGTTGCTGGGAGTGGTGTTCGGTCTGGGCTGGACACCCTGCATGGGGCCAACCCTCAGTGCGGTCCTGGCCCTGAGCACAACCACCGGAACCGCATGGCGCGGCGCGCTCCTGGGATTCGTGTACTGCCTCGGACTGGGCATCCCCTTCGTCCTGGTAGCCCTCGGGGTCGGCTGGGTGACACGGACCCTGTCATTTGTCCGGCGGCACATCCGGATCTTCAACATCGCAGGCGGATCCCTGCTGATCCTCGTCGGAGTGCTCATGGTGTCAGGGGCCTGGAGCCTATGGATCTACCAACTGCAAAACCTTGCCGGGACCTACCTCACCCCGGTCTGATGATGCGGCGTCCCAGAAGGCGCCAACTACCGGCCGAACGCGGGGACTGACAAGCGTGATACCGCTTGCCTAGGGAAAGAGCGAGCGGGACTCCGTGCGCCGGGCTTTCCGCAAAGGAGCAGCAGCGACCGGGGTGCAAACCGTGGTGTATGTCGTGAGCGGCCAACCCGACAAGGTCGCACCACCCACCTGCCTGGAAGCCCTCATCGACGACCTCTGCCACGCCGATGCCGAGCGCCTGGTGCTGGAACAAGACGATTCCCTGGCCGCCGCTGACCGGCGCATCGTCGCCGAGCAACTACGCTTCCAGGACAACAAGGACTTGCGGTACACGCACATGCGCCGCAACGAGGAGCCCCTGCTGTGGGTTGGCGATGCCGTCGCATGGTGCTTCCAAAAAGGCGGACCCTGGAGGGCAGACGTCGAACCACTGATTGGTGAGGTCCGGAGGCTTTAAATACGCGAGCCTGGCTCGTCATACCATCCGGAAGACTGCCAGGCCTACTTCGCAGGGCTACCGCCCTTTGCGATCATGAGTCTACCGGGGTTTCAAGATACGACACTACAGGTCGCCCACTAATTTTTCCGATCAGGAATTGGACCGGGTCGACGTCCCTGTACTTGCAGGTCTACCTTAGCGGGCAGTTTTATCGCGGTGCCTGCGAGAGGATGTCTGTTGCAAAGCTCGTGGCATGGAGCAAAGCGCGTGGTTTCGTGGTGGTTGTTGCCCAGGTCAGGGGAGGAGGCCGAGGGCGAGCCCGGCGGCGGCGCAGGCTCCGAGGGTACGTAGGACGCTCCAGCGCAGCTTGAAGATCATGACCATCGCCGCGACTCCGATGAGGACAGCGCCCGGTTGCAGGCTCTGGATCTGTGGGAGGTCGAGGTGGATCGGTCCCCAGTTCAGGCCGGTGGTGGTGGCGAAGAGGGTGTGGACGGCGAAGTAGACGGCGAGGTTGGCGATCACGCCCACGACGGCGGCGGTGATTCCGGTCAGGGCCGCCGATAGGGAGGCGTTGCCGCGCAGCCGTTCGACGTGCGGGGCGCCGAGGAAGATGAACAGGAAGCAGGGCACGAACGTCACCCAGGTGGTCAGTAAGGAGGCGAGCACGGCCGCGACCCAGGGATCCAGGGCCCCGGGGTCGCGGAAGGCACCGAGGAAGGCGACGAACTGCACGACCATGATTAGCGGGCCCGGGGTGGTCTCGGCCAAGGCCAGGCCACGGACCATTTCCCCGGGGGCCAGCCACCCGTAGGTGGTAACGGCCTGCTGGGCGACATAGGCCAGTACTGCGTAGGCGCCGCCGAAGGTGACCAGGGCGGTGCCGCTGAAGAACAGTCCCTGCTGGGTGTAGACGCTCTCTGGCCCGGTGAGCGCGTACGCGACCACGACCGGGCCCAGCCACAGCGGGATGCCAAGGCCAAGGATCACCGCAGCCCGCCGCCACGAGGGGGCGGTGTGGTGCAGGGCGTCGTCGGCGATCAACGGCTCAGTGCCATCCAGTGCGGTCGTTTTGGCCGGGGCGGCCATGATGGCCGGGCGGACCCGACCCAGGGTCCAGCCGATGGCCGCGGCAGCGGCAATGACGACGGGAAAGGGCACAGCGAAGACGGCCAGGGCCACGAAGGAGGCCACCGCCAGACCCACCAGCGCTGCGTGGTGCAGGGCCCGCTTGGCGACCTTGATAACGGCCTGGACGACGATGGCCAGCACCGCCGCGGCCAGCCCGGTGAACAGGGCCGTGACTACCGCGGTCTCTCCGAAGGCGACGTAGATCGCGGACAGGGCCAGTAATGCCACGACCCCGGGCAGGATGAAGAGCGCTCCGGCGATCAGCCCCCCGCGCGTGCCGTTGAGCAGCCACCCGATATAGACCGCCAGTTGCTGGGCCTCGGGTCCGGGCAGGAGCATGCAGTAAGACAGCGCGTGCAGGAACCGGCGTTCCCCGATCCAGCGGTGCTCATCAACCAGGCTGCGCTGCATGACCGCGATCTGCCCGGCCGGGCCGCCGAAAGTCTGCAGGGAAATTTTGAACCAGGCCTTGGTGGCTTCCCGCAGAGGAATCACATCATGGGCTCGGGGGGTGGTGCTCATATAAAGCTTCTTCCCTCAAGCAGGCCGCGGCGGATGTAGGTGTAGACGGCGTCGAAGATCGGGGTGGTCATCGACAGGACAACCTCGTCGTCGTAGGCTACGGACAGGGCGCGCAGGATCAGGTCGAAGCCCGGCGCTTCGGGGGCATCGTAATGCTCGTCCTCCAGGTCCGCCTCGTGCACGATCGCCGCGATGCGCCACAGCACCGGATCAGCCAGGTGATGGTGACGCAGGATGGTCTCAAAGGTGCAATCGGTCCCGTGATGACCCAATTCCACCCCGCGCATATCGAAGGCGGTGGCATCAGCGGGTACCTGATCGGGCCCGTCAACGAACACGAACTGCGCCTCCGGGTCCAGGTGGCGGCGGATCAACCAGGCACACGACGCCCGGTCAATATGCACCCCGGCCCGGGTCGCCCACCTCACGGGGAAACCTCCGCGGGTGTGTTTGCCCCGGCGTCGGCGAGGTCCTTCAGCGCCTGGCGAGCCTGTTCGCGCTCCGGCGGGCGAAAAAAATCGCGGCGTTCGATCAGGCGCATCTGCCCCCGCAGCTTCCGCAACGCCTGGGTCCGCTCCGAAGTGTCGAGGATGCGCGCGGCGTAGGCCTCAGCCGTAATGTCGGCGTACTCGCCCGCCCGGGCAGCATCCATCGGCGCGGCAACCGCCCGTTCCAGCGCCTTCGTGGCGGGACGGGCAAACCACACCCCGGCTGCACCACCGGCCTGCTCGACGTCCTCAGCCGCCCACTCCAACTGTTCGCGGGTCCTCGCATCAACCGGCAACGCCACCAACCCATCGGCCAACTGAGCCACGCCCAGGCGCTTGAGCTTTCGCCACAGCGCCAACCGCGGGGCCGAAGGGTCCCTCGGCAACCGGTAGGTCAACAACACCCACTCATCAGGTACTGACTGCTGATCAGACATGCTCCCATGTAACCACGGTTACATCGCTTATCTCAAAGTGGTGTGCGGGTATCGGCAGAAGCCGTCGCCAGCCGCCCGGTTCCGACATTCTGACCGACGGGCAGGACGTCCTCGAGGATCCCGGACGATGAGCAGGAGCACCCTGTGGCGCGTAAGTATAGGTATGGCCACGGCACTGGCTCCAACATGCAGTATCACGACTTGAACAATCTGTGTAGCCGACTCCTAAGAATGACAACGGACGATGCGGGCATCCTCAATGATCAGCCGTTCCTGAGAAGGATTCCCTCCACTCCACGAAACTCTGTTTCTCATTTTTGAGCGGTTGATATAACCATTGTGGTTTCCACAGTGTGGTCCTGGTCGTGTCCCAAGTTTGTTAGGAGGTGGTGACCCAGACGGCGTTGGCGGCGGTGGAGCCGAGGTCG
>NZ_AZRZ01000421.1 GCF_000520535.1 Arthrobacter sp. H41
CGAATCAGGCGGCTTCAGGACCCACCTACACTCTCAATTACGATGAGCCCGTTATCCACGCGAGGCTCCGAAACGGGACGCTCTACAAGGAAAAAGCCCTTCCAGCAGCTTGACCAAAAGCATAGGGGCACCCCGGTGAAGACTTCATCGAGACGGTAGGCCTGGTGGGCTAGCGCATGGCCTTCGACAACAGCTGAGAACCTTGAAATGCAGGTCAAACAATTCCAGATGTCGCGCCGAGATTTGCTATGACTTATCACTTATCACTTAGCTCGAGCCAGACACACGCAGTTATGCGGCTAAGTGCATAGTCATACGGTCTCGACCGTCGCACTGCACCATCGGCATGCGGGTCGGATTACAGTCTGACCGAAACCGTCTCGAGCTGGACTGTTGGCGATACTCGACGGTCTTGATGGTTTGGGTTTCCGTATGACCTGCGAGAATTCCGGCATGGCAACATTGGCGGTACCCGAACTTGGCCGTGTGCGCACCGTGGCCGGATTCGTTCTGGCACTGACGCTTCCGCCGTTGCTGGAGTGGGGAATGTTCGCGGCGGGGAGTGACTTCCTTGCCGCCGATGTTCTCCTTCAGCTTGCCGGCGTGGTGGCTGTTGCACTGGTGGGCGGGTTATGGCCGGCGCTGCTGGGCGCGCTGTGGAGCAGCCTCATTCTCAACTACTACTCCACTCAGCCGTTCGGGTCCCTGGAGATCGCCGATCCCGAGAATCTGCTCACTCTCCTCATTTTCGTGGCCGTTGCGGTCGCCGTATCACTGGTGGTCGGACTCGCTGCCCGACGGTCCCGGGAGGCTGCCAACGCCTCCGCTGATGCCGCGACTCTTGGAGAGCTCGCTCGGGGAGTGCTCGCCGCGGAGGACACTCTGCAGGGTTTCCTCCACCATGTACGCACCCACTTCGGCATGGCCGGAGCAGCAATATACGCACCGAGTAATGACGAGAGCTCCGCCCGTCCTGTTGAGGCCAGTACCTCGACGTTGCTTGCCCTGGACGGCGAACAGGTAACATTCCCCGGTGGCGGCGGTCCGGCGACACCTCGCCCGTCCGGTGGCGGTGATGCCAGCACACGCCTCCCCGATGGCCTGGAATTGGTGCTGTACGGCCGCGCCCTGACAGGGCGGGAACAGCGGCTGCTGGTCGCTTTCGGCTCGCAGTTGGCAGCGCTACGGCAACGCCAGCAACTCCTGGCCAGCACCGAGGAGAATCGCCGCCTGGCCGAAGGAAATGTCATGCGGACCGCGATCCTCCGAGCAGTCTCCCATGACCTACGCACTCCTCTCGCGGCGATCAAACTTGCGGTCACCAGCCTCCGGCAGCAGGGCATCGACTTCACCCCCGCGGAAGAAGCCGAACTGCTCGGCACCATCGAAACCTCATCAGACCGGCTGGCATCACTGATCGATGATCTGCTCGACATGTCCCGGCTGACCGGCGACGCAGTCACCGCGCACCTGGGACCCGTGCATTGGACGGACGTAGTAGCCGCCGCCCTGCAGGGCACGCCCTCCAGGAACATGACGATTCTGTTGGCACCCAACACACCAACCGTGCAGGCCGACTTCGGAATGCTTGAACGCGTCATCGCCAACATCGCCGAGAACGCGCAGAAATACGCGGGTGATTCCGACGTCGAGATCACCACGTTGGTCGCCGGCACCGTCAACGACTTCCCAGCGAGTGAATTACGTATCCGTGACCACGGAGGCGGCGTCGACCGGGACGGCATCGTGCGCATGTTTCAACCATTCCAACGGTTAGATGACACAGGCGCTACGGGGGTGGGACTGGGACTGGCTGTCGCCCGAGGATTTACCGAAGTGATGGGCGGTGAACTGATCGCCGAACCCACCCCCGGCGGTGGACTGACCATCGTCGTCCGGCTCCCCCTCTCGACAGGCGTGAGGCAGTGATCACAGTCCTCATCGTCGAAGACGAACCGCAGCTCCTGCGCGCCCTCCAGATCAACCTGCGCACCCACGGTTACCATCCGGTGACAGCTAATGACGGCACATCCGCGCTCACAGCAGCAACCGAGTACCGCCCGGACCTGGTAGTCCTCGATCTCGGCCTTCCAGATATGGACGGCGTGCAGGTCATCACCACTCTTCGCACCTGGAGCCAGGTGCCGATCATCGTCCTATCCGCACGCCACGGCCCAGAAGACAAGGTCGAAGCCCTCGATGCCGGAGCTGATGACTACGTCACCAAACCCTTCGGCCTCGAGGAACTGCTAGCCCGCCTACGGGCCGCCGAACGACGCTCCGTCCCAGCACCAGAAACACCTGTCGTCACCACCAAAGATTTCCGCCTGGACGTCGCTGTCCGCAAAGCCGAGCGCGACGGAGAGCAGGTTCGCCTCACTCCCACAGAGTGGAAAATCATTGAACTGCTGGTGCGTAACCCTGGCCAACTCGTCGGACAGCAAAAACTTTTACTGGAAGTATGGGGCCCCGCGTATGCCCGCGAAGCTCAATACCTGCGGGTTTACCTGAATCAACTGCGGCGCAAACTCGAACCGGACCCGACCCGACCCCGCTACTTCATCACCGAAAGCGGCATGGGATACCGGTTCGAGCCCTAGCTACCCCCGCCGACTACACGACACTATTCAATCGATCGCGCGCCCGGCTGCAGGAAACCGGGCACTGAACCGATCGCGGAACGAGCGTGGCATTTCGCTTCCCTGTTCCCCCCTGAATTTGACCGTTAAGAATCCGTTAAGACCGGCCGGTTGGGTGCCTGGAACGCCATAGCGTGAGCCTTTAGAAGCCGTGATCGTCACGGGCGTCGAGTGGTGATGGAGTCTTCAGCCGTTGGCTGCTATCAAGGTGAAAAACCGGATCAAGCTCGAAGCGATCAGCCCGGTCCGGCTTGTACCGCTCGCGTTCCTGGCCGCGATACTTCTCGGCGCCGCTCTGCTGATGCTTCCCCTCTCAAGAACCCCCGGCAGCCAGGAAATCGTCATGCCGGCACTCTTCACCGCCGTATCAGCCGTCTGCGTCACCGGATTGATCACCGTGGATACCGCAACCTTCTGGACGCCGTTTGGCCAGACCGTGATCCTGGCCCTGATCCAGGTCGGCGGATTCGGCATCATGACCCTGGCAACCCTCCTGGCGCTGCTGGTGCGCAAAAGTCTGGGCCTACGCTCCCAACTCATCGCACAATCCGAAAGCCACACCCTCAACTTCGGCGACGTACGAGGCGTCCTGATCCGGGTCGCCAAGATCATGCTGGTCTTTGAAGCTGCCACAGCACTGGCTCTCACTGCACGGTTCCGGATCGCCTACGACGATGACCTCCCCACAGCCGCATGGCACGGCGCGCCTTCCACTCCATCTCTGCGTTCAACAACGCAGGATTCTCACTCTTCAGCGACAACCTCATCCCCTTCGTCACCGACCCCTGGATCATCCTCCCCATCTGTATCGCCGTCATCACAGGCGGCATCGGCTTCCCCGTCATCATCGAACTGCTGCGTGGCCGCACCTTCCATAAGGGCTGGAGCGTGCACGTACGCCTCACCATCTACGGCACCCTCCTCCTCCTGATCCTCGGCACCGGGCTCTTCGCCTGGTTCGAATGGGACCGAGCCGAAACCCTCGGCCCGCTCTCCACCGGGGGCCGGATCGTCGCATCAATCGCCGGCGGCGTCTTCCCCCGCACCGCCGGATTCAACAGCATCAACTACGGTGACGCAGCACCGGAAACACTGCTCATCACCAACATCCTCATGTTCATCGGAGGCGGCAGCGCAGGAACAGCCGGCGGCATCAAAATCACCACGTTCCTCGTCCTGGCCTTCGCGATCTGGAACGAAGTACGCGGCCGTGAACAAGTCACCATCGGACACCGTTCCATCAGCTCCTCAGTACAACGCCAAGCACTCTCCGTCGCACTACTAGGCATCGCAGCAGTAGTCCTCGGAACCCTCCTCCTGCTCGTCTCCACCGAGTACAGCCTGGACCAGGTACTGTTCGAATCAATATCAGCCTTCGCTACCGTCGGGCTCAGCACCGGCATCACCTACGAACTACCCGCCAGCGCCGAACTCGTCCTCATGGCACTAATGTTCATCGGCCGCATCGGCACCATCACCGTAGCCGCCGCCCTGGCCCTCACCTCCCGGCCCGTTCTCTACAAACTCCCCCAGGAACGACCCATCATCGGCTAACCCACCACTGGCTAGGAACTGCACCCTCACACACCGTTTTTCTTACAGTCCCTCCGGAACGGCCGGGAGGGGGTGAGGCGCACGCTGTGGCGGTATTGTTGCCGCGGTTGAATGGAGAAAGGTGGCGTGTGATGCCGTTGTGGTTGATGGCCCTGGTCTGGGGAACTGTTGGCGGGGCAGCCTTGGTGTTGGGCTGCGCCGTTTCGTGGAGATGGACGATTCCGTCGAAAATTGTCTCTTCGGTCATGGCCTTCGGCGCGGGTGTGTTGATCTCGGCCTTGGCGTTTGACCTCGTGGATGAAGCAGTTGAGGTGGGTGGTTTATGGCCCACGGCGACGGGTTTCCTGGGCGGCGCCTTGGTGTATGTGGGGGCAAACGCTTTGCTCGTCAGGGCGGGAGCTAAACATCGCAAGCGGTCTGGGAATCACCAGTTCTCCGAAGAGGAAAAGTCGGGCAGCGGGACGGCCATCGCCATCGGTGCGCTTCTTGACGGTGTTCCGGAATCGGTGGTTCTGGGTGTGGGAGTTGCCACGGTCGGCGCCGTGAACCCGGCGATGCTCGCCGCGGTCTTTATCTCAAATTTTCCTGAAGGACTTTCCAGCGCTGCCGGCATGAAGAAGGCGGGCCGGAGCGCGGGGTATGTCTTCGGGGTTTGGGGAGGCATCGCAATGCTTTCCGGAATCGCCTCCTTGATTGGCTTCGCAGCTTTGCAGGGGGCGCCGGCCGGATTGATTGCAGCTATCACCGGCGTTGCCGCCGGAGCGATTCTGGCGATGCTGGCGGACACGATGATCCCCGAAGCTTTCGAGGAACATCACCTCCTGACCGGCCTCATCGCCGCCATCGGGTTCCTCACGGCGTTCACCATCAGCGAGCTCGGAGGATAAACCCTCCACCTCGACGAGCCCCACTTCGGGCACTCCTCTTGAAGAGGTGCTGGCGATGTTGCCCGCAGTACCGGCTACAACCCATCGACGCCTTCCCCGGCGTGGCCACGGACGGTTCGGACTTCTGCGCAGCGATCGTCCACCGACTCACCGTTGGCGAAAACATCAAGGCAGACCCGTACAGAGCCCTACCGCCTCGCCCACACGAGAAATCAGCACATCAACTCCTGACAAGCGTGGGCAGGGAAGCAGGTTCACTTAGTCGATGTCTTCACCGGCGAGAGCTTTGGCTGCGAGGTGTTCTTCCTGGGCTGTTTCCCAGACTTCCTTTGCGGCGCTGACATTGACGACGATGATGACAAGCCCCAGAACGAGGTCAGGCCATCCCGACCTGCTCCAAACAGTGATGATTCCCATGGCGATGATGGCAATATTGACCAGGACATCATTACGGGCGGACAGGAACGCTGCCCGGGCCATGGAGCTGTTGTGGTGGCGGAACCGGGCCAGGACAAAAGAACACGCGAGGTTCACCACTACCGCCCCGCCAGCAGTAAGGAGCAGGGCCAACGGATCCGGCGGGGCCGGGTCGCCGAATTTCGTGAAGGCCTGCCACGCCGCGGCCAGGGCGGGAATCAGGATGATGAGCGCCATGGTTTTCCCCGCCAGAGCCTGCGCCCGCAGCGACCACCCCAAGGCCACGAAGATCAACAGATTGATGGCCGTGTCTTCAAGGAAATCGACACTGTCAGCAAACAAGGACACCGACCCGATCGACAGAGCGACCGTGACCTCGACGAAGAAGTAAGCAAAGTTAAGCCCTGCGACGATAAGAACCGCGACCTTGAGCCGCTGAGCAAGAGTACGGGAACGTCGTTCGGGCATCACACAGCCTTCACCTCGGCGGAACAGGAGACGGAGCGGCCTGAACCATGACCACAATCAATCCGTTGTTCTCCATCATCGCCTCCACGGGTCACAACCCGTCAAAGCGCAACATTCCGCCCTCGACCGGTCACACCCCATCGCGGGCGCTGCCGAGTCAGACCAGGGCAGGAGGCCGGATCGGATTCTCTGCCCATGATGGGCGATCAACAGTCATCCCCACCGTCACCACAGGCCGCCCGCCCAATTGCCGAGCCATAGACCTAATACGGCAGCGCTCAGAGCCAGAGCGAGCGTTCCCACCCCGGACAGGAGAGCAGCGACGAAATTCTTGGCCTGAATGAGCCGTACGGTTTCGAAACTCGCGGTGCTGAAGGTGGTATATCCGCCCAGAAAGCCGACGCCGACAATCAGATAGAGCGGGTGCAGATCGGGGTGGGAACCGGCAACACCGAGGAGTATCCCCAGCACAAAGGAGCCGGTGATGTTGATGGTCATTGTTCCCACCGGCACCGAAGTTTCCAGACGGGATCGCAAAATGCTGTCCAGGACGAACCGCACCACCGCACCGACCCCACCGGCGAGGGCGAGGGCCACCACCAGTCCCGCGCTCATACACCGCCCCGATCCTCGCCGCGCAGAACCTCATCAATTGCGCTCTCACGAGAACCGCCAGAGCTCCCCCCAGCAACCGGCGCGGCATCAAAGACGGTTTCAGCGTGGTGTTTGTGCTGGTGATAGGTAGCGGTGGCCAAGATGCCGGTGGCACTGCCGATCGCGCCGAGGAAAACGGTGGACATGACATAGATGACAGCTCGCACCATGTCCCCCGCGGACAGCAACATGATGGCTTCCACCGCGAAGGAACTGTAGGTAGTGAAGCCTCCAAGGAAGCCCGTCCCGAGCAGGAGACGAAGCATCCGCCGGCGTCCATGATCAGGCCCTTTCCTACTCAACGCCTCAAGGAGAACCCCGAGCAGAAACGCTCCACAGATGTTTGCCACCAGGGTTGCTACGGGGAACCCGGTGGGAGAGCCCATGACCTGGGAGAGCCCGTACCGGCAACCGGTACCAAGCGAGCCACCGAGGAAGACCACCACGATAAGCCCAACCCGCTGATGCGCGGCACGCGTTGCTACCTGCTCACCTCTGGACCGGGTGCCTGCAGTGCCTGCCCGGGAACCAGACGGTTCGACAGCATCAACATCACGATCTAAGGGAAGGCCGTCCCCATTAATCTGGTCGCCGGCCTGATGACGGTGGGAAGTGGGATCTGGTTGACCACTCGTGGGCATGAGCCACCTACCTTCTAAAGAAAGGTAGGAACCATCAGCCTCTCTGGCGGTTCGAGCAACGACGTGCTCTGGCGGGATCCATCACCGCAACCGATGCTACCTCCAGAGTCATTGCAAGCCAATCGAGAAGCACCGCGCCAGCGCAGGCCATCAAAGTGAAACGCTACCCAGCAGGTTCGGGTGGCATCCAACCACTCTCTCAATCCGAGCAAGTAAACACGACATCCAGTGAGGCCAGTAATGGCCGTCCGACCGGGGCCACTCCAACCTGTCACAGCCAGCAGCCGTCACTGAATCCTTAAAGGTCTTATCTGTTCTTCAGCGAGAAGCGATCCACCTGGCCTTCTACACCGGACTGACCTACAGCGAAGTCGCCGAGCACCTTGGCCTCCCCCTCCCCACAGCGAAAACACGCATCCGCGACGGGATCAAGCGGCTCAGTCTCAGCCTGCAAGTCACCTGACACTAGTAGACCAGGTCCGGGTGCGTCATAACCCGCAGCACCGAAGCCAAAACCGGAGGCATTGACAGGGAAGATTCCCGATTCAAGATCGGGGAAGCGCTTCTCTTGGTCCGTGTCGGCGCAGAGAAACTGCTGTGCATGTTCTTGTCTTCCGCGAGGTCAACCGTGATGATCCCGCCGGAATGCCCAGATTTCTCGCGTGAAGGATGCGGTTAAGGGTTGATTTCGTGTTGAGCGGCTTCGGCGAGTTCCCGCAAAGCCTGTCCGTCCTCTGCCGTGAAGTCGCGGGGTTCTTGGTTGATGATGCACAGGGTTCCGATGGTCCACCCGCCGGGGCCTTTGAGCGGGTAGCCGGCGTAGAAACGGATGTAGGGCTCCCCGGTGACCAGCGGATTCAAGGCGAACCTCGTATCGGTTCGGGCGTCGTTGACCACGAGCAGGCCCTGATTGCGGATCGTGATCTGGCAGAACGAGATGTTCCTCGGCAGGTCCTGGGTAAGGGTTCCGGCCACGGATTTGAGGAATTGCCGGTAATCATCGATCAGGGAGACCGTCGCGGTGCTGACCTGGAAACGTTCTCTCGCCAACCGGGTGATCCGGTCGAACCGCTCTTCAGCCGGGCTGTCCAGGAGCTGTGTCCGGGTGAGCGCGTTTAGTCGTTCCTTCTCGGCTTCCGCCGAGGTGAGCAGGAAAGCGCCCGCGGCTCCCAGTAAGCGACGGACCTCCTCGGGCGAGTACTGCGGTGTCCCGTCCTCACTGGACGGCACCCGCACAGTGGAGGAAGCGGCCTCAAGCAGGTCGTTGGCCGCAGCTGCGAGCAAATCACGCTCCAGTGCCGGCAGAACAAGTAAGCCGTTGAGGTAGGCATCGATCTCGAACTCTGCC
>NZ_AZRZ01000422.1 GCF_000520535.1 Arthrobacter sp. H41
CGAAGCCGAAGCGATGCGCCTACGAGCCGAACTGTCGGCCGTCCCCGAACACCAGTCGGAAAAACGTTCAGGAGACAAATGAAGGGAAGTAGCGAAGGGAAAACAGGGAAGGGCCCCGGTGCAGAGGACGAGCCCGTCAAGGCGTTACGGTTCCTGACCCTCCGGCAGGTAGCCGAGGAACTCAACACCAAAGAATCCACCATCCGGGCACTCATCCGCACGGGTGAGATTCCGGCCATTCAAGTGGGTGGCCGTGGGCAATGGCGTCTTGGCCGGGTCGATGTCGAGACTTACATCACTGCCGCGTACGTGCGGGCAGCCGGAGACATTGGCCGCGGAAACACCGTGGTTAGTCTGGAGGAGCCGGGGTGACAGCGCCCAGCCACACCCAGCCTTCGCGCTGGATCATAATAAAGGGTTCGAAGAACCGGATTTTCACGGCTGTCTTCGTGTAGGCGATGGCGTGGGTCTGGACCCTGATGGCTTGGGGTAGCGGATCCACGCGTACACCCGCCATGGCTCCGGGAAATCAGCCGGTCGGCAGTTCTCGACGTCGAGCTCGGCCATACGCGGCATGATCAGCTCTTCGCGCATCACGAAATCCTCGATCCGCTGATCCATCAGTTCCGCGTAATGGAATTGTTAGTTGGTTTTGACTCGCAGTGGTAGCAGTTTGAGTAATTGCTTGTTCTCGGTGGAATCGAGGACGGAGTGCTGGGTGCAGGCGGGGACGAGCTGGCCGGTCTCTGGGTGGCTCATTGTGTACATGCACGCGCCGAGCCGTTCCTGGGCCTCCCGCACTGCCGGGTCGTCGCTGATCTGTCCCTGCTCTATCAGGGCCCAGGCGGGTGCCACCACGGAGGCGTCCATGAAGTTGTGTACTACGAAGGTTTTCACGGCGAGGGTTTTTCCCCGCCAGGCGTGCCAGAGCGCCCGGGCGCCGCCGGCACGCGCGATGATGCGTTGGCCCATTTTGAGGAGCACGGCCACATCGCCCGGATACCGTGCTGCGGCGCGCAGGATACGTGCGGCGAGTACGAAGCGGGTTTGCCCGCCGAAGAACATGCCGCCGTGGTGCTTGAGGAGCCGGTCACGTGCCGCGGTGTCTGCAGGGATGGCCGGGTCTATGGCGACGGCGAAGGTGCCGGCCGCGGAAAGGCCTGTGGTGTAACGATTGCAGCGTGGGTCGCCGAATTGCGTGCCCCGCCACGGAAGTTCCTGACCGGCGCCCTTCTCAATCTGCTCCCAGACGTCGTCAATGCGTACCTCGGCGAAATCTTCCTTCCACCGCCGGTTGTCCCCGATGAAGGCCGCGGGCTGGAAGGACAGCATGTTGTAGGGCATCGACAGCACTGACCGGGTCACCCCTGCGACTTCTTCGAGGTTCGACGGCGTCACTGTCATGTTGTGTGCGAGGTAGGAGCGCACGCCGTGTTCCTGCTGGAGGTCCGCGAACATTCGCGCGAACTTCGAACGGAAGGGATCCAGCTCTGCTTCGCTGCGCGGGCGCACAGCGCCGCGTCGTCCCCGCATCAGCGAATCGAAGTGCGCAGCGAAGGACACCCGATCGAACCGGCGCTCACCCTTGGCGTCCAGGACCAGTGCCAGCAGGTACGCGTAGTCGAAGTCGCCGTGGGTCATCGACATCGGTTCGCGCCCGTTCGCTCGCATCACTGCCAGTGCTGCTGCGTGATCGTCCGGATCGAGCAGGCTGACCTCGCCTCCGATAAGCTGGGCGTGTGCCCGTGGTCCACGGACGGACCGGAGGTACTGCATCTGCCGTTCCACTTCCCGGAGAGTGTGTCCTCCGTCCACACGCACCTGGTTGGCCTCAGCGGAGTGATAGCACGGTGTACAGGTGAGATTGCATTTGGGGAAGACACCATGGGTGCCCTCACACCCCACGGCGCTTCGACCGAGCAGCTGGTTCGGGGTCTTGACGTGATCGGGGAGTCCAGCCCACCGGGCGTCCATCGCCGCACGTGACTCGGGGTGTACGGGCCGGGTTCGTCGTTCGAGGTCCCGAAGAAGATCCGTTATCACGATTGCTGCCTCCATCAATGAGCATCCCGGCCTGCTGTGGTGGATTGCCTAGCCTACCCCGGCGCGATCAACCACTCACCAAGGGACCAGGACAGGGGGCACGGGGTCGCGGTGTGGGCGATGTTAGGGTCGGAGTAATTTCGCCCGGCAGGGCAGGCGGGGGAGGCAATCCGTTGTGAATGGTGGGAGAGGCAATGACGACTGATCCGGCGAACCCGAACCCGAACCCGAATCCGGTGACAGGGCGCAGCGGGCATGCCGTGCCGGGTAGCCGTGAGGCGATCGATGACCTTCTCAGCCAACTTCATACCGGCGGGTGGGGCCTTGAGGCGTGGGTGGGGCTGCTTGTCAAGGCTTCCCAGCGGTCGGTGGATCAGGCGCGCGCCCGCCCGCAGGCCCTGCTGGAGGTAACAGCCCTGCACGTCCTCCTGGGTGTTTGTGCCGGTGCACCCGGTTGGAAATGGGTCATGGTCACCTGGTCCCTCGCAGCGAGTCACCTGGGATTGCTTGAGGGAAGAAAATCGTTGGGACCGGCCAATATCATCACGCTGATGCGGGCCAATCTTCCCGCTCTCGAGAACTCCCTGGGTCGGTGGGTGCCGGTTCTTGCCCTCATCAGCGACTTCGTCGACGGCAAACTCGCCCGGGCGACGGGCACCGAAACATCTTTCGGGCAATATGCTGATTTCTTCGCCGACACCGCCCTCTGGACATGGTTCAGCATGCACTACGAATCCAGCCGGACTGTGCGTACCGCGACGTTCACGGCCTGGTCCCTGCCCGTGGTCCTGGTCGCTTTTGTCAGTTTCGCACGGGGTCGGATGATCGATGTCCCGCGCTCCTGGTGGTTTCGACCGGCCGCGGCAGTCCAGGTACTGCTCGGTGCCCGGATGATCAGGCGCTGGCTCCGGTCCGTACACGCTGGGGCTGCCCTTATGAAAGCGTGTCGGTCTGGTTAGGCTGACAGTACGGGTAGGTCCCGCGACCGTTGTTGAAAAGCGATGCCTGGCAAGGCGAATGGAGGAATTGTTGGAGACACGATCGACGACAGTGAACGGTATGAGCGCGCGCTGGGTGGAGCACGGTACGGGCAGGCCGGTTGTTCTTGTACACGGGATTCCGACCTCGTCGCGGCTTTGGCGCCACGTGATGCCGTTGGTCGACGGGCGGACGCTGGCATGGGAGATGCCCGGCTACGGATCGATCATCCCTGACGGGAGGGACCGTGACCTCAGGCTCTCAGCCCAGGCCGGATATCTCCTGGAGTGGATCGAATCCCTTGACCTGAAGGAACCGCCGGTCCTCGTTGGCCACGATCTCGGCGGGGGAGTCGCGCAGATCGCCGCCGTGCGTGCAACTGAGCGTTTCGCGGGCCTGGTCCTGACCAACTCCGTGTGTTACGACTCGTGGCCCATCCCCAGTCTGAAGGCGATGCAGCGCGTGGCACCGGTGCTGGCATTCCTGCCTCAGGTGCTGATGTACCCGACATTCGTCCAGCTCATCCACCGCGGCCACGATGACCGGAATATTGCCCTGGCATCCCTCGCGGAGCACTGGGGACCGTACGTGTCCCACGGCGCGGCACGGAGCATGATGCGCCAGGTCGCCGCACTCCACGTTCAGGACACCCTGGATATTTCGGACCGGTTGGTGGGCCTGAACCTGCCGGCACGGGTGGTGTGGGGTGAAGCCGACGCGTTCCAAAAAGTCAGGTACGGGGAGCGGCTCGCCGCAGACCTCGGAGCGGAGCTGACCCGGATACCCGGAGGCAAGCACTTCACCCCCGAAGACCATCCGCAGGACATCGCCGACGCCATCAACTCGCTCCTTACAGGAGCCCGAAAGGACTAGCCCCATGTTCACCACTCCGTCCGTCATCGTTTTCGACGTCAATGAAACCCTGTCCGACATGGGCCCTCTCGCAGACGCGTTCACCCGCGCCGGGGTAGCTGATTCCCTGGCCGGGCTGTGGTTCACGGAAGTCCTCCGTGACGGGTTCGCCCTGACCTCAGCCGGGGACAATCCTGCCTTCGCTGACCTTGCCACCGACAGTCTCAACCGCCTGCTCACCCAGACCTCAGGACCGGGCGACTTCCAGGAGCAGGTCACTTCCATCATGGGCGTGTTCAAGAACCTCTCCCTTCACCCGGATGCCGCGCCCGGGATCGAGGCGCTCAGCCGCATCACGCAACTGGTGACTCTCAGCAACGGTGCCACCTCGGTGGCCGAGGACCTCTTGAGCCGGGGTGGGGTCCGAGAAGAATTCTCCCGGCTCCTCAGTGTCCAGGACGCTCCCCGGTGGAAACCTGCCCGCGAAGCCTATGATTACGCGGCCCGGGAGACCGGGCAGACCGTCGACCGGCTGCTGCTCGTCGCCGTGCACCCCTGGGACATCCACGGCGCCAGCGCCGCCGGCCTGCACACCGCGTGGATCAACCGTACCGGTGCCTCCTACCCCTCCTATTTCAACGACCCCGACATCGAAGCCGAAGATCTGGTGGCTCTCGCAGGAAAGCTCACCGGATTGGACAGGTAAGCAATCGGGGGTGTTACCGGCGAGAGCCTGTGCGGATCTGGAGATGCCCGCCGCGTGCGGAGGCGGCTTGTACGTCGGCGCAGTCCCGTTCGACCCCGGTCCAGGGGTGGGCGGTGATGTCGGCTCCGCCAAGGCGGCATGCAGCCCGGGCCAGAGGCGACATCAGGGAGTAGAGGCCGGTGGGTTCCTGCATGTCCACCACGGTCATGGAAGCGCCCGGAGAGGACATGAGGATCATGTTGGTCCAGGCGGTTTCCCAGTCCGCCATAAGGGACAGGGCGTAGGTCGCCAGCGCAGCCTCCGAATACTCGCGCCCTCCCTGAAGTGCGATGCTGGCGCAGATGGCGGCAGGCGTGAGCGTGGTCGCATCCGCCTCGATGAGAATGACGTTGGTCCAGCCTTTACGCGTGGCCTTCCGCCGGGCCTGGGCCAGCATGTCCGGGCTGCGGTCGATGCCCACAATCATGCCCCCGGGGCCGATCCGGTGATGAAGGATCCCGAAATTCAGTCCGGTGCCGCACCCGATGTCCACGACCTGGTCACCGGGATGAAGGTCCAGGGATTCGATGCCGATCTTCCTGCCGGTCCGATACACAGGCCATTCGGCCGAGAGCAGGTCGTACAGGGGTGCGATGCTGCGGTATTTTCCGGCGATCAGGATCACTTCCGTATCGGGGGCGGGGCTCGGTTGGGCCGGCCGCGGTGCCTACAGCTTATGGTGAGGGAAAATCCGTAGAAACCGACGACGAGATGGAGATTCAATGGAACGCAAGGATGGGATCATCGATTTGCTGGTGGTCGGCGGTGGTACGGCCGGGATCGTGGGAGCGAAGACCGCAGCCCGGCTCGGCGCGGACACGGTCCTGGTCGAATCCGCCCGCACGGGCGGGGACTGCCTGTGGACCGGGTGTGTCCCGTCCAAAACTCTCCTCTCCGCGGCAGGTAAAGCGGTGGCTGAGCGCTCCCTCGGTGGCCGTGGAACGGCTTTTGCAGAGGTGCGGGCACGCATCTTGGAGGCCATCGCTGCCATCGAACCCGATGATTCTCCGGCGTCGCTGGAAGCCGTCGGTGCGTCAGTTGTGACCGGTACGGTCCGGTTCACGGCTCCCGGTGAAGCCGACATCGACGGGAAGACCATCCGTTTCCGGCAGGCGCTGATCGCGACCGGCAGCGCACCACTGGTACCACCGATTCCGGGATTGGACGAGGCTCCGATGGTGACATCGGAAACCGTGTGGGACCTGGTGGAACTCCCGCACCGCTTGGTAATCATCGGGGGAGGCCCGATCGCCTGTGAGCTGGGACAGGCCTTCGCGCGGCTCGGCTCGGCCGTGGTGATGCTGGTGCGCTCGGAGATCCTGCCAAAAGAGGACCGCGACGCCGCGACGATCGTGGGAGCCAGCCTGCAAAAAGACGGCGTGGAAATCGTTGAAGGAGTGGAGACCGAAAGCATCAGCACGGTTCCCGAGGACGGCAACAGCAGCGGTGGCGATCCGCGAAGCGTCGTCCACACCAGTGACGGACGGGCTTTCGATGCGGACGTCATCCTGGTGGCTACCGGCCGGAAGGCCCGCACCGAAGGCCTGGGGCTGGAGCACGTGGGTGTGGAGTGCGACGACGCCGGCCATGTGGTGGTGGGTGCGGCAATGCGCACGTCGAATCCGAGGATCTGGGCGGCGGGAGATGTGACACCGCACCCCGACTTCACCCATCTGGCAGGGGTTTATGCGAGCACCGCAGCCTCCAATGCCGTCCTGGGCGTACACCGGTCGGTCAGCACGATTGTTCCGCGGGTAACCTTCACCTCCCCCGAGGTTGCCGCCGTCGGTGTCACCACGGCTGACGGCAAGGATCAGACCACCTCGACCATCCAGCACGCGCAGACGGATCGGGCCATCACCGAGGAGCAGACCTCGGGCTTCACCCGGCTGGTGATCGGCAAGGGCGGGCGGATTCTCGGGGGAACGATCGTGGGACCCCGGGCCGGGGAATCCCTGGCGGAACTGACACTTGCCGTGCACCAGAAGCTCACCACGCGGGACCTCGCAGGGGTCACCCATCCCTATCCCACGTATAACGACGCCCTGTGGAATGCGGCCATCGCCGATGCGCGTACGGCGCTCGACTCTCCTCTGGTCCGCACCGCAATGACCGGCCTGGTGAAATTCAATCGTTGGCGCAACCGGCGGTCCTGAACCCGACCGGCACTTGACGGTCGGGGGCGGAAGTCAAGGGGCCGAGGGCAGGAGGTGCGGGGTAGGGGTTCAGCGCAGCAGCCGGTAACCGGCTCCGATCCGCTGTGTGGCGCTGACCAGGACCAGGATCGCCCACACCGAGGCGATCTGCCACGCCGCAGCCGGGAACAACAGCCAAAGACTATGGACCAGGACAGTCTCCGCACCTTCCGCCAGGCCACCGAGGAAGGACAGTGAGCGGCCGTCATCGATTTGCCGGCCGCTCTTCTCCGCGATAGAGGAAAAGGCGAGGAACACGCTGCCGTTGATGTAGTAGGCGAACAACACCAGCAGGAAGGGAAGCCACGGGGCGCCAAAACCGGCGGTAGCTCCGATGGCAACCCCGACCACGGTGGCACCGTAGACCACGAAGTCCGCGGAGATATCCCAGAACCCGCCCTGCCCCGCATCCGCTCCCGCCGTACTCGACCGCGCCCTGCGGCGTGCAAGCGGCCCGTCCAGTCCGTCCGCGAGCCGACAGAGCAGCCACGCGGCAAGGGCGGGGACCCACATCTGGCCTGCTGCGAGGCCTGCACTGGCCAGCCCGAGGACCAGGTTGAGTCCGGTCAGGCGGTTCGGGGTGATCCACGAAACATCCAGCCGGGCCGCGGCGCGGTCCAGTGCGGGTGCGAGGAGGGGTCGAAGGCGCGAATCAAACATCAGGTGTCCTGTTCCTGCGCCGGGACCGCATGGCGACGATCAAACCCGCGAGGGTGAGCACGCCGAGGGCAGCTGTGGCTACCTGGGCGGGCCATCCGAACTCGAGGCCGAAAGCACCGAGGGCCAGGAAACTCACGGTACCGGGGAGGATGCCGAGCATCGTCCCCAGGAAGTAGGGCCACCAGCCCAGTGCGGTGAGCCCGGCGGAGTAATTGATCGCGGTGAAAGGCAGCACCGGAACCAGCCGGACCCCAACGACGGCGGGAAATCCGCGCTTGCTAAGGGCGGCGTCGATTTTCTCCACCCGGGTGCCCGTGAACTTCTCGACGGCGTCGCGGCCAAGTGCGCGTCCCAGCCAGAACGCCGCGGACGCGCCCAGCAGCGCCGCGCAGTAGACGATCCCTAGCCCGGGGCCGAAACCGAACAGCACACCGGCGGCGATGGAGAGCACATTCTTGGGAACAGGGGCGAGAGTCAGGGCGGCGTAACCGGCAACAAAGCCTACGGGACCCCACCAGCCGGCCTGCTCCACCAGCGCGCGCAGCCCATCCACGTCCGGAATGGGCACGGTGAGGACCACCACAGTCGCCGCGACAATGATCGCCGCCAGCAGCAGGACCCGTCGGAGCGGGGTAAGGAACGGTGCGCGGCGGCGCGCGTGGTCTTCCTGCATGGTCTCCCGCCATCGGCTGCCCGGCTCGGCCCGTTCGGCTCGTTCGGGCGCCGACCCCGCTTCGAGGATACTGGAAACAGCACCCCCACCAGTCTAAGGACGCCCATGACCAGCCTCTTCACCCCGGTTTCACCTCGACGCCGTCCTGCCCTGTCCTTGGTCGCAGCAGCGCTGGCACTGCTGCTCACCTCATGTTCGGGAGCTACCGCTGAACCGGCGGAAAGCTTCAGGAGCTTCGACGAGGTTCAGACGGAGGCGGAGGGCCAGACCGTCGATCTGTGGATGTACGGGGGAGACGAGCAGGGCAACGCCTACGTGGACCGGGTGCTCGCCCCGGCAGCCAAGGAGCAGGGAGTCACCCTCCGGCGCGTGCCGATCACGGATACCCAGGACGCGGTGAACCGGGTGCTCAGTGAGCGCCAGGCCGGGCGCGACGACGGCTCGGTGGACC
>NZ_AZRZ01000423.1 GCF_000520535.1 Arthrobacter sp. H41
GGGGGGCGCGGTGGTGGTGTTCTGCGTGGTGGTGTCCTGGCGTCCACCGGCCAGTCCGTAGTGCCGGTAGAGCTGCTCTTCTTCTTCCGGGCTGAGGCTACCGTCCGCTTCGGTGCGTGGCGCGTCCTTGACCTGGTCCTTGGTGTAGCGGACGGTGACGTCATTGCCGTCAACGTTGACGCCTTCTAGGGGAACGAAGGACTCCGAGGTACCGAAGAGCCCGGTCTTCACAGTGACCCAGCTCGGGTCTCCGGTCTGGTCATCCAGGTAGATCTGGCCCACGGCACCGATTTTGTTGCCCTGGGAATCCAGGACGTTGCCCCGGCCAGACAGGATGCTGTCGATATTCTGCTGCGTGATCATGAGGTTCTCCTTGCGTGATGGTTATCGGTGAAAGGTGATCGGTAAACCACTGCCCCGAACCAAAGCCGGGTGCAGTGCGAGAAAGGGACTCCACCAGGTAAGACGACGGCAAGGGTGAATCGTCACGCCGAGAATTCATCTTTTTTCCCTGGCTCGCGGCAGGGCCAGGGGAGCCTGCTACGATCACCAGAGCGACCGGCCGTTCAACCAAAAACGAGATGCGGGGGCCGCCGTGGCGGCCCTCGCATCCCGTGTCCTGTCGGTCCTGAACCTTCAGGGTTGTGGACCTGTCCGTGCTATTTCTTGAAGGCGTCCTTGACGTTCTCTCCGGCGCCCTTCAAATCAGCGGTGGACTGATCCGCCTGCCCCTGAGCTTTGAGCGACTGGTCATTTGTCGCATCTCCCTTGGCTTCCTTGAACTTGCCGCCGACCTTCTCGGCAGCATTCTTGATCTTGTCGTCCAAACCCATGAGTCCTCCAAGGATGCAGAGGCCAGTCCCGGCTATAGGCCGGGCTAGCGTGATGTTCCGGCGAATAACCGGTTCGAAGCCAACCCTAACCAGTTGCTGTTCCCGCTGTCAGTAACCTTTTCTCCCTCCCCCGGGCCGAAAAGCGACAGTAATTTATCAATCCACGCCGGATCGGGGCGATGAGACCCGGTGTGCCCGAGGTGGCGCCGCCTTATCTCGGGAAAGGACTCTGTCGGGTTTAGGTGAGGGTGGACCGCAGGTGTGCGGGGGTGGGGGATCCTTCGATGGCCAAGATGGTGACGTTGATGCTGCCTACCTGAAGCCCGGCCTTGCGGATGATTTCCGCAGCTCGTTTCTGCGCTGTCTCGGCCACCTCGACTGCTGGGTGGGCGACGTCGGTGGCGACGTCGATCTGTACGTTGAGAATCTCGCCCGCTGCTGAGAGGAGCAGTCCGTCGCGGGCTACCACACGTGGTTCTTGCCACCCTGAGCCGGTGGTGCGGTGCAGGCTGTTCAGGGACAGTGCCCGGAGCCGGTTCATCATACTCTTGACCGTCGGTTCCAGGCGGAGGATCCCGGGGAGTTGCGCAAGTGCGGCACTGAGGTTGTCGGCGACGGCTTCCAGATCGACCAAGCGGGGTTCGACAGGGGATTCCTGGGGCTGGTCAGAGATCATAGAGATCCTCCACGACGACGTCGATCTGCTGCATGGTGATGGCGGTCTGGGCATGCACGATGGTCCCGATGCGCTCCCGCAGCACGGCCATTGTCGGGGGAATGCTGACCGTGGAAGACAGCGCCACGTGGAGGGACATGCGGACGTCGGAAAGGTCGACGGTGTCGGTTCCCGCGGGCTTGCCCTCCGCGGTGCTGATCGTGCACCGACGTGCGTGGACCCCTGGAACGGTGGAGGCCGCGAAGCGGATCAGGCTGTTCAAGGCCTGTTCGCTGATCTCGATGCTGCCGTGCGGTGTTTCGCGTAAGGCTGTGCGCCGGCTGCGGCGGATTTCCGCGCGGGCCACCATCATGATCGCTTCCCGAATTCGGCCCGCGGGCTGCAGGTCCGGATCGGTCAGGTCGCGTTCCTTCATCGCCTCGGTGACGGTGGCGAGGTTGAATAGTGCGGTACGGGCGTGTTGACAGTCGGAGCACCCTTGTTCGTGGGCGTTGGGTGGTTCATCGATGGATGCCCACAGGTCATCGAGGTTCCGCCCGCATCCCAGGCGGGGGGTGTCATCGTTCAGCGCCATGATTCCATCCCTTCTGCCAGAAGTCGTTTTGCACGGGCAATGCGGCCACGGACCGTGCTGGGCGGCAGTTGCATCATCTGTGCGATCTCGCTGTAGGAAAAGTCGTGCACTTCGCGCAGCAACCAGCAGGCTTTGGACTCGGGTGGGACCGTTTCGAGCAGGTCAGCCAATGCTCTCATCTGCGCCTCGGCTTCGACGGCAGCGGCGGGATCCACGGACTGCGCCGGTGCCGCCGCTGTCCGGGCGTCGTCGCGGTCGTGTTGGTGCTCGGCGAGATCGGTGGGCGCCAGTACGGTGGTGGGCCGGCGTTGACGTTGCCGGAGCGTATCGAGGCATTTGTTCGTCGCCGTCCGATACAGCCAGGGCCGAAACAGTTGGGGTGTGGAGAGTTTCGGCAGGCTCCGCCAGGCGGCGATGAAGGTTTCCTGCACAATGTCCTCAGCCTCCGTGCGGTCGTTGAGCATCCGGTACGCCAACCGGAAGATACTTCCCTGATACGTGGTGATCAGCGTGTCAAAGGCGTCCAGGTCCCCGTCCTGGGCCCGGACGATGATCGTGACCTCATCCAGGGAGATTGTCGGTGGCAGCTCGTCTCCTCCCTGATGGGCCGTCGATCCCCGCGCAGCAATGGACATCTCATGGTCACCCGGATTCGAGATGTTGGCGTGGTCCATAAAAATCCTTTCCTGCGTCGCCCCCATTGCCACCTGTCAAGCCACTCGGCACCGGCCGCACTGCCCGGATAAGACCAGGCACACTCCTTGCCCCTGAAAGCCGGGCAGTAGCCCTAATCTCTCACACGAGAATCTTTTTCGAAGAAAGTTTCCGCCTCGGCGTGACGATTCCACCTGGCGTGCGTCTTACCTTGTGTACCGCACAAACTCTTGACTAGGAGATTGATTATCCATGGCAGATGACCAGACCACCGCCGCCCGCCGGGCCGTCGTAGTACCAGCTACCGGCGAGGAGCAGCAGCGCATCGCGGACCAGCAGGCCAAGGAAGCACAGAAGGCCCAGAAGGTCGGCCCGCTGCAGACCGAGCAGGGCAACACCACGATCGCCGAGACGGTGGTCCAGAAAATCGCGGGTATTGCGACCCGCGAAGTTCCCGGCGTCTATGCGATGGGCAGTGCAGGGCGCCGGGCGTTCAGCAGTCTCTCCGAACGCATCCCCGGATCCCAGACCAACGTCAGCGGAGGCGTCAGCGTCGAAAAGGGCGAGCGTCAGGCCGCGATCGATCTCACGGTCGTCGTCGAGCACAACGCCTCGATCGTCGAGGTCAGCCAGATGATCCGCCGCAACGTCATCCAATCTGTCGAGGACGCCACCGGGCTGGAGGTCCTCGAGGTCAACATCAACGTCACCGACGTGCACATGCCCGAAGATGACCAGAAGGACACCAGCAACGACCCCGGTCGCAGCGAACTGCAGTAACTGAATTCCCCGGCCTTCACCGGCAGTCTCGCCGGTGAAGGCCTCTTCTGGTCCCCCACATTTTGCATCGAGAAAGGCACCCGAATCATGAGTACAACAGCTATGGGCCTGCTGACCGGTCTCTTCCTGGGCTGGGTCGCAGCGTTCGGAGGGTTCTCCGAGTTCCTGATCGTCGCCGTGTTCGGCGCCATCGGCCTGCTGATCGCCCGAATCATCGACGGCAAGCTCGACCTCGGTGCTCTGACCGGGCGCTCAAGTAACCGGCGGTGACGACCATGGCAGCACCGCAGCCACCCCCCGTGAACCCACCGACACCGGGCACCATTGAACCATCACAGCGAGGAACCCTGACCGTCGCCCAGAAAGCGATCGAGAAGATTGCCAGTTCCGCCGCGTCCGAGGTTCCGGGTATCAGCGGCTCCACCGGCGGGTTCCTCGGCGTCGGAACCCGCAGTGATGAAACAGCCCGTCCGAAGGTGGATGTGCAGCTCAGTGGACTCATCGCCACTATCCGTATCAGCGCCGGCGTCCAGTATCCAACACCCTTGCGCACCGCAACGGAACGCCTTCGAGAGCACGTCCGCCAGGAAGTATCGGCACGCTGCGGCGTCGAAGTACGCCAGGTCGACATCGATATCGACGAGCTCGTCACCTCATCGCACTCCACCGGACGAAGGGAACTTCTATGAGCCCGAAACCTGCATCCCCGGCGCTGCGCCGACGGTCCAGCCGCTCACTACCGGCCACCTTTCTCGCGGTCCTGCTGCTCCTGCTGGCCGCGGCGGCGACGTGGATCGGCATCACCCGTATCACCACCGGGGCGTGGCCGCCGTTCCTGGCCGCACTCCGCCAATACCTTGCCTCACTGGCCTGGAACAACCCGGCTGTCTGGGCCGCCGCGATCATCCTGACCCTCATCGGTCTGATCCTGCTCCTGACCGCGATCCTGCCGGGCAAACACAACACTGCCAGGATCAAAGGCCCCGAAGGTGCTGATGAACACTTCGCCGAAACAGCCATGAGCCGGCGCGGCGTCGCCAGGCTCGCCGCCGCCCACGTGGACCAGACCGATGGCGTTGACGCCAGCTCCGTCAAAGCAACCGCCAAAAAAGTCGACATCCATGTCCGAACCCCCCTCCACGAACCCGGGAACCTCCAGGAGCAACTCACCGGCTCCTTGACCCGCAAACTGCAGGACGTCGGCCTGAACCCCGTTCCGAAGGTGTCCGTGCGGGTCCGCACCACCACCTAGCGTCCACTGAGCCCGAATAACCCGAAGATAGGGGTGCGTCATCGACGGCGAACGTCGAGCGTGCACCGCCACGAAAGGATTCACACATGAGGCAAACAGCCGGCAGACTCAACCGGACATGGCTGGCCGTCATCGGTCTGGTGACCCTGGTCCTGGGCATCGCGGGAATTCTCCTCGCCAGCGGCACCGCCGGCACTCTCGCCCAATCCAGCGGAGCTGGAATACAGGCCCCCCAACCCGCCGACCCGGCCCTCCCGGAAGGCGTGCGGGACGTTTTCGCCCCCGACATCGCAGCCGTCATTCTTGCCGTCCTTGCGGTGCTGGTCGGGGTGCTCGCCCTGTTATGGCTGCTGGCCCAGATCCCGCGACGGAATCAGGCCCGCGCCCTCCGGCTCCACGGCAACGACGGAGCCACTGGATACACGACCTGCGAACCGAAAGTCCTCACCAAAGCAGTGGAGGAGGAAACCGGAGCCCTGTCCGGAGTCACCGGGGCCACTGCCCTTCTCAGAGGATCAGCCGCCGAGCCTGAATTGACCATCGATGTGCGCGTCGATGACCGGGCCGATGTCCAGGAAATCCTCGAGAAAATCCACACCCGGGTTGCCTCCAACCTGGAAACCGCGTTGGAAACACCGCTGCGGAAAGTCGCCGTCCTGTTCAACGTCACCTCCCACCGCCAGAATGATCGGGAAGTCGTCCTTTAACACGGCACGGCGTCCGGTAGGTGTTGGGTGGGCTGGGAAGTACGTCACAGGTGGCATTCCCAGCCCTCCCTTATATTCCGCGCATCCTGCTTTATCTTTTTCACCTCATGACCCTCAGCTAGCGCGCGTGCTGGCTCTTCTGGAAAAAGTACCCTCATGCATAGCGGGACAATCCTCTTCCACGACCCCCTGGACGGTAGTACGATCCTTCAGCCAGCGGATGGAGGTTCAAACCTCATCACCATCATCGACGGTTCGGGTGGTGATTACCCGCCTGGAACGACCGTGCAATACACCACCGTGCGAACTGGCCGCGGGCTCTCCGTCATCATCCACTCCGCGTCCGTGCCATGAAGCCGGAGTTTGGAACCCTGATCATGTTCCTGAACGGTGGATCCGCAGCAGAAGCTGCGAAACGCCCGCCACTGGGCCACTCTCCGGATGATAAGTCACTGAGCAGCGCCCACGGATGACCCCGTTGGGAACCGACTCCAGTGATTCCCTCTGGCACAGCCGGCTCCTGGACCTGACCCTGTTCATCAGCCATCACCGCAGGGTCCCCTCAGGCCTCTCCGAGGACCCGGCCGAGCGGCGGTTGAGTCGCTGGGTCGATATCCGGCGCCGGCACGCCATCCACGGAACACCGTCGTTGGTGAAGGTTGATTCCATGGAAGCTGTTGTCCCGGATTTCCTGATCCACCGAGCACCCCCGCAGGATCCCCGCTAGCTTTGGGCCCGCACCGCCTCGTCCTATGTTTCCACCTCTCACCGACGCGTTGTTCGCTCCCCACTGAACCTGCGGCTTACCCCTCCCCTATCCGCCAACCCGGAACGTGTATCCGACACAGTGACAACCAGTTTCATCACCGGTACAGCAGGCAACCGCCACTTCCAGCGCTCTGAAATTTTTCTGCGGATCATTGCAGATTGGTTACGGCGCATCTTTTTGGATGCCATGAACGGTGCGGCCCGTTAGGTTCAGTAACAGAGAGGGCAGTAACGCCGCGGTGCTGCCGATGGGGCACTCTCCCCTGCGCTGCCGGTACTCACATTCGAAGGAGGGCATCGTCAACGCACCCGCCAGCATTGTTGGTATCACCCCGTCTCAGCGTGAAGGTCTCTCACCGTATGTTCACACCCATTCCACGCAGCTGCTCGTCTAACTCCTCTGCTGTGCATCTAGCTGATCTTCTCTGCAGTGTCGCCGAGCAGGACGAGCAAGCCTTCGATGAGCTGTATCGGCAGTGCTCACGCCGGGTGTATGGGCTGGTGCGCAAAGTCGTCGTGGACGATGGGATGAGCGCCGACACCACCCAGGACGTCTTCCTGACCCTCTGGCAAGGCGGCACTGCCCGCTACGACCCCCACAAGGGCTCAGCGCTGTCGTGGATCCTGACCATCGCCCACCGCAAAGCCGTGGACAAGGTCCGGTCGGAGCAATCCCATCGCGCACGGGATTTGCGGTGGAGTATCAAGAACCAGGATCTCGACTACGACCATGTCTCCGAAACCGTGATCACCCGCGAGGAAAACGCAGCCGTCACCGAATCCTTGAAGGTCTTATCTGTTTTGCAGCGAGAAGCGATCCATTTGGCTTTCTACGCCGGGATGACCTACAGCGACGTCGCCGAACATCTGGGTATTCCCCTCTCCACAGCGAAAACACGTATCCGTGACGGCATCCAGCGACTCAGTCTTAACCTGCACATCACCTGAGACCAGCAGGGCCAGTAAGGGGTGTGTCATCAGCCGCTACGGAAACACGAAGTGCGGTTAGCGGTTGACTTCGTGCTGGGCGGCTTCAGCGAGTTCCCGCAAGGCTTGTCCGTCCTCTGCCGTGAAATCTCTAGGCTTTGGGTCAATGATGCAGAGGGTTCCGATGGTCCACCCGCTTTGAGTGTTCCCCCCAACAACTCCTTCAAGGTCAGTGCGGGTCTGGGTGCTGGTTGGTCGTGCAGGATCAGGCGCCGCCCGAACAGGGTGGGATCTCGTTTCTCTGCCGCCCGGATGGTGTAGCGGACACGCCGCAGATCCGCCCGGCAAGTGACGGCGATCCGCTCGGCCGGGAACACCGCTGGCGTACATCAGGAGCCATTCCTGCTTCGAGGCGCAAGGCCTCCATGGGTCCGGATCCGGTCGATGGTTTCGTGCTGTCTGGGTGACGGTGAACTCCTCGACGGGGCTGCCAGGAAAAGGGTCCGGCTAGGATTTGGGCAGGGTTGTGCTGTCGACGAGGTAGGGGTGATGAGTGTGGCTGATCAGTATGAAAGTGGGCAGGGTGAGCCCTCCGTCCAGGACGCGGGCGCTTTCGCGGGCCGGGACGTGTTGGCCGTCGAGCTGGGCGAAGTGGCGCGGAACCTGCAAAAGGAAACAGATCCGACCGGGATCCTGCAGAAAATCGTCGGCGCCGCCCTTCGACTGATCCCGGGCGTGGAGGAAGGTTCCATCAGCGCCGTCCAGGGACGCCGGCATGTCATCTCCAGGGCGCCCTCCAGTGACACCGCGGCCCGGATCGATGCCTTACAGAACGAAACAGGTGAAGGCCCGTGCCTGGACGCGATCTACGAAGAACAGACGGTCCGGGTACCGGATATGGGCGCTGAACTGCGGTGGCCACAGTTCAGCGCCCTGGCCGCAGACGCGGGAGCGGGGAGCATGCTGTGTTTCCAGCTGTACGTCGAAGGCGACAACCTCGGGGCACTGAACCTCTACTCCACACGCGTTAACGCGTTCACTGACGAATCCGAACACGTGGGCCTGCTCGTGGCAGCCCACGCCGCGGTGGGTTACGCCGAAGCGGTCAAAGCCGAACAACTCCAGGCGGCACTGCGCTCCAGGGACCTCATCGGCCAAGCCAAGGGCATCCTGATGGAACGCTACAAGATCACCGCCGACCAGGCCTTCGGCATCCTTGACCATGCGAGCTCCCGGTCCAACACCAAACTGCACGACGTTGCGGAGCGGCTGGTCGCCACCGGTGAGGTACCTGTCCTGAAAGAACCTTCCTCACCCCGGTAAACCTGTCCGGCCCT
>NZ_AZRZ01000424.1 GCF_000520535.1 Arthrobacter sp. H41
GCCCGGTCGACCACCGGAAGCGCGGTCACTGCCCGAACGGCCGCCTGCGGCGCGGTCACTGCCCGGTCGACCACCGGAAGCGCGCTCGCTGCCGACGCGGTCATTACCTACACGGTCATTACCTGCACGGTCGCTGCCCGCACGGCCCGTCGGCCGCCCGCGGCCGCCCGCGCTGTCCGACGGCCTGCCGCTCGAACTGGCGCCGCGGCGCGGGTTGTTCCGTCCGGAGCCGGATCCTGGCGCCTGTGTCATCAATTCGTCCTTCTGGTTAGCATTCTTAGTACGTCGTATCGTCGAAATCTCCGAGGTTCTCCAGGCCGGGCAGGTGAGGCGCAAGCCGCGGTAGCTCGGCCACGCTGCCAAGTCCCAATCTTTCCAGAAAAGACGGGGTGGTCCCATAAAGGATTGCCCCGGTCTCCGGATCGGTCTCCACCTCGGCAACGAGCCCGCGCTGGGTGAGGGTGCGGACCACCGAATCCACATTGACGCCCCGGATGGCGGAAACCCTCGCACGGGAGACTGGTTGCCGATACGCGATCACCGCCAGAGTTTCGAGAGCGGCCTGTGAGAGGCGGGACGTCTGGCCTTCGAGGACGAACGCCGCCACCACTGGTGCAAACCAGTTCCGGGAGTAGATGCGCCATCCGCCGGCGAGGCTGCGCACCTCGAAACCGCGCGGTTGGCGAGCATCGACGCTCTGCGGGCCTCCCCCAGTATAGCCGTCGTACTCACGCTGCAGTTCCACGAGCATTTCCGCAACCTGTCCGGGGGGTATGCCCAGCGCAAGAGCCAGCTCGCCCTCGGTCACCGGCTTCTCCACGACCATCAGGACGGCCTCGAGGGCGCCCTTCAGCCCGCCCGGCTGGTCTGCGGGGCTGTATTCCACGCTGGTTCCACTGTCACGGTGTCCACTGTCACTGGTTCCACCGTCGCTGTCCGGTTGATCAGTCAACGCCCCCACCCCCTCCCCCGCCGGTCCCGCCATCGTTCCCAACCCAGCGAAAGCGAAGCTCACCCAGCGGTGCCATCTGTTCGAAGGAGATGACTGCGTCCCGGATCATCTCCAGCAGGGCCAGGAAACGCGCGACGACGACGGCCGGGTGTCCGGCGTCGGCGGTGAGCTGCCGGAAGGACAACGAAGAATTGCTCCTCAGGAGCGCCTCGATCAGCTCGGTCTGGTCGCGGACGCTGACCCTTGGGGAGTGGAGGTGGCCGAGGCTCACTTCGCTGGGGACGGGTTCCCGTGGCGCAAGCACCTTTCGGGCAAGGGCGGCGAAGTCCGCCATGGAAGCCTGCCACACCAGCTCGGGCAGCATCGCGGCGAACTGCGGCTCCATGGGCACCCTCCTCGGGTACCGGTCGGCCTCCTCGTCGATTCGCCCGGCCAGTTGCCGAGCAATCTCCTTGAACGCCCGGTACTGGAGCAGCCGCGCGAAGAGGAGGTCCCGTGCCTCGAGCAGGGCGATGTCCTCGTCGTCCTCGACTGCACCGGAGGGCAGGAGTCTTGCGGCCTTGAGGTCGAGGAGTGTCGCCGCGACCACGAGGAATTCACTCGCCTCATCGAGGTTCCATTCCCCCGCAGACGCCTGGATCCGGCGGATATGGGCGAGGAATTCGTCGGTCACCTCGGCAAGGGCCACCTCGGTGATATCCAGCTCACGCTTGGAGATCAGGTTCAGGAGTACCTCGAACGGGCCGGTGAAGTTGGCGAGGTGCAGCTCGAAGACCGCCTTCGCCTCCGGCGGCGCCGGCTCTGCTGCGAGAACGGCCGCGGACTGGTGACCCGGAGCGGGCATGACCTGCACCCGCTAGGGCGCTCCACCCCTCGCTATCAGCTCTTTGGCCAGCCTGCGGTACGCGTCTGCTCCGGAATGGTTGCCCGCATAGGAGGTGATCGGTTCGGCGGCAACTGTTGCGTCTGCGAACTTGATGGTGCGTTTGATGACGGTTTCGAAGACCTTGTCCCCGAAGGCCTCGACGAGGCGGGCGATGACTTCCCTGCTGTGGAGGGTGCGTGCGTCATACATCGTTGCAAGCACCCCATCCACCTGCAGCCCGGGGTTCAGGCGGTCCTGGACCTTCTCGATGGTCTCGACCAGGAGCGCCACGGCACGCAGGGCGAAGAACTCGCAGATCAGCGGGATGATGACGCCGTGCGCTGCCGTGAGGGCATTGACGGTGAGCAGCCCCAGCGACGGCTGGCAGTCGATGAGGATGACGTCGTAATTGTCGGAGACCCGGCGGAGCGCCCGGTCGAGGACCTGCTCACGCGCCACCTCGTTGACGAGCTGGACCTCGGCCGCGGACAGGTCGATGTTCGCCGGTAGGAGGTCGATGTTGTCGATCGCCGTGGTCCGGATGGCGTCCTGGATGTCGACCTTGCGATCCATCAGGACGTTGTACACGGTGACATCGAGCTCATGCGGATTGGTGCCCAGTCCCGCCGACAGCGCACCCTGGGGGTCGAAATCCACGAGGAGGACGCGGCGTCCGGCTTCGGCGAGCGCCGCTCCGAGGTTGATCGTGGACGTGGTCTTTCCTACCCCGCCCTTCTGGTTCACCATGGCGATGATGCGCGCAGGACCGTGGGAGTCGAGGACCGGAGGCTCGGGGAAGACCGTCACCGGCCGGCCCGTGGGTCCAAGTTCAGCTTCGGCTGCGTTCTGCAGAGTTGTGAAACCCTGTTCGCTACTCACGTATCTCTCCACGCTTCCATTGGTATGCCCGGCCGGCCGCATGCCGTTCTCCAGCGACCCGCCGTACTTGTTCTTCCTCAACCGTACAACCGCCTCCGGCGGGCTTCGGGCAAATGTCCGCGGTGCCAGCGCGAGCCTTGATCCTCAACTTGAGGTCGAATGTTCCCGGGCATGGCTGCATCCCTGCCCGGGACAAGCCTAACGAAAAAGTACCGGATGCATCGAAGGGCGTCAGAAGCGGCCCCTCGGTGCATCCGGTACTGTCGCCGTCGTCCGGCTCCTAGCCGACCCGGACGCCGTTTCCAGCGACGATGTCGGTCCGGGCTTCGGCCCCGGCTTCGACGTCGTCCGTTT
The DNA here is from genome assembly GCF_000520535.1 of Arthrobacter sp. H41. Taxonomy (GTDB): domain Bacteria; phylum Actinomycetota; class Actinomycetes; order Actinomycetales; family Micrococcaceae; genus Arthrobacter_D. The sequence goes on from NZ_AZRZ01000424.1 coordinate 3,051, forward strand.
CGTCGTCGAACCTGTTGTGGTCCGAACTCATGGTTTCCTCGTCGAAGGGCAGGCGGCCGTCGAGGACCTCGTCGACCCGGGCACGGTCGATCTCCCTGGTCCAGGTGCCGATCAGCACGGTGGCGACGGCGTTCCCCGTGAAGTTGGTGAGCGCACGGGCCTCGGACATGAAACGGTCGATGCCGACGATCAGGCCGACGCCCTCCACGAGGTCCGGACGGTGCGACTGAAGGCCGCCGGCCAGCGTGGCGAGACCGGCACCGGTGACGCCGGCAGCACCCTTCGAGGCGATGATCATGAAGACCAGCAGGGAGATCTGTTCACCCAGCGCGAGAGGCGTGCCCATCGCTTCGGCCACGAAGAGCGACGCCATGGTGAGGTAGATCGCGGTTCCATCGAGGTTGAACGAGTAGCCGGTAGGCACCGTCACACCTACCACGGGCTTGGAGACACCGATGTGTTCCATCTTCGCGATGAGCCGTGGCAGCGCGGCCTCCGAGGAGGACGTGGAGAAGATCAGCAGGTACTCGCGGCCGAGGTACTTCATCAGCTTGAAGATGTTGACCCGGGTGACCATCTTGAGCAGGCCGCCCAGGATCACCACGATGAAGAGGGCGCAGGTCACGTAGAACGCGATCATCAGCGTGAACATGCTCACGATGGCCTGGACGCCGGTCTCTCCGACGACGGCGGCGATGGCGCCGAAGGCGCCGATGGGGGCCAGCCACATGATCATCACGAGGATACGGAACACGAGGGCCTGGATATGCCCGATTCCGCGGAGGATCGGGCGCCCGGCGGTACCCATCTTCTGCAGTGCGAAGCCGACGAGCAGCGCCACGAAAAGGGTCTGCAGGATGCTCGGGCCGGTCAGCGCCGAGAGCAGCGTGGTGGGGATGATGCCGAGGAGGAAGCCCACGGTTCCGTCGGCGGCCTCGTCGGTCACCGGCGCCTCATAGGTGGAGGCACTGATGTCGAGGCCCTCGCCGGGGTTGATGAGGTTGCCCACCACGAGGCCGATGGCGAGCGCGAAGGTCGACATCAGCATGAAGTAGCCGAGGGCAAGCCCGCCCACCTTGCCGACGGTCGCGGCCTTGGCGATCGAACCGATCCCCAGCACGATGGTGCAGAAGATGATCGGTGCGATCATCATCTTGATGAGTGCGATGAAGCCTGTGCCGAGGGGTTTGAGCGCGATGGCGAGTTCCGGGGCGACGAGTCCGAGGATTGCGCCGAGAATCACTGCCGCGATGACCGCGATGTACAGGTAGTGGGTCTTGTCGACCTTCTTGCGGGGTGTTGCTGATCCCCCGCGGGACCGGAATGGCGACATAGCCATGAGGAGCTCCAATGTTGTGTGCCGCCCGGCAGGACCGGCGGACCAAGCCCATTCTCGGCCCGCGGGAGGTAGGGCCAGGTGGCCGGTCAGGTGGTGTTCTGTGCTCGCCATCCTGCCAGCGGGGGTGATGCCGGTCACCCTTGCGTTCATACTGGTCATGAGTGCCGGGCTAGACTTGGATGGCACTCGAGAGGAACCGGTTACTGCGTGAAACGATGGAGCCTTGCTCGGCAGTTCTTCGCGGGTCAGCTGGTCTTCGTCTTCGTGTTGACCTCCTGCATTTCCTGGGTGCTGTATCTCGACGCGGAACAGAACACCTACGACGCGGCGTCCGAGCGGATGTTGTCCGTCGCCGGCACGATCGCCCTCGATCCGCTCGTCCGGAACGCAGTGGGCGGACTGGATCCGGCGGCGGAACTCCAGCCGTACGCGGTGGCGGTGATGAACGGACTCGGAGTCGACTTCGTGACCATCATGGCCCCGGACCGCACCCGTTTCACGCACCGCAACCCGGAACAGATCGGCCTCCCCTACATCGGTTCGGTTGCCGAGGCGCTGGCCGGGAGCCCGCACATCGAAACCTATACCGGGACGCTGGGGCCCTCCATCCGTGCGATCGCACCCGTCAAGGACGCCACCGGCGCCGTTGTCGCCATGGTGGCGGCGGGAATCACCGTGGACCGGGCCGCAATCGCGCGTAATGCCCAATTGCCGCTGGTCGGGCTGATCGCCCTCGGGGCACTCTGTTTTGGTGCGCTGTCCTCCTTCGTGCTCAGCCGGCACCTCCGCAGGGCGACGCTGGGCCTGGGAACCGATGAGCTTGCACGGATGTTCGTCTTCTACGACTCGGTGCTTCACTCGGTGCGCGAGGGCCTTCTGCTCACTGATCCGGTGGGGCGCCTGGTCCTCTACAACGACCAGGCCGCACGGCTCCTGGGGCTTGACGGGAACCGCGCCGGTTCCCTCACCCGCGCCGCTGACCTACTCCTGCCGACCTCTCTTACGGAGCTCCTGGCCAGCGGAAGACAGGCTTTCGACGAGGTCCATCTGACAAAAAGCCGTGTCCTCGTCCTGAACCAGACACCCGCGGTGCCTCCGGGAGGGAACAACCGCGGTGGAAGAACCCCGGGCGGGAAGGATTCTTCCGAGACCGGCTCCCTCGGAACAGTGACCACCATCCGGGATCACACCGAAATCGAATCCCTGGCCGGCGAACTGCAGACCATGCGTACCCTTGCCGAGGCGCTGCGGGCGCAGACGCACGAGCACGCCAATCGGCTGCACACCATCGTGTCCCTCATCGAACTGGACCGGCGCGCCGACGCCCTCGAGTTCGCGACGAAGGATCTCCAGCAGTCGCAGCAGTTGACGGACCGCGTGGTCGCCGCCGTGGACGAGCCTTTCGTCGCCGCGCTCCTGGTGGGCAAGGCTGCGCAGGCCAACGAGCGCGGCATCGAGCTCTCCATCGAGGTGGCGGAGGCGATGGGTGACGCCGGCATCGAGGCGGGCGATCTCGTCACCATCGTCGGTAACCTGCTCGACAACGCCTTCGATGCGGCCGCGGCGTCGGACGGGCGCCGCGTCGAGCTGGCTATCGGCAGTGCCGAAGGACCGCGGGGCGGCCTGAGACTGGTGGTCGAGGACAGCGGTCCCGGCTTCTCAGCCGGTGAGAGCCGAAGGGCCTTCGACCTGGGTTTTTCCACCAAGGAGCACTCGGGATCCGGCCGCGGGATCGGCCTCGCCCTGGTGCGGCAGGCGGTGCAACGGCACGGCGGCACCCTCGAGGTGACGACGTCGGAGCTCGGTGGCGCAGCATTCGCCGTCGTACTGCCCTCCCGGGCCGGAGCCCGGCCTGCCGCGGACGCACAGTAATGGCGGAAATCCGCGTCCTCGTGGTGGAGGATGACCCGATTGCGGCTGACGCCCACGCCGAATACGTTCGTCGGCTCGACGGGTTCACCCTTGCGGGTGTGGCGCGGACCGGCGCCGAGGCACTGGCTTTCCTCCCACCCGGGGGCAGGAGTGCCGCGCCGGGAAAGCCGGCCGATCCCCCGCCGACAGATCCTCCCGCCGGGGTCGACCTCATCCTGCTCGACATGAACCTGCCCGACGCGCATGGACTCGACCTCATCCGCAGGATTCGTGGTCTCGGCCTTCCCGCGGACGTCATCGCCATCACGGCTGTCCGGGACCTCCAGGTGGTCCGGTCGGCGATCTCCTCGGGAATTGTGCAGTACCTCATCAAGCCGTTCACCTTCTCCGCCTTTGCCGAGAAGCTCACCACCTACCAGGGGTTCCGGGAGAATCTGACGGGCCAGGCGGCGTCGACCACCCAGTCGGAGGTCGACCACGCCCTTGCCGCCCTGCGGCCCGCCGCACCTCAGGCATTCCTTCCCAAGGGACTGTCGGAAGAAACCCTTCGCGCCGTGGTCCAGCACCTCAGGGGACTGGCCGAGCCGACGTCGGCCCTCGGAATCGCCGAGAGCCTCAACCTCTCGAGGGTGACGGCGCGCCGCTACCTCGAGTATCTCGCCGAGCAAAAATCGGTCCGGCGTACACCCCGCTACGGCACCCGGGGCAGGCCCGAATTCGAGTACCGCTGGGCCCGCTGAGGCAGCGTCACCTTCCGGGCGGTGTGCCGCCGGTGCAAAGGAGCGGCACGAGAGCGTCGAGCACCCCCGCATCCTCGATGGTCGAGGGAACGGTGTAGGTCTCCCCCGCCGCAATCTGCCGCATGGTCTTGCGAAGGATCTTCCCCGACCGGGTCTTCGGCAGGGCGTCCACCACGACGGCGTTCCGGAAATCGGCCACCGGGCCGATCAGCCTCCGGACGAGCGCCACCAGCTCACTCTGCAGCTGGGCGGGATCGACGACCTCTCCGGCCTTGAGCACCACGTAGCCGCTGGCCCGCTGGCCCTTCAGGGCATCCTCCAGCCCGATCACGGCGCACTCGGCAACGGCGGGATGCTGGGCCAGGGCCTGCTCGATCGCTCCGGCGGACAACCGGTGCCCTGCCACATTGATCACGTCGTCGGTCCGTCCCATGACAAAGAGGTAGCCGTCGTCGTCGGCGTACCCCGAGTCACCGCTGACGTAGTACCCCTCGAGCGTCCGGAGGTAGGCCTCCTCGTAGCGCTCGTCGCTGCCCCACAGCGTCGTCAGCGCCCCCGGCGGCAACGGCAGGCGGAGGGCGATGGTGCCCTCGGTCCCTGTCGGCACCGGAGTACCCTCGCCGTCCACGATCGCCAGGTCGAAGCCCGGCGACGGCAACGACGGCGATCCCGGCTTGACGGGCACCCCGCCCAGGCCCCGGGGGTTGGCGCAGATTGGCCACCCCGTCTCGGTCTGCCACCAGTTGTCGATGACGGGGACCCCGAGCACGTCGCCGATCCAGGAGAAGGTACCGGTGTCCAGGCGTTCCCCCGCCGAGAACAGGATGCGAAGGGTCGAGAGGTCATAATTCCCGCGGGCGGCAGCGCCCGGATCAGCGCGGCGGACGGCGCGCAGTGCTGTGGGGGCCGTGAACATCACGGTGACGCCGTGGTCCTCGATCAACCGCCAGAACGCCCCGGCGTCGGGGGTTCCCACCGGCTTTCCCTCGTACAGGACGGTGGTCGCGCCCGCCAGCAGCGGGCCGTACACGATGTAGGAGTGCCCCACCACCCAGCCGACGTCGGACGCCGTCAGCATCACATCGTCCGGGCCGACGTCGAAGATGTTCTTCATCGACCAGGTGAGCGCGACGGCGTGGCCGCCGTTGTCGCGGACCACACCCTTGGGGGATCCCGTGGTTCCGGACGTGTAGAGGATGTACAGGGGATCGGTGGCTTCAACGTCCACCGGTTCCGCCGGCGTGGCTCCGGCTGCGGC
>NZ_KI914839.1:0-1301 GCF_000520535.1 Arthrobacter sp. H41
TCCGGCGGGCCGTCGGCGCCGCCATCCGCCAGCTCGCGGGACTGGAGACCGTCGTCGTCGCCCTTCCCTCCCCCTCCGTCGCCGAAGCGGCGGCGGTCGCCGAGGGCGCGGCCCTCGGTGCCTACGACTATGAGGGCTACCGGTCGGGCATCGGGGCCGACGGCGCCGCCGCACCGAAGAAGGACACGGGCGCGGTCAGGAACGTGATCGTCCACTGCGAGTGCGCGCAGGATCCCACGCTTCAGGACGCCCTGCGGCGGGCCACGGTGCTGGGCAGGAACGTGAATGCGACGCGATCGCTGGTGAACCAGCCGCCGAGCCACCTCTACCCCGAGACGTTCGCCCAGGCGGCCAAGGACCTCGCGAAGGGCCTCCCGGTCAAGGTCACCGTGATGGACGAGAAAAGGCTTGAGCGCGACGGCTACGGCGGAATCCTGGGCGTCGGCAAGGGCTCGTCCCGGCCGCCCCGGATGGTCAAGGTGGAATATTCCCCTGCCAAATCGAAGGTCCACCTGGCCCTGGTCGGCAAGGGCATCACCTTCGACTCGGGCGGACTGTCCCTCAAGCCCGCCGCCGGCATGCAGACCATGAAGCTCGATATGGCAGGTGCCGCCGTCGTCCTGAACACCCTCCTCGCGGTTGCCGAGCTCGGCCTTCCCGCCAAGGTGACGGCATGGCTGTGCCTCGCCGAGAACATGCCGTCGGGCACCGCCCAGCGTCCCGAGGACGTCCTCACCATCTTCGGTGGCCGCACGGTCGAGGTCCTCAACACCGACGCCGAAGGACGCCTCGTTCTCGCCGACGGCCTCGCCGCCGCAAGCGAGGAAGCGCCGGATGCGATCATCGACATCGCCACGCTGACGGGCGCCCAGATGATCGCCCTGGGTACCCGCGTCTCGGGAGTGATGGGCGACGACGGCGTGCGTGACGCCGTCAAGGCCGCAGCGGACCGCGCCGGCGAGCAGTTCTGGCCGATGCCGCTCCCCGAGGAGCTCCGCCCGAGCCTCGATTCGCAGGTTGCCGATATCGCGAACATCGGCGAACGCAACGGCGGCATGATGACCGCCGCCGTCTTCCTGCGCGAATTCGTGGGTCAGGTCGACGGGGAGAAAATCCCCTGGGCGCACCTGGACATCGCAGGGCCGGCCTTCAATGAGGGATCGGCGTACGGCTACACCCCGAAGTCGGGAACCGGCGTCGGTGTCCGGACGCTGCTCGCCTACATCGAGGACGTCCTCACCCGGGCGGCCTAGGACCAGCGCCGATCAGCACAGAACAGTCCCGTGGCTGCCGGGCAGGAA
>NZ_KI914839.1:1401-3013 GCF_000520535.1 Arthrobacter sp. H41
AATCCCGGCAGCCACGGCAGGTGGGCCACGGAATGCCGCCAGGTGATGCTGACCACATAGTGGCCCCGCATTTCGGTTGCCAAGTGGATGCCGGGGTGATGTGGGGATAGGGTGAAACCTGATCGCCTGGCGCTTGGCCAGAATCACCGACCGACGCGCTCACGTGCGTCACAGATCACGCGAGGGAGCGTCAAAGTGGCCGAACCGGCACCTGCGCAAGAATTCGACATCCTGGTACTCGGTGGGGGAAGCGGTGGCTATGCCGCGGCGCTTCGTGCCGTGCAGCTCGGCCAGACCGTGGGCCTGATCGAAAAGGGCAAACTGGGCGGCACCTGCCTCCACAACGGGTGCATTCCCACCAAGGCGCTCCTGCACTCCGCCGAGATCGCCGACGGCGCGCGCGATGCCGCGAAGTACGGCGTCAAGGCGTCGCTGGACTCCATCGACATGCCGGGCGTGAACGCGTACAAGGACGGCATCATCGCCGGCAAGTACCGCGGCCTGCAGGGGCTGATCAAGTCCAAGGGCATCACCGTCATCGAAGGCGCAGGCAAGCTCACCTCCAAGGACACGGTCGAGGTCAACGGCACCTCGTACACCGGCAAGAACATCATCCTGGCGACCGGCTCCTTCTCCAAGACGCTGCCGGGCCTCGAAATCGGCGGCAAGGTCATCACCTCCGACCAGGCCCTGACCATGGACTTCGTCCCCAAGAGCGTGATCATCCTCGGCGGCGGCGTCATCGGCTGCGAGTTCGCCTCGGTGTGGACGTCCTTCGGCGTGGACGTCACCATCATCGAGGCACTGCCCTCCCTGGTGCCGAACGAGGACGCATCGATCGTCAAGAGCTTCGAGCGGGCGTTCAAGAAGCGCGGCATCAAGTTCAACACGGGCACGCGATTCAAGGGCGTCGAACAGAACGACGACGGTGTGAAGGCCACCCTCGAGGACGGCAAGACCTTCGAGGCGGACCTCATGCTCGTCGCCGTCGGCCGTGGTCCCGTCACGGACGGCCTCGGCTACGAGGAAGCCGGGCTCACCATGGACCGCGGCTACGTCATCACCAATGATCGCCTCCACACGGGCGTGGGCAACATCTACGCGGTCGGCGACATCGTCCCCGGCCTGCAACTGGCCCACCGCGGCTTCCAGCAGGGCATCTTCGTGGCCGAGGAGATCGCCGGGCTGAAGCCGGTGATCGTCGAGGACATCAACATTCCCAAGGTGACCTACAGCGATCCTGAAATCGCGTCGGTCGGCTACACCGAGAAGGCAGCCCGCGAGAAGCTCGGCGACGACCGCGTGGAGACCACCGAGTACAACCTCGCAGGCAACGGCAAGAGCTCGATCATCGGCACCGGCGGCCTCGTGAAACTCGTACGCGAGAAGGACGGTCCGATCGTGGGCATCCACATGCTCGGGAGCCGGATGGGCGAGCAGATCGGCGAGGCACAGCTCATCGTGAACTGGGAGGCGTACCCCGAGGACGTGGCCCAGCTCGTCCACGCACACCCCACCCAGAACGAGGCCCTGGGCGAAGCACACCTGGCACTCGCAGGCAAGCCCCTCCACGGCTGAGCCGTCCCACATCCACCCGCTCCCGGCCCGGCCG
>NZ_KI914839.1:3113-6253 GCF_000520535.1 Arthrobacter sp. H41
CGCCCGGCCGGGAGCGGGTGGACTAAGCTCGCAGATAAAGCACCACAGCAACCTCAGCTGATCCGGCACCGCTGGTGGCCCAGCTGCCAAGGATCGAACTAAATAAGGAGAAACGGGGACACTATGTCTGAATCCGTGAACTTACCCGCTCTCGGTGAAAGCGTCACTGAGGGTACCGTGACGCGATGGCTCAAGCAGGTCGGTGACCGCGTCGAGGTTGACGAGCCGCTGCTCGAGGTTTCGACCGACAAGGTCGACACCGAGATTCCCTCACCGATCGCCGGAGTCATCGAGGAAATCCTCGTCGCCGAGGACGAGACCGCCGAGGTAGGTGCTCCCCTGGTGCGGATCGGCGACGGGTCCGGTGGGTCCGGTGACTCCGGTGACTCCGGTGACTCCGGTGCGGAGGATTCCGGGAGCGCGGCTCCCGAGGAAGCTGCCGCGGAGCCCGAAGCCGCCCCTGCTGCCGAGCCGGCAGAGGACGAACAGGCCCCGGCTCCCCAGGAGACCGCGGCGGAACCTGCGCCGGACAGCGGCAGCTCCGAAGGCACCGAGGTGACCCTTCCCGCACTTGGCGAGAGTGTCACCGAGGGTACGGTGACGCGCTGGCTCAAGGCCGTCGGCGACGACGTCGAGGTGGACGAGCCGCTGCTGGAGGTCTCGACCGACAAGGTCGACACCGAGATCCCCTCCCCCGTTGCCGGCAAGCTCCAGGAGATCCGCGTCAACGAGGACGAGACAGCGGAAGTGGGTGCAGTTCTCGCCGTCATCGGCTCGGGCGCCTCCGCCCCTGCGAAAGCCGAAGCCGGGTCAGGGGAACCGGTCGCGGCAGCGCCGGCCGAGGAACGCAGCGATGCACCGACGGAGAAGCCTGGAGCCGAGAAGGAGGCCCAGCGCGCCGACACGACGTCGGAGCCCGACGAGCCCGCGCAGGAAGCCCCAGCTGCTCCGTCGCAGGCGCCGGCGAAGCCTTCGGAAGAATCCGCGCAGCCCTCCGGGCCCGAGACCGGCGGGTCCTCCGACGCGTCGGCCTACGTCACTCCCCTGGTGCGGAAGCTCGCCAACCAGAACAGCGTGGACCTGGCGTCGGTCAAGGGGACCGGGGTCGGCGGACGCATCCGCAAGCAGGACGTCCTCGATGCGGCAGAAGCCCGGAAGGCAGAGGAAGCGGCGCCCGCCCAGTCCTCCGCGTCCGGCCCAGCCGCTCCGCAGCAGCCTTCAGCCCCCGCCGCTCCTGCCGCCGAGCCCTCGAAGCTGCGCGGCACCGTGGAGAAGGCACCGCGGATCCGCCAGACCATCGCCAAGCGCATGCGGGAATCACTCGAGGTCTCAGCACAGCTGACCCAGGTCATCGAGGTGGACATGACCCGCGTCGCGCGCCTGCGCACCGCGGCGAAAACCACGTTCCAGGCGCAGAACGGCGCGAAGCTGACCTTCCTTCCTTTCATATCCAAGGCGGTGACCGAGGCACTCAAGCAGCACGCCAAGCTGAACGCCTCGTTCGACGAGGAGAAGAAGGAAGTGACCTACCACGACGCCGAGCACCTCGCGATCGCGGTGGACACCGAGAAGGGCCTCCTGGTTCCGGTCATCCGGGATGCGGGGAACCTCAACCTGGGTGGTCTGGCGAAGAAGATCGCCGATGTCGGTGCGCGCACCCGCAGCGGGAAGATCGGCCCGGACGAGCTGTCAGGCGGCACGTTCACCATCACCAATATCGGGTCGGTGGGAGCGCTGTTCGATACTCCGATCATCAACCAGCCACAGGTCGGCATCCTCGGCACGGGGGCGATTGTCAAGCGCCCGGTGGTGATGACCGACGCCGACGGCGAGGACACCATCGCCATCCGCTCCATGATGTACCTCAGCCTGACCTACGACCACCGTCTGGTGGACGGCGCCGATGCGGGCAGGTTCCTGCAGACGCTCAAGTCCCGGCTCGAAGCCGGCGCGTTCGAGGCCGACCTCGGCCTGTAGGGAAGTTCCAGCAGCACTTTTCCGCACTGTCAACGCAAGGAGAAAACATGGCTACCGTTCGTAAAGCCCACGCCGTCTGGTCGGGTGACCTTCCCACGGGTTCCGGTCAGGTGAGCCTTGACTCATCGGGCCTTGGGACCTATGACGTCACCTGGAAGGCCCGCGCGGAAGAGTCGGGCGGAAAGACCAGCCCGGAGGAGCTCATCGCTGCGGCGCATTCGGCGTGCTTCTCCATGGCCTTCAGCCTCGCACTGGGCGAGGAGGGCAAGACCCCGGACCGACTCGAAACACATGCCGAGGTCGACTTCGTACCGGGCAAGGGCATCACTGCCATTCGCCTGACGCTCAGCGCACGCGTCCCCGGCCTGTCCGAGGACGATTTCCAGCGCCTCGCCAACGATGCGAAGGAAGGGTGCCCCGTGTCCCAGGCCCTTGCCGCGGTGAAGGATATCTCGCTCAGGGCGACCCTGGAGTCGTAGGAAGCAGGATCAGGAACAGCGGGTCGGGATCTGGAATCCCGGCCCGCTGTTCCTGTCGGGAACCCGAGGAGGGCCCTCCCAACGGTCGCGCCTGCTGACAGCCGTTTCCCGGATGGCACCCGGGGTGGTTCGATGGTTCCATGCGCATCCTCATCGCCGGAGCATCCGGCACCATCGGTACGGCACTGGTTCAGCAACTCCGCGGGACCCATGACGTCCACCGACTCGTCCGGCGTAAGCCTTCCGGCCCCGACGAAACCTACTGGGATCCCTCGCGAGGAGAGATCGACCTGTCGGCCATCGAGGAAGCCGACGCGGTGGTAAATCTTTCCGGCGCCGGTATCGCGGGACGGCCCTGGACGCGCAGCTACAAGGAGATCCTCTACTCCTCCAGGCTCAATCCCACCAGGACACTGGTTGATGCAATGGCGCGCGCGGAGAACCCGCCCGCGGTGTTCCTCAGCCAATCGGGGTCAAACTACTACGGTGACCGTGGTGACGAGATCCTCACCGAGTCCTCCGCTTCCGGAAACTCGGTCCTCGCCGACATCTGCCGGCGGTGGGAAGCGGAGGCGCACCTGGCGCCGTCGTCCGTGCGGGTGGTGACGTCCCGCACCGGGATCGTGATGTCCACGAGGGGAGGTGCCCTGCCCAAACTCCTGCTTCCGCTCCGCCTTTACGGCG
>NZ_KI914839.1:6353-7460 GCF_000520535.1 Arthrobacter sp. H41
CCAGGTGCGGGCCATGGAGTTCCTGCTGACCGCTTCCGTTGAAGGCCCGGTCAACCTGTGCGCGCCGGAACCCGCCCATGCAGGCACCATCATCGCCGATCTGGGCGAGGCGCTGCACCGCCCTAGCCGGCTGCGGGTTCCACGGAAGGTGCTCAGCACGCTTGGGGGCCAACTTGCCGAAGAGCTGCTGCTCACCAGTATGAGGATGCAGCCGCGCGTCCTGACCGGCGCCGGATTCACCTTCGAGCAGTCGACCTCCAGGGACCTTGCCGACTGGGTGCGCGGCTCACGCGGCAAGTAACCTTCCCTGCGGCCCGCCTGCGGGTCTGTCGACGAGCCCTGCCGACGGGTCTGCCAGCGGGCTCACCGCTCGTCATACTCGGGTTCATGCACCGAGTAGATTTTCCAGCCGCCGCCGTCGTTTCGGAGCACGAATACGAGGTCCTGGGTTTCGGCGGGCATCCACCCGGAGAGGGGCCGATCGGCTCCGGACAGCAGTGGTGGCCCTGGATTACGATGATCGACCAGGTGCGGGCCATGGAGTTCCTGCTGACCGCTTCCGTTGAAGGCCCGGTCAACCTGTGCGCGCCGGAACCCGCCCATGCAGGCACCATCATCGCCGATCTGGGCGAGGCGCTGCACCGCCCTAGCCGGCTGCGGGTTCCACGGAAGGTGCTCAGCACGCTTGGGGGCCAACTTGCCGAAGAGCTGCTGCTCACCAGTATGAGGATGCAGCCGCGCGTCCTGACCGGCGCCGGATTCACCTTCGAGCAGTCGACCTCCAGGGACCTTGCCGACTGGGTGCGCGGCTCACGCGGCAAGTAACCTTCCCTGCGGCCCGCCTGCGGGTCTGTCGACGAGCCCTGCCGACGGGTCTGCCAGCGGGCTCACCGCTCGTCATACTCGGGTTCATGCACCGAGTAGATTTTCCAGCCGCCGCCGTCGTTTCGGAGCACGAATACGAGGTCCTGGGTTTCGGCGGGCATCCACCCGGAGACAGGCGTACCGTCGTCAGTGACCTGGGTATAACCCGAGACTGCAGCCCGTGCGGCAATGGAGACTGACTCCGGCAGGATCATCCCATCCGCCGGAGGACCGGGCTCGCCG
>NZ_AZRZ01000429.1 GCF_000520535.1 Arthrobacter sp. H41
CGCCGATGGCTCCCAGCCCGCCAGCCGACGTGGCCGCAACCTCGACCCCGTTGACGACGAGTGCCCAACTGTCGGCGAGTGGCCGCGCGGGGTCGCGCCGGAGCACGGCGGCAACATGGCTGAAGCGGTCGGTGGGCAGGTTGGCGGCCGCCGATACCTGAAGGGTCAACGCCCCGTCGAAGATCGTGGCGCGGACCGCGCCGGCGACCCCGAGCCCTACGTCGCCAACCTCGATCGACAATCCTGTGCCGGCGCCGACGCGTGACACCACCGTGCCGACCGTGGTCGTGGGGTCGGGGCGGACGAAGCACTCGACGGTGAACGACGCGGTGGCCGCGATGTCGAAATCGGCCGACGAGCCGACCGTGATGGTGCCACCGGCTCCGAATCGGGCGGCGTACTCGTACCGCCCGCGGTGGAGGAGATCCACCGCGCCGGCGGCTGTGCCGTGGTGCGGGGTGCGCCCGGGGAATGCCGCGGTCGCATCGGTGATCGCCGGGGTTGAGCCCGGCCGGTCGTCGGCGTGGTACAGCGCCGTCGTGACCGGGTCGAAGGAGTAGGGCGTCGGTGGGAACCTCGGTACCCCGAGATCCTGGCCGAGGCGGTCGAGGCTCGCGCCGACGGCGGTATCCACGGCTCGCGGCTCGCGCACCCGGTCCCGCAGGAGGGTGAGACGGTCGCGCTCGACGCCCAGCACCCACAGCAGACGGGCTGTCGTTCCGAGCAAGGCGGTGACAATCCAGTGGCCGGCGGCAGGGCTCGGCACTCCGCCGTTCCCTTGCCGCAGGAACCGCAGCCGGGTCGCGGGGCCGGACCCTGTGGGCAACGGGAGCACCAGCGCGTCGCCGGGACCGGTGCCGGGGGGCACTGTCACCGTGGTAGACGCCGTGCCACCGGTGAACGCCGGGTCGCCGAAGACCGCGGTCAGGGTGGTGCCGTCGGGGACAACACGGAGGGCACGCAGGACGTAGCTGGGCTCGGGCATCCGGTTGAAGGTGGCCCGGTGCGCAGCGAAGTTATACGTCGCGACCGTGAGCTGGTCAGGCGTGACGCCGGGCTGCAATACGAGGTCAAGCAGGTCGGCGCCCGGGGCGAAGGGTGCCGTGAGCCTATGCGACATCGCTGCAACAGCCGGCGGCGCGGCGAGCATGGTCATGGAGTCACGACCTCGATGACGGTAAGCCCCGAGTCGGGTCGGAACATTGCCAGCTCGGTGGGGCTCATCGCGAGGTTCTCGCCGATCGCAGCCTCGACGGGCACGGATAGGTAGGCCACCCCGCCCAGCGTGATCCGACCGAGGACGGCTGGTCCGCGTCGCAGGTGCAACCCCTGCACGTCGATTACCCCCGGCTCGTCGGTAAAGGCACGCATCACCTGTGAGGACAGGACGTCGTTGCCGAGGCGGAGGGCGGCGGCCTCAGTGCCGATGCGGTCCATGATCCGGGCGAGCAGCGCCGCCTGGTCGTAGCCCGGCTCGACCACGACGGTGGCGCGCAGTCCGATGTCGATGTGGTCGGCCTCAATGATGCTGGGGTGGATGCCGGGCGGGCGGACGAGGTCGAGGGCGGCGCGGACACGCTCGACCACCCCGGGCACCGCGCCGGTGGTTTCCCATGGCCAGCGGTACTCGTGGGCGACCACGACGTCAAAGGTATAGACTTCGCCGAGGCGCCGCTCGGCAGAGAAGAGCCGCTGCCCGAAGTCAAAGGCGTTGAAGTACGACTGCGTGACGTCCACACCGCCCAAAGGGTCGGAGACCATCACATCGACCACGCCGTCGACGCCAAACACCGCCTGCTGTACCGACTCCAGGGTCCACCAGGTGCGCGACGTGCCGAGCAGCCGACCCCGGTAGACGTCGTCGGCCTCGGGTGTCCCTCCACCGGTCAGCGTGACGGCGTTGGTGACTGCAAGGGTGGCCGGGGCGTAGTCCGAGAAGCGGGCCGCGAGCTGGACCGGATCGATGGTTGTCAGGTCTCCGGCCAGGACGTTGCCCACGGAGCCCCGGATGAGACACCCGACGGTCACCTCCGCGGTCGGTACGGCGGCGGTGAGCGTCACGACACCCTCGGTCGTGAAGGCGAGGCTCGGTACAGCGGTGCTGACGATGACGGTCGCATCGCCGACGACATACTCTCTTCCCGGGAGACCGCTGGACAGGGTGAGGGTCACCGAGCCGGTCGCGAAGGCCTCGCGCCGCACGATGCCGACGTCCTCCCCGAGCAGGTCCAGGCTGTCGCCGACCGCCGTGGAGACGAACCCTGCGTAATAGCTGTCCTCGATCCGCTTCCAAATTTCGGCGTCCTCAAGCACCGTGACCTCGATGATTTTGCGCAGCGGACTCGTGGGGGTGAGGTCCACGTCCCGGCCGAACGCGTCGCGGGCGCGCTCGAAGGCCTCGCCGAGCAGCACGTCGAGGCCCTTCACCACAAAACCCGCGGAAGTGACGCCGTAATCGCTCATCGCTCCTACCACCTCACGTCGACGAGGAGGGTCAAGCTTCCGGGACCACGGGAGCCCCTGGGCATGGCCGCCGCGAGGGAAGCCATGCTGATCGCTGAAGCGCTACTGGCCGGCCCCCCCGCCACCGGGGTCACGGTGATCTCGGCGACGGCGACTCGGCGGTCACTGCCCGGCCCCGCCGCCTCGGGATGTGCGGCGCCGTACTCCGGATCGTCGTCGAAGAGAACCCGCTCGACCGACGCTACGCGGGGGTCTCCGGCGACCGTGCGGATCAGGTTGAGCCGCAGCACTTCTTTCGTCAGGGCACGGGTCAGTCCGACCGTGAAGGCATCGGTGACGTCGAGCCCGTAGGCCGCGCTCAGCCGATCGCTGGCCCATATGGTGCGGATCCTTAGCAGTAGGCCTTGCTCGAGGTTGTCGGCGCCGGCGACCTCGCGCAGCCGGCCGTTCTCCAGCACCAGGTCGCCGTCCTCGAGGAGCAGGGACCGGCCATAGGCCGACACCTCCTGCTGGTCCTGGAGCGACGGGGCCGTCACGACACCACCGCCCTGTTCTGTCCGGCGCTCTGCACCCGCCAGGTCCCCGGGGCCGGGGCCAGACCGTCGGTTAGGCCCTGAGCGTTGTCGAGCAGTACGGGCTGGCCCCCCACGGTGAGCTTGGGGGTGGGACCGGTGAGGACCGAGGTCACGAGTGTGCAGGGCTTGGTGGGAGGTGGGGCGGTGACTGTCGGAGTCCCGCAGCCACTGACGGAGGCGCCCATCACGTCGGCCTGTACCAGCACGGACTTGCCGTTGACCTTGAGCTTGCTCTGGCCGGCGCCGAGCGTCACGGTTCCGCCGTGGGGACAGACGAGGGTGGACCCGGTCGTCAGGACGGCAGCCACTACGACACCGCCACCGAGGAGCCGGACACCTTGAGGGTCACCGAGCCGTTGCCCAGGCTGATCCCCTTGTGATCGGTGGTGATGGACAGGGCGCCGTCGCTGGCCACGGTGATCTTGGTGCCGCTGCTGTGCTCGATGACGATCGTGTCGTCTGCCTGAACGGTGGGCCGAGTTCCCACGCTCTTCAAAGCGGAGGCTCCCACCAGGATGTGGAGGCTGCGCGCGTGTACGGCACGACACCCCCGGGCGTCCACCAAGTCGTTGACCCCCTTGCCGGTCGGCTTCCCGTCGGACCCGATCTCCGTGGGCAGGGCGAGCCAGTAGTCACCCGCCTCGTTTTTGGGCGGCGTGGCGCGCGGCTCGGTGGGCCATAGCCAGCCGGCGACGATCGCATCGTTGGTCGCTGAGCGATGGTGCACCACGAGGGCCCGCATGCCGGCATAGACCGGCGTCATCAGGCCGACCTTGTCGAAGGCGAACACTGAGGCGAGCGGTTTCTTGAGTAGCTGCGCTCGGTCGCTGACGGGGGCGTCGACGCTGGGCGCCGTCACGTCCGGCCCGGCGGCCTGCAGGTAGTTCATCGTCACCCTATGGGCGTCGTCCGGCTCGCTGGTGTCGCCGGGGACGTACGCCGTGGCCTGGCCGACACTGATGACGGGGTTGTTCTGGCGGGTAGTGATCAGGGTGCGGTTCCACTCGTCGACGACGGTGGCCGGCCCCACCTGGGGCCGTGCGCGCACTCCCTCGGCCGCGTCGGTGAGGGTGACCTGGCAGACATAGCCCGAGCCGGTGCCGTACTTGTGCTTGACCTGGCTGATGCGCACCGGTCGGGAAGGGTTAGCGTCCAGCCCGGTCACCTTGACCGTTTGTCCCACACGCAGGCCCGGATGTCCGAGCACGGACACGGTTCGCCAGTTTTCGACAACCCGTTCGCCCTCTGCGGGCATGTCGAAGGCCGTCGTGGGTGTGGGCGCGGTCCCGGTTGGCCGGCCACCTCCGCCAGGTCCTCCGGACGCGCCACCGGGGGCGTCGCTGGGCTTCGACTCCTGCTGTCCCTGTTCGAGCGCGGCGATGTTGGTCCTGGGGTCGAAGTCGACAGGTGCCTTCCCCCTACCGACCGCCGGCCCGATCGCGACCGTTCCGTCAGCGATGACGAGCGGCTTTCTGGCCAGGTCGGTCAGCTGGGTCAGGGCGGCGAGCACCGACCCGCCGACGATCGTGTAGTCCCGAGCGGATGTGTCGAGCGTCGATCCGCTCACGAGCTGGATACCGCCCTCGATCTCGCCCTTGACGGAGTCGAGCAGTTCGTGGACCACGTCGTCCAGTGGTGCGTTGCCGCTGAGCGCCACGGAGGCCGGCTTGTGCTGCATGACATAGCCGGCCTCCTCGTGGCCGGTGACCTCGACCTTGACGTGCCCGTCCTCCTGAGGAGAGGCCTTGACGCCGACGACCCGGCCGCGCATGACAGGGTGGTCGCCGAAGAGCGCCAGCGGGTTGTCGAAGTAGCCGAGGCTGATCGACACCGAAAGCTTCCCGTCACCGTAGGAGGAGCGCAGCAATTCGAAGTCCTTGTCCGGCAGGTCCGTGACGGTGATCTTGAACTGGTCGGCGGTGGCACCCTCGGCCATGGTGATCTCGACGTCCACGTCGAGGATCAACCCCAGGCTGTAGACGTTGTTGGTAATTGTCAGGGGCAGCCCGAAGCCGAAGGCTGAGGCGACCCCCGCTCCCACCCCGCCTCCAGCGCCGGTGGTCTTCGTGATAACGATTCTGTGCCAGATCATGAAGGCGCTCATTGCGGCCTCACCTTCACGGTGACGATGGATCCGAAGGAGCCTGCGGCGTTGAGGTTGCCCAACGCGATCCGTGCCTCGACCATGAACAGCCGCAGGTCGCCCACGGTGTGGACGATGCCCGGCAGTATTCGTCGGCGCATCAGCGGCACGTCGCCCGCGTCGCTCTGGCAGAGGACGGCGACCACCAGCATCCCCTTGACCGGGACCTCCGGCCGGTCGCCCACCACATCGATGGGTGTGTGGGGGTCAGCCGGCCACCGAGGGAGTATCGCCTCGGCGACGTTGACGTAGAGCTCGGTGCGGTAGGTGTGCGGACCGAGCGCGAACAGGAAGGACTGCGGAAAGCCCTCGTCCGCGATCACCGGCAAGGTGAGGTAGGACGACGTCTCGACTCCTGCGTCCAGCGGTGCGGAGCGGCTCAACGGGGCCTCCTCCCGAATGGCGTACAGGGGGTCATGGCGCGGGTGTGCGGGTGACCGGGTTGGGTGGCGGCACCGAGGGCAGCAGGGCCGTCGTCGTGGCGAGGGCAATGTCCAGCCCTTCGCCGATCAGGGTGTTCAGTGCCGACCGGGGCACGTGGGTGAGCGTCATCTCAAGGTCGAGCGCTTCACGCTTGCCGGTGCTGTGGGTGAAGGTCAGGGACGTGATCTGCATGTCGAGGCTTACCGTCATACCTGAAACGACAGGGATACCGGTGATGGCGAAGGCCGGCGCTGCAGCCGCGGCGGCGACTCGGGTGGTGAGGGCGAGTGTCTCGAGGGCCTTCTTGTAAAGCAGTCGTGACTGACCGAAGAGCACCGCGCTGATCTTGATGGTCTTCTCGGAGGGTGCTACCGCCTGGGAGAACCTGCTGCCCAGGATGCGCTGGATCTTGTAGCCGTCGGTGAGCACCATGCTCTGCACCGCGAAAAGCGGAACCGGTCCGACGAGTATGGGCGGGTTGCCCTCGAGGATGATCATGACCGGCTCGAGAGCTCGCGCTCCAGCTCCTCGTACACCCGGGCGACTATGGCGTCGGCGACGCCCGGGTCGAGGTTCCCGACCACCTCAATCTCGACCGGGAACCAGTAGTGCACCTCGTCCGGTCCCTTCGACAGTGCCGGCTCCAGGTCGTGGCCGCCTGACAGCTCGGAGGAAATGCGGGCGGCGCTTCCCGAGGTGGGAAGGACGTACTCACCCTCGTGCACCAGCGCGATGCCGGTCGTCTCGACCCGGTCACCGACGTTGACCGGAGGCCCGTTCTCGGTGGCTTCATCCATGGCGGCTACTCCTCAATGCTCACGCTCAGGGCCATGCAGGTGAAATTGGCCTGCGGAACGCCGTCGGTGACCACGTTGCTTGGGGTGGCCGAAGTGACCATGCAACGCTGGAACTTCATCGCCTTGAAGGCCCAGTCGGTGCCGATGCTCTCGGCCACGGCCACCTGGAACTCGCCCCCGGTGAGGGCGAGCTCGACCAGGTCGGCCACGGCAATGGCGTTGGCGGGCACGGCCATGGTGAACGTGAAGGTCATGGGCTGCCTCACGACACCCACGTTGTCCGCTTCCAGACTGTGAATAACGGTGTGGTTCAGGGTGAACGTCGGCGAGAAGCTCGTGATCGGGCTGATCGTTTTGTCCCCGAGCTTGACCTCGAGGCGGGTGTTCCAGTCGGGCATCGGTCCGCTCCTATTCGAACTGCAGGGTCACGTCAAGGCGGTGGATGGCGCCCTCGTAGTCGATCTGGGCGAGCACCTGAACGACCCGCTGTGCCTGCGCGTCGTTGATTTGGCCGAGCTCGGACGCGCTGAGAGTCGCGGGCGGCTTGTCCAGCAGATTGAGGATCGGCATGGTGATCTGGAAGCCGCCGATGACCCCGTCCCGCATGAGCGGCTCCAGAACCGCCTCCATCCGTGCGACCAGGGCCCGTAGTCCGGTGCGGCTGATGCGGACGTTGCCGACCGACTTGATCAGCTGCGCCTTAAGGAGGAAGGACACGCTGTCGATGGTGCGGACGATGTCGATGAACTTCTTCCCCCCGCCCGGGTTCCCGGTGTAGCCTTCGCCCAGGTGGACCGCGCCGCCGGGAATCAGGGCCAGGTCTACCAGCCAGTTGACGCCTTGCCCGGCCGGTCCGGTGCCGAAGGCTTCCGAGCCGTTGATCTGGTCGATTTCCGCGGCAGAAAACGGCCCGCTGTCGATGTTCACCTGCTTGAGAAGCATCGACACGTGCGGCTGGTAGCCGGCAATCGTGCCCGCGACGGCGGCTGCGGCGTCCTCGTCGCTCTTGTGGGCGACATAGACCATGCGGTCGCTCGCGAGCCCGCCAGCGACGATGGTCGGATCGGTGGCGTCGCGATCCAGCATGGCGACACCGATGCGCTCCTTACCGTCCGCGCCGGTCTGGGACACCGAGATGACGTGGTCGACGAGACGGCTGATCGCGCCGGTGGCAGAAGTCGTGTCGAGTGGTACGTCGGCCAGCGCCACGATCTGCACGTCCCTGGTGCCCAGGGCATCCAGCCCGGCCTGCCAGTCGGGAGTCGTTCGATCGACACAGACGGCGGTCACCTGGTTGGGACCAGGGCTCTGGGCGAAGGCCATGGCGACCGCGGCCCCGAGAGCCCCCGGGGCGCGGCGGCGAGCCTCGCTGGGATCGGTGAACACGGCAAGGTCACCGACGGTGAGGATATCGGCGGGAGGGGTGGCAGGGGGGGCTACCGTGCCGACGATGGCGACGTTGCCATAGGCCCGCACCGGCGGGGCGAACAGGTTCGAAACCGGGTTCACCCGAATGTAGCGGATGGTCATTGTCGGGTCCTATCTCGGGCTGTGGGGGCCGTCGATCCGTAAAACTTGCGGG
>NZ_AZRZ01000430.1 GCF_000520535.1 Arthrobacter sp. H41
CTTCCGGCCGGATAAATCCGGTCATCAGTCACTCGCACGTGAGGATAGGTAAGACACTACGCTGCCTGTCTGAGCTTTACCTGATGCTGTGAGTTTCTTCTTCTTGTCGTGCTTGCTCAAGGAGAGCATCGGTTTCCTCCAGTTCCCTAACCGCCGCGCACAGCAACCACTGGGCATGCTCCTGATCGGCGGAGACGGGACCGGCCTGCTCCAATCCCCCATCAACCTGCGAAACACTGGCTTCCTCACAGGCCTGGCGGGCCTCCAAAACCCTCTGAACACAATGATGACGGCGTGCTTCAAGGTCGATAACCATTTGCCTTCTCGCGTCGGCCAGCAGGGAACCAACCTCGTGATCCGCTTCAGAACGTGTCATACCAAGATCCTCCCAGCCACATCCTCACAGGCACCGCACCATGTCTGACGTGGGCGCAATCTGACGTGGGCAAGATTCGGTGCCTGCATACTGGTTTGCCCCGTGGGTGTGAAGGTGTGGGCTCGAGCGTGACCGCGGACCCTGGTGACCGCGTCTTCAAGCTGCCAGAGCAGTGGCGCCCGGACAGTGGCGCCCGGACAGTATGGTTTACGCTCGGTGGTTATGGACTCATCCCAGCATCAGGCAGTGGAAGGGAACCGTATTGCTGGCAGCGGTACGGCGGTAGGTGTCCTGGTTTGCCTGGCTCTCACATGACAACAGCGCCGCTTCCGCTCCGCACGAGGGTGGGACGATTACTGGCCCGGACGGCAGCGGGCGATCAGGACGCATTCGCTGAGCTTTACCGTGTGATGTCCTCCCGGGTTTATCGGCTCGCCCAACAGATGGTCGTCGACTCGGATCTGAGCCAGGAGATCACCCAGGACGTGTTCCTGCAGGTATGGCAGAAAGCCCATACCTTCGAGGCATCCAAAGGGCCCCCTGTCGCCTGGTTGATGATGATTACCCACCGCAGGGCCTTGGATCGGGCGCGGGCCGAGCACACGTCGTCGAATCGCAACGCTGCTTACGCCGTGGCGACCTACACACCGGATTTTGATCAGACAGCCGAAACAGCAATCAACCGGCTCGAAGAACAAGACATCACCCGATCCCTCAAAACCCTCAGTGCCACCCAACGTGAATCGATCAATCTGGCCTATTACGACGGGCTCACCTACCAGCAAGTCGGCGCCCACCTCGGCATTCCATTAGCAACAGCCAAAACCCGCATCCGCGACGGGCTCATCCGCTTGAAAAGCAGCATGGAACACACCTAACCCACCCGGTCCGGCTGCCCACTCTCACCCCGTAAAACGGGTCACCCGCAGTGAATCGAATGGGCGATTGCCCCCTACAAATGAGCCTCACCCGCACCATCTGTCACACCAGAGCGCTTCCCAACGGAGCTTCGGCCTAGGTCGTGTCTGTTAATTGTGTAGTCGGTGGAAGGTGATTACTGCGGTGAGTAGTACTCCGCCCAGGAATGTGGTGGCGTATTTGTCGTAGCGGGTTGCGATCCCTCGCCAGTGTTTGAGGCGGTTGAAGCCGCGTTCGACGGTGTTGCGTTCCTTATAGACCGCCGGGTCGAAGGCCGGTGGGCGGCCGCCGGCTGAGCCTTTGGCCTTGCGCCGGTCGATCTGATCCGAACGCTCCGGAATGGTGTGCCTGATCCGGCGGGAGCGCAGTTCGCTGCGCGTCGAGGGATGGGAATAGGCCTTATCGGCAAGTAACCGGAACCGGGTGCCGTCCTGGATCTTGTGGGCTTCCAGCAACGGCACCAGCTGCGGATTATCACCTGCCTGGCCGGCAGTGAGCAGCATCGTGACCGGCGCGCACGCCCGGTCGGTCAGGGCATGAATTTTCGTAGTCAGCCCGCCCCTGGAGCGTCCGATCGCGTGATCAGCCGGCTCGTTGGGCAGAAACTTGTAACTCGACCCTGCCCCCTGTGTGGCCCGGAGCGGCCTTCGGCTTCGGCGCTCCGGCAGCGTGCTGATGCGCCCTGACACTGGTGGAATCAACGGAAAGCAGCGACTCGAGCTCCGCATCATCGACCCCGGTGGCATGCTTCACCGCGGCGAACATCTGCTCATAGGATCCATCGGCCGACCAACGCCGGTAGCGTTCCCATACCGATTGCCAGGCACCAAACTCAACCGGCAGATCCCGCCACGGCGAACCGGTACGGAACCGCCAGCAAATGCCCTCCAGCGTCAACCGGTGATCATTCCACGGCCGCCCCCGCCGACCCCGTGCCGTCCGCAGAACAGGCTCAACAACCGTCCACAACTCATCTGAAATCACATCCGAACGAACCATCCATCCAGCCTCCAACATCACAAGCCTGGCTATGTCAACCTAAGCGGGACCCATGGGGGCGGTCTAAGCGGGACCCATTGTGAAGGGGTGGGGTAGCTGTATTTCGCTAGGTCAGGTGGTGTGTTGGGCGCGGGTGTGGGCGAGTCGGTAGGAGTCGGTGCCGGTTTCGATGATGGTGCCGTTGAAGGTTAGCCGGTCCACGATCGCGGCGCAGAGCCTGGGGTCGGTGAAGGTTTTTGTCCAGCCGGAGAAGGACTCGTTGGACGCGATCGCGATCGAGTTGTTTTCTTCTCGCTCGGTGAGGACTTGGAAGAGGAGTTCTGCGCCGCGCCGGTCGAGTTCCATGTAGCCGAGTTCATCGATCATGAGCAGGTCCACGCGGCCGTAGCGGGCGATGGTTCTGGCGAGGTTTTTCTCGTCGGCGGCTTCGACGAGTTCGTTCACGAGGCGTGTGGCGAGCGTGTATTTGACCCTGAATCCTTTCTCGGCCGCGGCGGTGCCGAGGCCGATGAGGAGGTGGCTTTTGCCGGTGCCGGAGTCACCGATGAGGCAGAGCGGTTGCCCGCGGCGGACCCAGTCTCCGGTGGCTAGCGTGTTGATGGTGGCGGGGTTGATGTTCGGGTTGGCGTCGAAGTCGAAATCTCCGAGCCATTTGTCTCTTGGGAATCCTGCGGCTTTGACTCGTCGAACCGAGGACCGGCGGTCGCGGTCGTCACACTCGGCCAGCAGCAGTTCTGCGAGGAATCCTTGGTAACTCAGCTGTTCCTTCTGTGCTTTGGTCGTGGCTTCATCGACGACAGCGCGGATTGTTGGAAGGCGGAGCCTGCGGCAGGCTTGGTCGATCGCTGCGTTGGCTGCTTCTTCGGTGAGGCCTCGCCGTCGTCGGAGGGTAGTGGTGATGCTGGTCGTGGTGGTCATGATGCTGTTCCCTTCTGGGCTGCGTCATTGGTTGCGGGTTCTGTTCGTTCGGGCAGGCGCAGTAGCTGGTCGTACGCGGCAACTGACGGCAATGGCCTTGTGTCGGCTGGCAGACCAGCGATGACCGCGGCGGGATCCGCGAGACGGCGTTGAGTAAGACTGACAACCCGTCGCTCGGGACCGCGAGCTTGTTCACCACGATGACGGTCCAAACGGGACCCACCCAGGGCTTCATGTCGGCGGGCCTCGACCGCGACGACATCGGCGGTGACCGCTCCAACAGTGAGTGCTGCGGTAATCCCTGCAATAACGTCCTGGGCTGCCATCGACCGGTGCAGGAGAAGAACATCGATCAGGGCTCGGGTGCCGCCGGCGTCCCCGTCGGTCTTGCGGGCCGCGGCCCAGAACGCTTCATGGGCGGAAGTGAAGGCCCCGGATGCTCGTGCGTGGGCCAGAGCGGTCGAGCCTGGCAGGGCGCCGGGTTTGTGGTGGAGGACCTCGAGGTAATGGTCAAGGTTCACGCTCTGCCCGTGCTGCGTAACGACCCGGGGGTGCCTGGCGATTTCGGTGCGACCGTCGAAGACGACTACCTCGGATGCGCGAAGGAAAACCCGTACCGGGCGTCCGATGACCCGGGCCGGAACGGAGTAGGACGCCATCCGTACCCGGATGAGGCTTGACCGGTTCACCCGTGGTGTCAGTGTCAGGCCCGGTTCGAACCGTTCCGCGGTGATCGGCGCGAGCAGGGGTCGTTCGAGGGCGAAGTCCTGGGCGACAGTATGAAGACGGTTATCGATACGGCGGTCCTCGTCATCGATGTCCCACTGCCTGATCTTGTTATTGAGCTCGGCAAGGGAATCGACGACGGGCATCGGGGACAGGTGGGTGCGGCGGAACCGGCCGACTTCCCCCTCGACGCCGCCTTTCTCATGAGCGCCCTCGATGCCGGGGTGGCAGTAGAAAGCGTCGAACCCGTAGTGGGACCGGAACAAGAGCCACCGCTGGTTCTCGGTCCGCTGCCTGCCGGTGCCGTAGATGACTTTCACGACCGCGTCGGTGAGGTTGTCGTACCTGATGTGTCGGGTCGGGATGCCGCCGATGTCCTCGAATGCGTCGATGTGGCCTTCGAGGAACGCTTCCTGCGCCTGAGTCGAATAGACCCGGTGGATGGCTTTGCCGGAGTGGGACAGGCGGAAGGTGAACATATGGCACTTGGTCTTCACCCCGGCCAGCACCACCCAGACCTCCCCGAAGTCGACTTCCGCCTCCGCCCCCGGTGCGTGTTCCTGAGGAATAAACACCTCCGGCAACCGGCCGGCCTCCGCATCAATCTCTGGACGACGTTTGCGGACATAGTCACGGACCGTCGAATAGGACAGCTCCCTTGCCCCGTGCTCATCAGCAAGGCGGGCGAAGACACGTCGCGCGGTGTGACGTTGCTTGCGGGGACTCTCAAGGTCCTGCCGGAGCATCACGTCGATCACGGCCTTGAACGTCTCCAACCGGGGCGCTGTACGCACCCGGGGCTTTCGGGCTGGTGGTTCCGCCTGCCCCAGTGCCTGCCGGACAGTTGGCCGGCCGACACCATGACGCCTGGCGAGCTCTCTGATCGAGAGGCCTTCCACGCGCGCATCACGCCGGATCCGCGCAAAAACTTCCACCCGAGACTCCATTCGAACCTCCACCTTGAGCAACCAAAAAAGCGTTGTCACAACGGTGAGGGTGGGTCCCGTTTAGATTGCCCGTGACACCCCGAAATGGCCGAAGTGGGTTCCGCTTAGATTGCCCTGGTGGGTACGAACAAAGCTGCCATAGTCACAAGCCGGATAATTAGCAGACACACCCTAGTTACAGTGAGCAGAAGCCACTCGCAACGAGCGGTGTCACGTGTTCCGCTGTGAATTGTGTGGGAAGAACCCATCCACGCGGCAGCACGCTCCGAACTACTTAGTAGGCGCACCGGAACTGGTGCGTATACACGCACAGTGAAGGAATTGATCTTATGAATAAGGCAATGCGTTTCCTTGCAGTACCCACCCTCGCCCTCGGCGCCCTGGCCATGGCATCGTCGCCAGCCATGGCAGCGGATGGCACCCACTCCGCAACCCTGAACGAGCTCAATGGCAGCGGTGGCACGGGAAGCATCACCCTCGATGTCAACGGTGACACTGCTTCTGTTGACCTGCAGGTCTCCGGTCTTGCCGAGACCTTCATGGACGCCCCGTACCCCCACGTCCAGCACATCCACACCGGCGAGCAGGCCGCAGGTGAGTGTCCCACCCCAGCCGCTGACGAAAACGGTGACGGCGTCATCAACACCACCGAAGGCGCACCTTCCTACGGCCCCATCACCAACACGATCACCACCAGCGGAGACACGAGCCCCGCCGCAGCCCTGGACCTCAAGCTCGCCGGCATGGGCGGCAGCTACCAGATCCAGCGCGACGACGTGCAGCTCACCGCCGAAACCAAGGCAGGACTCGAAGCCGGCAAAGCCGTCGTCGTCGTCCACGGCCTGGACCCGGCATCACTGAGCGCCGAAGCCGCAGCAGCACCCAGCGACATCGCCCCGGAACTGCCCCTGGCCGCAACCTCACCAGCACTGTGTGGCGTCCTCTCAGCACAGCAGATGGGCGCCATGCCTGACGGTGGCGCCGACACCGGTGTCGCCCAGGAAACCGGATCCAACACCGCCGTCCTCGCCCTCGGTGGCGGACTCGTCCTGGCAGCAGCAGCCGGCGGAACCTTCATGGTCCGCCGCAGCAACGCCAAGGCATAATTTCCACCAAGCACCATGAACTGATCGGACATGATTCCTCACATGATTAGTTCACCCAGCGACCGCCGCAGAAGCCATCTGGCCTCTGCGGCGGTCGCTGTTTTAATCCTCACCGGCTGCGCCACCAACACCCCGGCCCAAAGCCAAGAACCGGCAGCGCCGTCCCCGACCGTCTCCGCTTCGTCCACACCCGCGGTGCCGGCCCCGACTCAACCACCCACCGCCACCGCGCCCGGAACACCAGCACCAGCACCAGCACCGGCCCAGTTGCCGGTCCTGCCGGCGTCGAAGCCGGTGTCATTTACCATCCCTACCATCAGCGCGGGATCGGAGCTGCTCAGCCTCGGGCTGCGCGAGAACGGCTCACTCGAGGTTCCGCCCGGTGATCCAGGCGCACCCGCGAGTTGGTATAACGACTCCCCCACACCCGGCGAACGCGGACCCGCGGTCCTGCTCGGACACGTCAACGCCACCGACGGCGGCCCCGGAGTCTTCGCTGACCTCCGCAAGCTCAAAGCAGGCGACACCATCGACGTGCTCCGCGAGGACGGCACCATTGCAACCTTCACCGTTGACCGCGGTGAGCAATACGCCAAGGACGAATTCCCCACCCAGAAGGTGTACGGCAACACCGAAGGCTCCGAACTACGCCTGATCACCTGCGACGGCTACGACCCAGACACCGGCGAATTCGACGACAACTACGTCGTCTACGCAAAACTGGTGCTCTAGCCCACCAGGCCGGGGTTGAATTTCCCGTCAGGAAAGCACCGCGGGCAGCTGTCAATACATGACGACGCCTGCTGGTGTGTTCCCCGACCCGGGTCCGTAACCAAAACGAGACAAACAGTTGAATGTCACGTAAAGTTTGTCCCGATGCCGGTATCAACTGCCGGTATTCCCGAAACAGCTTGCCGAGCTCTGCCACTGTTTTGGGCCGTCCGCACCATCGCATGGCAGAGGCGGGGGAACCACATTTTTGACCGTTCCTAAACGGTCTTGGGGTTAAGTCGCAACACTTCACTGACTCAGTGACGTTGCGTGGCCGGGTGACTCCCATCCGAATCCGACAGCTCACCCCGCAGGCATTGGGAGAGGCAACCAACCATGTCACGTACGTCCGTTCCGGCGCGCCACCGCGCCACCCCCACCCACTCCATCGCCCTGCAGGGCCTGTCGCTCTCGGCGAAGTCCCGCGCAGTGACGCTGGGTAAGCCCACGATCATCGTCGCCGCTGCGGGCGGTCTGATGTTCGCTGCGGGAGCACCGGCCCAGGCCGGCACCTTCGCGGAAAGCACTGCCCCAGCCGCCGTTCAGGCCCCGGCGGCAGCAGCCGGTGTACACACCGTCGCCGCTGGCGACACCCTCGGTGCCATCTCGGCCCGTTATGGCGTGTCACTGGACACGGTTTTGGCGCAGAATGGCCTGTCCTACGCTTCGGTGATTTACCCCGGACAGCAGATCAGGGTCTCCGGTAGTGCTTCCGTCGCCGCTCCCGCAGCTGTGAGCCCCGCAGCGGTTCCCGCAGCATCACAGGCAACCCAAGCGTCCTTCACCGCACCCGCACCGGCACCTGTACAGGCACAGTCCGGTGTTTCCTTCGCCTCCAGCGCCATCACCCCCGTAGCGGCCCTGGCTCCTGCAGTGCAGGCCAGCGGCGTCGGTGCGGCTCTTGTCGCCTCGGCCCGCGCACAGATCGGTGCCATCCAGGACTGCACCATCCTGGTTGAAAAGGCACTGCGTTCCATCGGTAAGACTGTGGGAGACCTCGGTCCGACCCAGTTCTACCAGTACGGCACCGTTGTGGGATCCCCCGCTCCCGGTGACCTCGTCATCAGCTCGGGCCACATCGCCATCTATGTCGGTGGCGGCAAGGTCGTCAGCAGCGGAATGAACGGTGCGAATCTGACCTTCGAGCACGACCTCTCTGACCTTCCCGGTTCGTCCTTCGTGCGCGTGAGCTAATCCGCCGTATGTTGTGAAGCGGCAG
>NZ_AZRZ01000431.1 GCF_000520535.1 Arthrobacter sp. H41
TGACTGGCCGGAGAGCCGGGAGGACGAGTTTCACGATTATCAGTTGGTGGTCTTGCCGGCGATCAGCTCAATTAGGCGTGTGCTGCTTGCAGTCGGCTTTCCTGGTTTTGCGGGGTCCGGCCGATGATGGTGTTGGTGAGGTGCGCGGCGAAGTCTTCGGTGAGTTCCAGGACCACGCGGCAGTGCGCGCCGGGTTGTTCGGGGTATCCGAGGTGCTGGCCGCGTAGGTCGCAGATTGTTTGGCCGCGGCCGGGTCCGTGCCCGGCGTCGACCTCGACGTGGATTACGGGTGCTGTGCGGAGGGCGACCGCCTCCACGGCGATCGCGGCGGCAAGCGGATCGTGCATGGCGGAGCAGGCCCGTCCGAAGATTCCCTCGTAGAAGCGGTAGTAGTGGCCGAGCATTTCTCCTAGGGTGCGTGCCAGCGGGGTGTCCGCCGCAAGGAGTTCCCGTCGGTGCTCTTCTTCGAGGACGTTCGCCATGGTCACGTCGAGTGGAACGAGGGTGATGTTCCATGGGGCGGCGAGGACTTCGCGGGCGGCCTCGGGGTCATTGCCGATGTTCGCCTCGGCGACGGGGGTGATGTTGCCGGGGACGAGCGCCGCACCGCCCATGATGGTGATTTCAGCGATGAGCGCTGGAAGGCGGGGCTCGAGCCGCAGGGCGTGCGCGATGTTGGTCAGTGGGCCGATGGCCAGAATGCGCAGGGTCCCCGGGTTCTCATAAGCGAGCCGGATCAGCAGTTCGGCCGCCGTCTCGGAGTGTGGGGTGTGGTCGGCGGTGGACAGAGTGATGCCGCCGATTCCGTTGGGCCCGTGGACGTGGGGTGCGCCGCCGTCGAAGGGTCGGGCCAGGAAGTCGTGCGCGCCGATGGCCACCGGAATGCCCGGGGTTCCGGCGAGTTGCAGGAGGTCACGGGTGTTTGCGGCTCCGGTGGCCGCGGCGACGTTCCCGCTCACGGTGCCGATGCCAAGAAGTTCGACGGTTGGTGTGGCCAGAAGGTAGGCCAGCGCCAGTGCGTCATCGATGCCCGTGTCGCAGTCCAGGTAGAAGGGTCGGATAGTGGTCATGTCGTTTGTTCTCTTTCTGACAAAAGGGCGTGTGCTGGGAACTGTGGGCTGGGGGGCTACGGCGCGGGCTCGCCCGTCGGGGCGGGCACGAGAAGGCTGACCAGGAATGCGGCGGCGGTGATGCCGACCGAGATCCAGAGGGCGGCTGCGTAGCCGTCTGGCGTGCCCTGCCCGGCGAACGGCGCCACGAGGACGACGCCGAGGCTTGCTCCGATACCAAAGGATGCTCCGTTAATGCCGGGAAGGGCGCCCGGTGCGTCCTTGGGGGATAGCAGTACGGAGAGACCGTTGATGGCGGTGAGGAAGAAGCCGTTGTAGAAGATCCCGAGCGCAGCGACTGCGGCCAGCACGGCCCACTGGTTGTCGGCGAAGAGCGCGGCGCCGATCGCGCAGGCGAGGCTCAGGGCGGTGCCGATGCGCAGGGTTTTGATCCACCCTGTCCGGGCGGTGAGCCATCCGGCCAGCGGTGCTGCGAAGACGCCGATGAGCGCGGCCGGGGTGAGGAAGAACAGGGCCGAGAGGGAAGCGCTGAGGCCGAAGCCGTTCTGCGCGTCCTGGCTGAGCAGGACGACAGTGAAGTTCATGATCGCGAAGATGCCGGCGAGGGTCAGTACGGTGGTGGCGATGACGGTCCAGACGTTGCGGGAACGCAGGTGGTGCACGGCGATGAGCGGTGAGCTTCGCCGTTTTTCCACGGCGCAGAACGCGGTGAACGCTGCGATGGTCGCGCCGAGGAGCGCAAGGGCGGCGAAGGAGGTCCAGCCGGCGGACGAACCGGTGGTCACGAAGTAGGTCAGGCCGACAAGGAAGACCGAGAGCAAGGCAGCTCCCCACCAGTCCATGTGGCCGGAGACGGCGGGGCGTCCGGTGGGGACGACGCGGACGATGCACACAGCGGCGATGGCGGCGAGGCCGAGTACCACAACAAAAATCGATTGGAAGCCGAAGGCTTCGGTCATGAGACCACCGGCATAACCGTCAAAACCGGCGACGCCGCCGTTGACGGCCGCCAGAATGCCCACCGCAGTGCCGAACATGCGCGCGTCGAGGTATTCCCTCAGCACAATGTAAGAAAGCGCGAACATGGCGCTCGAGACGCCCTGCAGGAAACGCCCAATGATAAGCAGGGGAAGGGTGGGGGCGAGAAGGCACAGGACCGTCCCGACAGCCATGATAGCCAGCACCAGCAATAGCGCCCGTCGGCGGCCGATGAAGTCGCTCCAACGGCCGATGATCGGGCCGGAGATGGCGCCGGCAAGAAAGAACATGGACTGCACCTGGGCCACGCCTGCAGCGTCTGCCCCGAAGTGCGCGCCGATCTGGGGCAAAGCGGGGGTGACCATGCTCGCGTTGAGCTGGAAGGAGAGGACCCCCAGCAGGAGGGTGGTGATGAGGACTGCGGCCTGGGGGCGGGGGCCGCCCTCGGAAGGGCTTTGCCCAGTGGTTACTGCACCGGATGCAGAGGTGGAGGGAGTGATCACAGCAAACTTCCTTGTTCGACAGGGGCGACGTCGGCCCTTCTGGAGTGTGTTGTTATACAAGCACATATAATGAGCTGGTACAACACATGCTGGGAGGAATGGCTACACTGTTCCTAAAGCGGAACGAACTGAGGCCCCATGAACAATCTCGACGTCCGGCCCTGGGCCGGTCCCCTTAACACCCAGCAAGGGTTGCCGCTGCGCGTGGCCGTATACTCGCGCATCGCCGAGGCGGTCCGGGGCGGAACTCTCCTGCCCGGGTCGCTTCTGCCGACCGAAGCGGAGCTCGGCGCAGCGATGGAAGTCAGCCGGACGGTTGTCCGGGAGGCGCTGATGTTGCTTGAGGAAGACGGACTGGTCCGTGCCCGGCGCGGCGTGGGGCGCTTCGTCACCGATTCGCTTCCCCGGCTGGGTATCGAACGCATCCAGCCCTTCGAGGAACTCCTGACCACTCCTGGTCACCCGGTGTCGGTCGAGCGGGTTCAGACGGTCCACCAGCCGGCGTCGCAGTTCATTGCCCCGGGCATCGGCGTCCGCCCGGACGAGGACTTCCTCCTGTGGGAGACCGTTATCTCCCGAGATGGTGAGGAGATCGCCCACCTGCAGGAGCACATCTCGACCCAGCCCGGCACTCCAGGGTGTCTTGATGATGTAACGGCGGCGCTGGCAGCGCCGTCGGAAAGCGGTACTCTGCTCGCCGCGATCGCAGGCGTTCTGGGCCCGGCCCTCGGACCGGGCAGGTGCGAGATCGGCTTGACCACCGTAGGGCCGAGCCGGGCCAAGCTGCTCGCCCTGCGCCCCTCTGACCCCGTCATGGTGCTCACCCAATACGTCCGTTATGGCGGCGTACCGTTTTACCTTGCTAAATGCCTCATCCCCGCCAGAGCCGGCTACCTCTCCGTTCAGCAATCCTGACCCCACTCTCACCACGCAGCCCGTGCCGCCACCCGGCACACTGATGCTCAGTAAGGAAGTCCATGAAGCACTCCACCCATCAGCCACTGACCGTGCTGGGCAGCATCAATCTTGACCTCATCGCCACCACCGAACGTTTGCCGGTGGCGGGAGAAACCATAGGCGGCGGCACTCTGAGCCGTCAGCCCGGCGGTAAGGGTGCCAACCAGGCCGCTGCAGCCGCGCGCCTTGCAGGCTCCGCCCGGATGATCGGCGCGGTGGGCAACGATGACTCCGGGCGGTTACTGCTGGAAGCCCTCGCCGCGGCGGGAGTGGATGTGATCGATGTAGCCCGCCGCGACACCGAAACCGGTACCGCGCTCATCGTCGTTGACCGCGAGGGAGAGAACCAGATAGCCGTGTGCCCCGGCGCGAACTCCGAGGTCGTCCTCGACGGCGTCGACTTCGCCGGGGACGAGATACTGCTGTGCCAGCTCGAGGTGGGACTGGACATCGTCCTTGAGGCAGCGGGCCGCCACGCCGGGTACTTCGCCCTCAACGCGGCCCCGGCGCAGCCGCTCCCTCTGGAACTCATCCAGCGCTGCGACCTCGTCATCGTCAACGAAACCGAGTACGCCCTGATGCCCGAGCTGGCCGACGCCCGGCTCGTGGCCGTGACCTACGGCAAGGACGGCGCGGCCCTCTACGAACGCGGGAATCTCGTGGCCCGCGCACCCGGGCGAAGGGCGAATGTCGTCAATACGATTGGGGCCGGTGACGCTTTTTGCGCTGCCGTTGTCCTGGCGCTGCGGGACGGGCTGCCCTACGAGCAGGCCCTCGCGGTAGCCAACGCGGTGGGCGCTGACGCCGTCGGCCAGCAGTCCTCCCAGCCCGAGCTCGCCCCGCTGATGAGCTACATCGAGACCGTAGGGCCGGCCCTACCGGCATGACGATCGTGCAATTCGGCGGAGCGCCGAAAACCAGTACAACTCTGGAAATCAGGCAAGCGAGGGAGAGCGACTTCGATGAGGTCCGGCGCATCACCCTTGCAGCCTATGCCGGCGCAGGCCACGTAACCGAGGGCCACCCCTACCTTGCGGTCCTCGGTGATGTCGAGCAGCGCGCATCACACGCCGAGGTATGGATCGTCGAGTCGGACGGTCGGTCGGTGGGGACAGTGATGCTCACCGCCCCCACCCAACGGTATACAGAGGTCGCCCGAGAAGGTGAGCTTGAATTTCGCATGCTGGCCGTAGACCCGTCTGCCCAGGGGCAGGGCGTGGGCCGCGCCATCGTGGAGCAGATCCTGGACCATGCGCATTCTCTGGACGGCGTGAACGCCGTGGTCCTATCTAGCGCCGCCTACATGGGCCCCGCGCACGCCCTTTACAAATCGCTTGGCTTCCGCCGCGTCCCCGGGAGGGACTGGAGCTTCGACGGCGGCGAGAAGAACCTTTGGGTATTCCACTGCACGCTCTGAGCGCGCCCGCCTCAGTATCAGCTTTGACTCCTGCCGCCCTGCCACCACCTATATGGAACTTTTTAAGGCAGGGCGCCCCTCCGCGGACGGTAATGCCCGGCGGTCCTGCGTAACAGATAACGGTCCATTACGTCAGCCTCGAGTTGGAGGTTGTTCTGCCCGAGATGCAGATCCTCGGCATTGACGGAGAGGACGTGTTCCCTGCGGATTATGAGTTTGTGCGGTGAGTGGAAATCAGCGGTTACCCTCAGGGCGTTTCCGTTCCGCAGTAACCGCTGTTAGGCGACGGTCCGCTGCTTTCGGTCAGAGGTGACGTGGGCTAGGTCCATCAGCGCCAGCACCGTCACGATGATCGAAACGGCCACCACTCCGAGCATCAGATACAGGCCGGCCAGCATGGCCATCGCCGATTCCGCGTCGTGCAGGAATCCCATCCCGCCGGCGGCTCCGACGATCCAGAACACGACCACCGTGGTGAGCGCGAACGCCGACGGCACGAACCTTTTGTTCTTCTTGATCCACTGCATGCTGCTCCCCAACCCAAGCCCCGATGATGCACCTATTCTGCTGGGGCTTGTGTGACAAATGGGTCAGTTTGAATCTCGTGTCGGTCACGATTGCGCAGCGATCAAGGGGACTGCGTACGGTTCTTCGGGATCCAAGGTCTCGGATACGCCAAATCCAGATCGTCGCCCTCAATGACGCAGTGCTTCACGTCCTGCTCTACCAACAGGGAATGTAGCTCGAGGGCAACACCTGTCTTCTCGACTCCTGAACGTCCCCAATGAACACCACATGACTCACGGTTTTCACCGAATCCCCAGCTTTTCATTGGTAGGAGCATGTTCACCGGCCACCTTCCATGCGATCAGCCCCGTCCCCAGCGACGGGATCAGTAGACAGGCCTACGTTCTCGGAGCTGACCGGCTGCGTGGTTGGTCTATTCGGTTTCGACGAATGCTGCGTTGCTGAGGTGGACCACGCCGTCGGCGAACGTTTCTATACCGGCCACGTTGGTGGTGTGAGCGGTGAGGTTGCGCAGGCGGTAGAGGTAGATGATCGGGTTGTCCTCCTGGATCTGGGTGACGGCCTGACCGTAAAGCTCGGAGCGCTCGGCGATGTCGTTTGCCTCTGCGGCCTGAATGAGCAGCTCATCGACCTCGAGGTTGCTGTAACCCATGTAGTTATTGCTGGTACTTGTCGACAGGCGGTTGAACATGTTGCCGTGAGGGTCGACCCGGCCGGACCAGCCGAGTTGGATGGTTTCGAAGTCCCCGCGGTCCTGGACGTCGAGCAGGGTTGAATACTCAACGGGCTGGATCTCCATTTCAAAGCCACCCTCCGTGACGGAAGCCTGCAGTGCCTGGGCGAACCGGATGGTGTCGGGGTTGTTACTGACCTGCATCGTGAACTTGTACGGCATTTCCACGCCGGCTTCCTCCAGTAGGGCCTTGGCCGCCTCGGGATCGTACTCGGGGCATGCCTCGCTCGCGTCAGTGCTAAAGGGGCTCGCCGGGGAAATGGGGGAACAGGCGGGCTCATACCAGCCGCCAAAGACCGACTGCACGAGGGACTCCCGGTCGATCGACATGGCCAGAGCCCGACGCACCGTCGTATCGGTAGCCAGGGGAGTATCAATGACTCCCGGGGCCGCGCCGACGCCGTCGGTGTTGCCGACATTGATGGTTAATCCTTGGAAGCCGAGGGAACCGGCCTGCAGGACGTTGATGCCCTCCTCGGCCATGAGTCCGTCCACGTCCTGGGTGGAGATGGTGTCGGCCACCTGGACGTCGCCCGAGCGCAGGTTCGCCGCGCGGATGTTCGAGTCGGTGATGATGCGGTAGGTGATGGTGTCCAGGTGTACGTTCTCGGCGTCGTAGTAGAGCGGATCACGTTCCACGGTGATGGAGGTCTGGGGGATCCGTTCCGCAAACTTGAACGGGCCCACGCAGACGGGGCTGTCGCCGAAGGCTTCACCGTTCGCGGCCAGCGCCGCGGGCGAGAGGATCATGCCGGCACGGTCGGCCAGTGCCGCAGTCAGGGGTGCGAAGGGCTCGGCGTAGGTCACTTCCACGGTGGTCGCGTCCACGGCGGTGATGCTTTCGATGGGGCCGAGTTCGCTCTTGCGCGACGATCCCTCAAGGTTGAGGCCGCGGTCGATCGTCTGGGCCACCGCTTCGGCATTGAAGGGGGTTCCGTCGGCGAAGACCGCGTCGTCGCGGACCGGGATGCTCACGGTCAGGCCGTCCTCGGAGACCTCGGGGAGGTCGGTGGCGAGCTGCGGGACGATCTCGCCGTTTTCGTCGATGTCGTAGAGCTTCTGGCACATGGTCTGCATGACGTACCGCGTGTACAGCGACGACGACGTCGTCGGGTCCAGGCGGTCGGGCTCTGCGGAGAGGGCCATGACGAGATCGCCGCCCTCCACGATGGTCTGATCGCCGATCGGAGCGGTCATGACATCCTCGCCCTGCGGTGCTTCTGTCGCGGTCTGCGGTGCTTGACACGCGGTGATACTGACGACCAGGCCAAGCGCAAGGGCCGGGATCAAGGATCTGTGATGCACGCGCCGAGAAGCGCTGGGTGAAACTGGAAGCGAGTTGGTCACGGGTTTCCTCTGTCCGGAGGGATCTGCATTACATACATTAAGGGCCATAAAGCCGTTTTTGTATACAACCCGACGGTCTTAACTAGGACATAGGAGAACTAATCACGCGAGACGCTCGACAACAGCGCATGTCCCGACCAATTCCTCGGAGTGCAATCACCCCCGGGAAAGGACCGTTCACTGAAGACCGCGCCGGGGATCGACGAAGTGGTTTCACCGGATCGGTGCGGCTGTACCTGGCAGGAGGAATGCTGTGACGCGCCCACCTGTGGACGGCTTTGGGCTCGACCACAAGGG
>NZ_AZRZ01000432.1 GCF_000520535.1 Arthrobacter sp. H41
CGGGCCATTGCTGCGGCCCGTGCGGCCTTCGACTCCGGTGTCTGGTCCTCGGTCCCGGCGCCTGAGCGCGGCACCTTTCTGCTCAAGGTCGCCTCGGAATTGCGTGACCGCCGCGAGAAATTCGCCCGCGCCGAATCGCTGGACACCGGGAAACGGATCATCGAAAGCCGGATCGACATCGACGATATCGCCGCCTGCTTCGAATATTTCGGCCGGCTCGCAGGCCAACAGTCGGGCCGCGTGGTCGACGCCGGAGACTCCGACGTCGTGAGCAGGATCGTCTACGAGCCGGTGGGTGTCTGCGGCCTGATCACGCCCTGGAACTACCCCCTGCTTCAAGCGGCGTGGAAGATCGCACCGGCGTTGGCCGCCGGTTGCACATTCGTCCTCAAGCCATCCGAGTTGACCCCCTCCACCGCCATCCTGACCATGCAGCTGCTGCAGGACCTGGGCCTGCCGGACGGCGTCGCCAACCTCGTGACGGGCCCCGGCGCGGAGGCGGGCGCACCGCTCTCGGAACACCCTGACGTCGATTTGGTCTCATTCACCGGCGGGTTGGAAACCGGAAAGCGCATTGCCGCTGCTGCCGCCGGGACCGTCAAGAAGGTGGCGCTGGAGCTCGGCGGCAAGAACCCGAACGTCGTGTTCGCCGACGCGGACTTCGACGCCGCCGTCGACAACGCGCTCAACGGCGCGTTCGTCCACTCCGGTCAGGTCTGCTCCGCCGGGGCGCGGCTAGTGGTCGAGGAATCGATCGCCGAACGCTTCGTCGATGAGCTGGTCCGGCGCGCTCAGGGCATCCGCCTCGGTGGCCCTTTCGACGAAGCTGCCGAGACCGGCCCGCTGATTTCCGCGGCCCACCGCGAGAAGGTGCACGCCTACGTCCAGCGCGGAGTGGAGGAGGGGGCGCGGCTGCGGTGCGGTGGCACGACGCCCGAAGGAGAGAAGTACGGCGTCGGTTTCTACTACCAGCCCACGGTCCTGGACCGCGTGCAGAAGGGTATGTCCGTCGTCGTGGATGAAGCCTTCGGCCCGGTAGTGACTGTTGAGACCTTCCGCACTGAGGATGAAGCGGTGGCGACCGCCAATGACACTATTTACGGGCTGGCCGGGGCGGTCTGGAGCCAGGATGCGGGCAAGGCGCAGCGCGTGGCCGGCCGACTGCGGCACGGCACTGTCTGGATCAACGACTACCACCCCTACCTCCCGCAGGCCGAGTGGGGCGGCTTCGGCCAGTCCGGCGTCGGCCGCGAGCTCGGTCCGACCGGCCTGGCCGAGTACCAGGAATCCAAGCACATCTACCAGAACACCAACCCGCAGGTGACGGGCTGGTTCGCTGACCACGGCAAGGAGAACTAGATGCCTACCGACAACGTCGAGAACCTCGACGACCGTGAGTTCGACTACATCGTCATCGGCGGCGGATCCGCCGGAGCCGCAGTCGCCGCCCGGCTGAGCGAGGACCCGGCCATGTCCGTGGCACTGGTGGAAGCCGGGCCGGATGACCGCGGCGTGCCCGAGGTACTGCAGCTCGACCGCTGGATGGAGCTGCTCGAATCCGGGTACGACTGGGACTACCCGATCGAACCGCAGGAGAACGGCAACTCCTTCATGCGCCACGCCCGGGCCAAGGTCATGGGTGGCTGCTCCAGCCACAACTCCTGCATCGCCTTCTGGGCCCCGCGCGAAGACCTGGACGAGTGGGAATCGAAGCACGGCGCCACCGGATGGACCGCTGAGGTCGCCTGGCCGTTGTACCAGCGACTGGAGACCAACGACGACGCCGGCCCGGACGCGCCGCACCACGGCGACTCAGGGCCCGTGCACCTGATGAACGTGCCCGCGGCGGATCCCACCGGCGTCGCACTCCTGGATGCCTGTGAACAGGCCGGCATTCCGCGTGCGAAGTTCAACACCGGCACCACGGTGATCAACGGCGCGAACTTCTTCCAGATCAACCGCCGCGCGGACGGCACCCGATCATCCAGCTCGGTCTCCTACATCCATCCGATCATCGAGCGCGAGAACTTCACACTGCTGACCGGCCTGCGCGCCCGCCAACTGGTGTTCGACGCGGACAAACGGTGCACTGGCGTCGATGTCGTGGACTCGGCGTTCGGACGGACTCACCGGCTCTCCGCGCGTTGCGAGGTCGTGCTGTCCACCGGGGCCATCGACTCGCCCAAGCTGCTCATGCTCTCCGGTATCGGCCCCGCCGCGCACCTCGCCGGGCACGGGATCGAGGTCCTGGTCGACTCCCCCGGCGTCGGCGAGCACCTGCAGGACCACCCCGAAGGCGTCGTGCAGTTCGAAGCGAGGCTGCCGATGGTTCAGACGTCGACGCAGTGGTGGGAGATCGGCATCTTCACATCCACGGAAGAAGACCTCGACCGCCCGGACCTGATGATGCACTACGGCTCCGTCCCGTTCGATATGAACACCCTTCGGTACGGCTACCCGACCACGGAGAACGGCTTCAGCCTCACCCCGAACGTCACGCACGCCCGCTCTCGCGGCACCGTCCGGCTGCGAAGCCGGGACTTCCGGGATAAGCCCATGGTGGATCCGCGGTACTTCACCGATCCGGAGGGCCACGACATGCGCGTTATGGTCGCAGGCATCCGCAAGGCCCGCGAGATCACCGCCCAGCCTGCCATGGCGGAATGGACCGGCCGTGAGCTCTCGCCCGGCATCGAAGCGCAGACCGACGAGGAACTGCAGGACTACATCCGCAAGACGCACAACACCGTTTACCACCCCGTCGGTACCGTCCGTATGGGGCCGGCCGACGACGAGATGTCGCCGCTCGACCCCGAACTGCTGGTCAAGGGCGTCACGGGCCTGCGCGTCGCCGACGCCTCCGTCATGCCTGAACACGTCACTGTGAACCCCAACATCACCGTCATGATGATCGGAGAGCGCTGTGCTGACCTCATCCGTGCCAGCCGTGCGGGCAAAACAACGACGGCGGAGGCGGAGCTCGGCGCGGCCCTCGCCTGACCGCCCGCGGACCCACGGCGGGCTCGGGAGCCGATTCGGTGAACCCGGTGGATGGATGTCCCATGTCCCCTCCACCGGGTTTTTCCGTATCAGCTCAGGCCCAACCGAGCGAGGCAGACCATTCTTGAACGTTTGTTCATATCCACTCTTGAACATATGTTCAAGGTGAACTACGCTCCCCGTATGACCTACACCACACCTAGCGGAGTTGCTTGGCTTCTCTTACAGGACAGTGGGGCGTAGGTGCAGATCGGGGCTTACCCCGCGCCATTTCCGCCCGCACAACACACCGCCATGATGTGCGGTGCCCAATGAGAGGGATGACATGAGTCAGACGATCGACGCTCCGCCTGGAATGAATACCGAAGACGGGGACAGGACACCCGCGGCTGGAACCCGCGTCAACTGGACTGTCTTCATCGGATCGGCTACCGGGATTCTCGCAATCGCTCTCTGGGCCATGGTGGACGCTACGGGGGCAGAGGCACTGATCGGCTCCATGGTCACGTGGGTCTCCACCACCATGGGGTGGTACTACTTCCTGATCGTCACCCTCGTCGTCGTCTTCGTCCTGGTCCTCGCCCTGAGCCGTGTCGGCAAGACGAAACTAGGCCCGGACCACTCCAAGCCGCAGTTCAGCATGTTCACCTGGGCATCGATGCTCTTCGCGGCCGGCATCGGAATCGACCTGATGTTCTTCTCGGTCTCCGAACCCGTGACCCAGTACCTCGCGCCTCCGCAGGGCGATGGCAGCACCGTGGAAGCCGCACGCCAGGCCATGGTACTGACGCTGTTCCACTACGGACTCACGGGCTGGGCGCTCTACGCACTCATGGGCCTCGCCCTCGGCTATTTCGCCTACCGGCATAATCTACCCCTCAGCATCCGCAGCGCCCTCTACCCCATTTTCGGGAAGAAGATCGACGGGCCGCTCGGGCACGGCATCGACATCGCTGCCCTGCTTGGCACCATCTTCGGCATCGCAACTTCCCTGGGCATCGGTGTCGTCCAGCTCAACTACGGGCTCAGCCTCATGTTCGGCCTTCCGGAGAACGTCACCGTGCAGATCGGGCTGATCGTCGTCGCCGTCGTCATGGCCACGGCATCGGTGCTCTCGGGTGTCGAGAAGGGCATCCGCCGACTCGCCGAGCTGAACGTGCTGCTCGCCGGCGCCCTCGTGGTCTTCGTGCTGTTCACCGGCAAGACGAGCTTCCTGCTCGACGGCATCATCCAGAACACCGGTGATGTGCTCAGCCGTTTTCCCGGCATGACACTGGACACCTTCGCCTATGACCGCCCCGGCGACTGGCTGCAGGGCTGGACGCTCTTCTTCTGGGCTTGGTGGATCGCCTGGGCGCCTTTCGTGGGTTTGTTCCTCGCCCGGATCTCCCGTGGCCGAACGATCCGCCAGTTCGTTGTTGGAACACTGGTGGTGCCGTTCACGTTCATCCTCATCTGGATCTCGGTCTTCGGGAACAGTGCCCTCGATATCGTGATGAACGGCAATGCGGCATTCGGTGAGACCGCCATGGCCCAGCCGGAAAGGGCGTTCTACGGGTTGCTCGAGCAGTACCCCGCGGCACCGCTCATCATCGGCATCGCGACCTTCACTGGCCTGCTGTTCTACGTGACGTCGGCCGACTCCGGCGCGCTCGTCATGGCGAACTTCACCAGCCACCTCAAGGACGCCGACGCTGACGGTCCCAAGTGGTTGCGCGTCTTCTGGGCGGTCGTCACGGGCCTGCTGACGCTCGCCATGCTGACCGTGGGCGGCGTGACGACCCTGCAGAACGCCACGATCATCATGGGCCTGCCGCTGTCCATCCTGCTGCTGTTCATCATGGCGGGCCTGTACAAGGCGCTGCGTGTGGAGAACTCGCTCGCCGCCAGCTACCGATCAAGCCTTCCCGGCATCATATCCGGGCGCAGCGCCGAGGGTCCCGGTGGGCGGAACTGGCGGCAGCGGCTGAACCGGGCGATGACCTACCCGGGTCCGACGCAGGCGAACCACTTCGTGGACACCGTAGCGCTTCCCGCCCTGCGGGAGGTGTACGACGAACTGCGGGCGCAGGGGGCTGACGCCACCCTGACCACCGCGACCGTGGAGCCCTGCGGCATCCGCAGCGTGGATCTGCATGTGGGCCTCGGTGACGAGCGTCCCTTCAAATACCAGATCTATCCCGTTCAGTACGGGACCCCGTCCTACGCGGCGGGCAACGCGGCGACGGACGCTGTGACGAAGGGAAAGTATTACCGGATGGAAGTCTTCTCCCTCGAGGGCAGCCACAGCTACGACCTCGCCGGCTACACCAGGGAACAGGTCATCACCGATGTCCTGGACCACTACGAGACACACCTCGAATTCCTGCACCTGAACCGGGAAACACCGGGCAACACGGCCATCACCGAGGACCAGGCCGGCAAGGACAACTGGGAATCCGACTTTTCACTCCAGGAGGAGGCAAAGTGATACGACGTCTACCTCTGCGCAGAAGGCGGGCGGCGAGGATGGAGTAATTCATCCTCACTCCACTGGGTCCTGCTATGTGGACGCCATCGGTGCAGAGGTCAGAGGGAGGCTGCCGTCGCGACGAGACGGTCCGGTAGCGTTGCAACTCGTGGACCGTGAAGGGCAGCGTCCGCCAGATCGCTCAGCAGTTCATCGCCGAAGGAACCAACTGATGAGAAAGACCACCAAGGGGTGGCTACTCCTAGCCGTCGCCATCCTGTCCGAGGTAACCGCATCACTGTCATTGAAAGGTGCGCTCGAGCATCCTGCTCTGTACGTCGTCGTAACCGCCGGCTACCTTGGCGCGTTCGCACTCCTCGCCGTCGTACTCCGCACCGGTATGGCACTCGGAGTCGCCTACGGCATCTGGGCAGCAAGCGGTGTCGCGCTGACAGCGATCGGCTCGCTCATCATCTTCGGCGAAGCACTTACCTTCCTCATGGGTATCGGCATCGCCGTCATCGTCGCCGGGGTCTTGTGCGTCGAGCTTGGAGCTCAAGCGGCACATAAAAGAGCCGAGACCGCGTAATGGCCTACGTGTTCCTGATTGGCGCGATCATCTCGGAAGTCGCCGGCACCGTCAGCCTTCGCCTAGCGGTCGACAACAAACGCTGGTACGGCTCCGTCATCGTCGGCTACCTCATCGCCTTCACGATGCTCAGCCTCACCCTCGCCCAAGGTCTTCCCTTAGGCATCGCCTACGGTATCTGGGCGGCTGCGGGTGTCGCCCTCACCGCCATCATCTCGAAATTCCTGTTCGAAGAACCCCTGACCTGGCTCATGAGCCTTGGAATCATCCTCATTATCGGAGGCGTCCTACTCATCGAGCTAGGTGCGGCTCACTAGCCTGTGTTTCCCTTCCGCCCTCGAAAAACTAGAAGGCTTGCAATACTCCAGGGTGGTTCCGCCACTGGGAGCACCAGTACTGGTTCTGTGACCCGAGCAGTCGCCGGGGACGGGGAGGCCTCCTCCCGGCGGCCGCGATCATAACCCCCGAATCGGCTTGCGCCCAGTGCTGATTCGGCGCGCCGCAAGCGTCACTGCGCAGACTTCCGCAACGATATAGTGGGAGCAACGCGGAC
Organism: Arthrobacter sp. H41; assembly: GCF_000520535.1. Taxonomy (GTDB): domain Bacteria; phylum Actinomycetota; class Actinomycetes; order Actinomycetales; family Micrococcaceae; genus Arthrobacter_D. The sequence goes on from NZ_AZRZ01000432.1 coordinate 6,592, forward strand.
TGACGCCGCGGAGGTGAACCGCAAACCGGCTTCCGACGGCGCTGGCCTTATCTCGAATTAGCCGTCAGACCCATCCTCACCGAAGGCCACAACACCGTGACCCCCTCCCCCGCTGCGGCGCGCCTGTTGTCCCTGCGCGCACTCCTGTTCGACCTCGACGGCGTCCTCACGCCGACCGCTGACGTGCACATGCAAGCGTGGTCGCGGCTCTTCACGCCGTACCTGAAGGCGAAGGGGATCGGGTCGGGCTACACCGACGCCGACTACTTCACCTACATCGACGGCCGCCCCCGTTACGACGGCGTCCGCGCTCTTCTGACCTCCCGAGGCATCACGCTTCCCGAAGGCGCTCCGGAGGACGCCCCCGAACTCGAGACCGTCAGTGGACTCGGCAACCGCAAGAACAAGGCATTCAACGAGGCCCTAGCGGAGAACGGCGTCGCGCCGTATCCGGGTTCCCTCGCACTCCTGGATGCCGCCGTCGCCACCGGTCTCGAAGTCGCAGTCGTTACGAGCTCCCGCAACGGCGTCGCCGTCCTCGTGGCCGCCGGGATCCGCGACCGTTTCGACGTCGTCGTCGACGGCCTCCTCGCTGCCGAGCGGGGGATCGCGGGCAAACCCGACCCCGACACCTATCTCCACGCCGCCGGGATGCTTGGCCTTCCCGCCTCGGCATGCGCGGTGGTCGAGGATGCCTCCTCCGGAGTGGCTGCGGGCCGCGCGGGCGAGTTCGGCCTCGTGGTCGGCGTGAACCGGGGGGTGGGTGCGGACACGCTGCTCGCGCATGGCGCGGATATCGTCGTGGACGACCTCGCCGAACTCATCCCGCTCCTCCCGGATTCTCCGGCCCCTGCCGGCCCGACCCCACCCACCCCGTAGCCCAGG
>NZ_KI914840.1:0-4690 GCF_000520535.1 Arthrobacter sp. H41
CCGCGGTGCGGCTCGGGATTCCGGTACCGGTGTTCTCCGCGTCCCTGGCCTACTACGACGGCCTGCGCCGGGAACGACTGCCCGCGGCCCTGACCCAGGGCCTGCGCGACCTCTTCGGCGCCCACACCTACCAGCGCATCGACACCGAAGGCACCTTCCACACCCTCTGGGGCGAAGACAAAACCGAAATCGAGGCCACCGACACCCACTAGCGCCACCCACTAGGCACAGAAAAGCCCCGGACCAGCGAGGTCCGGGGCTTTTCGTGTTCTCGCGCCTAGATGTAGATCGCGGGGTCCACGTATTCCGCCGGATCGACGGCCGGCTGGGTTTCCCGTGCCGAGTCGCGGTGCCGGAAGGTTGCGGGAATACCCGTCACGATGGAGTCGGGGGGTGTGTCCTTCACGACGACGGCATTGGCACCTACCGCGCTCCCGGCACCAATCGTGATGGGACCGAGAACCTTGGCCCCGGCGCCGATGGTGACCCGGTCGCCGATGGTGGGGTGCCGTTTGATCTTCTCGAGCGAGCGCCCGCCGAGCGTCACGCCCTGGTACAGCATGACGTCGTCGCCGATCTCGGAGGTCCCCCCGATCACGACGCCCATCCCGTGATCGATGAAGAAACGCCGTCCGATGGTCGCGGCAGGATGGATCTCGATGCCGGTCAGCGTCCGGGCGAGCTGCGCGAGCACACGGGCGGGGAAGCGCAGTCCTGGCTTCCGCCACATGCGGTGGGTGAGCCGGTGGACCCAGATCGCATGGAGCCCCGAGTACACCACCGTGTTCTCGAAAGGTCCTCGTGCTGCCGGGTCATGGGTGCGCGCTGTCTCAAGATCCTCGCGCAGTCTCGCTAGAAAACTCACCGATTACTTTCTGATGGGATGGAACTAGTTGCGGATGTCGTCGAAGAGGACGGTGGAGATGTACCGCTCACCGAAATCGCAGACAACGGCCACGATGAGCTTACCTGCGTTCTCTGGCCGCTTCGCGAGCTCGAGGGCGGCCCAGACGATCGCTCCCGACGAGATCCCGCCGAGAATCCCTTCACGCGTCCCGAGGTCCCGGGCCACCCGCACCGAATCCTCGACGGTGGCATCAAGCACCTCGTCGTAGGCGTTCCGGTCCAGGTTCTCGGGAACGAAGTTGGCGCCGAGGCCCTGGATCTTGTGTGGCCCGGGGGTGCCGCCGTTGAGGATGGGCGAATCCGCAGGTTCGACGGCGACGATCTGCACACCGGGCTTCCGCTTCTTCAGGACCTGCCCGACGCCGGTGATCGTGCCGCCGGTGCCGACGCCGGCGACGAAGATGTCGACCTCCCCGTCGGTGTCCTCCCAGACCTCCTCGGCGGTGGTGGTCCGGTGGATCTCGGGATTGGCCACGTTGGCGAACTGCTGCGCCCAGATGGCGTTCTCGGTGTTCGCCACGATGTCCTTCGCCCGGTCCACTGCGCCCCGCATCCCCTCGGACCCGGGCGTGAGCACGATCTCGGCACCGTAGGCCCGCAGCATCACCCGGCGTTCGGTGGACATCGTTTCGGGCATCGTGAGGATCACCCGATAGCCCCGTGCCGCTCCTACCATGGCAAGGGCGATGCCCGTGTTCCCGGAGGTACCCTCCACGATCGTCCCACCGGGCTTCAGCGCACCGGCCTTCTCGGCGGCATCGATGATGGCGACGCCGATCCTGTCCTTGACGCTGTTGGCGGGATTGTAGAACTCGAGCTTGACGGCGACCCGGGCGTCGAGGCCCTCGGTCAGGCGGTTCAAGCGCACGAGGGGCGTGCGCCCCACCAATTGGGTGACGTCGTCGTAAATCTTTGCCATGAAAGCCTGCCTGGTCGAGGGTGGGTCAGCGGAGCTCCCCGGCGGAGCCGGGAATGATCCTAACTGCAGCGATCCCGGGGACCTACGCGGCAAGCCACTCGGAGTAATATTTCCGCGCCTTGGCCAGCTTCGGATTGATGATCACCTGGCAGTAGCCCTGCTCCGGCTGCTTGCCATAGAAGTCCTGATGGAACTCCTCGGCCACATGGAACTCGGGCAGGCGGGTGATCTCGGTGACAATCGGGTTGGACCAATTCTCCTGGTTCCGATTGACCGACTCCTCGAAAAGGGCCTGCTGGCCGGCGTTCTGGTAGTACATCACGGAGCGGTACTGGGTGCCGACGTCGTAGCCCTGCCGGTTGAGCGTGGTGGGGTCGTGGGAGACGAAAAACATGTCGAGGATGACGTCCTCGGGAATGACCGACTCGTCGAAAGTCACTGCCACAACCTCCGCGTGGCCCGTCATCCCCGAACACACCGAGTCGTAGTCGGGGTGCCGCGTGTGGCCCCCGGTGTAGCCGGACACCACCTCCGTGACGCCGCGGGTCTGCTGGTAGAGGGCGTCGAGGCACCAGAAACAGCCACCGCCAAGTACAAAAGTCTTCATGCTCTCTACAATGCGCGCGGGCTCCGGAAGATTCCCGGGCCGGTTGGAGTGGTAGAACTGGAGCCATGGAGACTGACCAGCAGAACACCGGCGGCGGTGGTGCGGACACGGTTCCGACAGTAAGGGACGTGCTTGGCGCCATCGAGGAGCTGTGGCCTGAATCGCTTGCGGAGACCTGGGATGCCGTGGGGCTGGTGGCGGGCAGGGCCGGCACCGGCGTGGAGCGCATCCTCTTCACCGTCGATCCCACTGCTGCTGTTCTCGACGAAGCACTCGACTGGGGGGCGCAGCTGATCATCTCGCACCACCCGCTCCTCCTGAAACCGGTCCATTCGGTGGCCGCGTCCGGTTTCAAGGGTGAGATCGTGCACCGGCTGATCGAAAGCGGTTGTGCGCTGGTCACTGTCCATACCAACGGAGACAGTGCCGTCGGAGGGGTGTCCGATGTCCTTGCCGACGCCCTCGGCCTTCAGGAGGTGCAGCCCCTGGTGAAGGCCCGCGACGGACTGCCGGAGGAGGGCATCGGCCGCGTGGGCAACCTTCCCGACGCGACAACCCTCGGAGACTTCGCCGGCGTGGTGTTCTCCCTGCTGCCCGCGGTGGCCGGGGGAGTGCGGGTTGCCGGCGACAAGGACGGGCTGATCCGGCGGGTCGCAGTGTGCGGAGGCGCGGGAGACTCGCTGTTCGCGGAGGTCCGGGCAAGCCAGGCGGACGTGTACGTCACGGCCGACCTGCGCCACCATCCGGCCTCGGAGGTTCGGGAGGCGGCCGGCAACGGAAGGCCCTACCTCATCGACGTCTCCCACTTCGGCAGCGAGTGGTTGTGGTTGACACCGGCGTCGGCCGCGCTCGGCAACATGCTGGCCGACCAGGGGTTCGACGCCGATATCCGGGTCAGCGGCATCAACACCGACCCCTGGGACTTCGTCCTCACTCCCGGCCACTGAGACTCCCGGCCACTGAACAGTTTCGGGCACTGCTTTCTTCCCGCCGGGCTCGTTGTCGCCGTGCAATAGGCTGGGAGGAACGTCATTCGTCCCCAATGCGGAGGTATCCCGTGGCCAAGGCTGCACCAGAGGAACAATTGCGACTGCTCGATCTGCAGGCGCTCGATTCACGGCTGAACCAGCTCCAGAGGCAGGCCGCCGTGGTGCAGAACAACCCGGAGCTTGCCGTGCTCGGCGGGAGGGTGGCCGCCGTGGACGGTGAGCTCGTCCGGGCCAGTACCGAGCTCGCGGACCTCGAGCGCGAGCTCACCCGCGCGGAAGACGACGTCCAGGCCGTGGTGGGCCGGATCGAACGGGACGAAAAACGCCTGAACAGCGGACAGGGCACCTCGAAGGACCTCACTGCACTCCAGAGCGAGGTGGCCTCGCTGACACGGCGCCGGTCCGACCTGGAGGACGTGGAACTGGACATCATGGAACGCGCCGAGGCGGCACGAGCCGCGCAGTCGGCCGTGCAGGAGCGCACCGATTCGGTGCGGCGCGAGCTGAAAGAGCTTGAGGCCGCCCGGGACGCGGATCTGGCGGAAATCGCCGGCCAGCGCTCAACCGTGCAGTCCGAGCGGAATGAGTTGGCGGCGACCATCGACGCCCCGCTGCTCTCGATCTACGAAAAGACCCTCGCCAAGCGGGGAGTGGGTGCCGCGCGCCTGTTCCACGGCACCTCCGAGGGGTCCGGGATGCAACTCAGCCCGGGCGACCTCGCCGAGATCCTCCGCGCCGCACCGGATGACATTGTGATGTGCCCCGATTCGGGCTGCATCCTTGTCCGTTCTTCGGAGTGGGGGAACTGATCCCGGTGGCAGCGGACGCCGAACTGTTCAACCCCTATGGCCATGGCGAGGCGAAGGAACCCGTCCCTGGCGGTCGGCTGATCGTGGAGGCCGACGGTGGTTCCCGCGGCAACCCTGGCCATGCGGGCTATGGCGCGCTGGTGCGCGATCCTGCGACCGGCGCCATCCTGGTCGAGAAGGCGGCGTACATCGGCAAGGCATCGAACAACGTAGCCGAATACTCGGGCCTCGTGGCAGGGCTGGAACTTGCGCAGGAGGTCGACCCCGGAGCGCGGATCCACGTGAAGATGGACTCGAAGCTCGTGGTCGAGCAGATGTCGGGTCGATGGCAGATCAAGCATGCCGACATGCGCGTCCTCGCCGGAAAGGCGCGCAAGGTGGTGGATCCGCGGAACGTCACCTACGAGTGGATTCCGCGTGAGCGCAACAAGGACGCCGACCGCCTCTCGAACGAGGCGAT
>NZ_KI914840.1:4790-5667 GCF_000520535.1 Arthrobacter sp. H41
CCGCCTCTCGAACGAGGCGATGGACGCCGGCATGGCGGGCGTGGACTGGACTCCCCGAAAGGCCGCCCCACCGGCGAAAGGTGCCGGAAGTGCTCCTGCCGACGACGACGCCCGGACGGTGCCCGGTGCGGTGTCCGCGAGACCGAAACTCTCCGGACGGTTGCACCACATTGAGATCTGGGTCGCCGATCTCGACAGGGGAGTCCAGAGCATCGGCTGGCTGCTCGAGCGGCTTGGCTTCCCCGCACGGGAGAACTGGAAGGACGGTGTCAGCTACGGGGGAGAGGGCTTCTACGTCGTGCTCGAATCCGGGCCGGACGTGGCTCCCGAAGGCCACCACCGGCGTCGTCCCGGGGTCAACCACCTGGCCTTCGCCGCCGGTACCCGCAGCGAGGTGGACCTGCTGGCGCGACGCGCCACGAGCCACGGCTGGACACTTCTGTTCGCGGACCGGCACCCCTTCGCCGGGGGCCCGGGCCACTATGCCGCCTACCTCGAGAACGACGAAGGCTTCGAGGTGGAACTCGTGGCCGACGAGCCCGGCTAGATTTCCGGGGTGAGGAGGAGATTCAGCTGAGGACCCCGCTTCCCGCTTCCCGGCTCGAGTTCCGCGGTCCACCGCTCCTGCGCGGCCCTGAGCAGCTGCGCGGGTGACTCCGGGATCTTTCCGCGCCGAGTGATCAAATGTCGAGCCAGCTCGCCGCGCGTGTGTTTCGCGAAGTGGGAGACGACGGTCCGCTTTCCGTCGCGCTCCTGGTAGACATTCACTGCCACGGTGTTCTCCACCGGGGGTGACCAGGCGGCCGCGTAGGTGCTCGACCGGCAGTCGACCACGAGGGATCCGCCGGCGTGCGCCCGCAGGGGCTCGTCCAGGACT
>NZ_KI914840.1:5767-17023 GCF_000520535.1 Arthrobacter sp. H41
GCTCGTCCAGGACTCGTTTCCAGAAGGAGGCGAGCCGGCCGGTACCGGGGAGGTCCACCGACATCGACAACCGGTAGGCCGGGATCGGATCGCCGAAGCGAAGCGCGCCCCAGAGCGCCGAGATGATGACGATGTGCTCCCGCGCTTTCTTCTTCTGGCGTGCGGTCAGGTGGTGGTAGTCAAGGGCGTCATACAGCACCCCTGAATACACGTCGTGGGCCGGGCCTGAAGGTTCGACGTCGAGGAGGAGGTTCCGCTGGACATCATCGACGAGCGAGGCGCCGACTCCGAGGATACGGTGGGCGTCAGGATGGCCACTTGCCTGCCGGAGGGCCTTCAGTACTCGGGAGCGGGCCTCGTTGAGTTCCGGAAAGTGCAGTTCCTCGAGTGAGACCGGGTGTCCTTTGGACACCGCGGATTTTCCTTCGGACGGGGGCAGCAGGATCAGCACCGGATCAACTCTACCGAAGGCGTGGTGCCGCGCCTGCCCGGGTCGGCAGGGCACTCCGGACGCCGTACAATCGAAGCTGGATGGGTCGACCAGGCGGTCGCGTTGGAAGAGTGCCGCAGGTAGGGCATGAAGCCACCGAGGAACGTCCGGGCTCCGCAGGGCAGGGTGGTGGGTAACGCCCACTCGGGGTGACCCGCAGGCCAGTGCCACAGAAAATAGACCGCTTCCCGCCGTTCACCGGCAGGGAAGTAAGGGTGAAACGGTGGTGTAAGAGACCACCAGCGCGCCGGGTGACCGGCGCGGCTAGGTAAACCCCACCCGGAGCAAGGCCAGACAGTGCGCGCTCGAGGGCTGCCCGCCCGAGTGCACGGGTAGGCCGCTGGAGGGCGCCGGCAACGGTGTCCGTAGATGGATGGCCGCCACTCCCGGACCGGCAACGGTGCGGGATGACAGAACCCGGCGTATCGGTCGACCCATCCCTTTTCCAAGTAGTCAACCTCAAAAGCAGGTAACCGCTACTGTGTCCCCGGCGCGAAGTGCCGCGTAGTTTTCGGGTACAACGAAAACTAGTCATCTGGGGTGGCCGAAGTGAAAAATGTACGCACTGGTCCAGCATTGGCAATTGGCGGCGCGCTTCTGATCGCGGTCCTGCCCGGAACAAGCGAAGCGGTCTCGATCGGCGGGGACGCCCCAGGGGAACCTTCCTCCTCGCTGGTGGAACAAACGCCGCGTGCGTCAGGCGACGCTGTCCTTTCCCCGGCGGCCGTCCCCGCGACGACCCAGGATGCGCCAGCAGTCGTCGCCGAGGATCCGCCTGAAGCAGCGCCGAAATCAGCGGCACCCCCGGTCGCTGTGGAGGCGGGCAGTGGAATGGGGGGTGACCTCCCTCCGGAGCAGCTGCCCAGCCCGGCCTATCCTCCGTGTCCCGTCACCGAGTTGGGTAACTGGTGGACCGATCCGGCAGATCCCTATACCTGCCTTCCCCCCGAATCGCGGGGGTTCTCGGAACCGGTGCCCCCGGTGGGTCCCGGCGACTGGACCCCCTGGGATCCGGCACCAGTAGAGCCGGGCGGGGATTGCCGGGTGGACGGCGTGCAGCGCTGCGAGGTGCTCATCGAGGGGCAGGCGTATGTGGTGACCTTCAGTGAAGGCGCGCCGCTTCATGTCTATGCAGCCCCTGCGGGGTGATTCACGCGCGTCACTCCTGACGATCCTCGGGGGTATTATCCGGTTGCCTGGGATAACAGTCAACCCCTGGAAAGGTTTTCCCGGCGAAACGGCCGCTTCGAAGAAGCGCGCCGCACTTGCTCCGCTACCCTGATCCAATGACCGCGAGCACCAGTGACACGCCTCACCTTTTGGTGCGCAACCGGAACTTCCGGGCGCTGTTCATCTCCAGCACCGCCGGGATTTTCGGAAACGCCGTCGCGTCCGTTGCTCTCCCGGTGATCGCGGCCGTCGAATTGAATGCGAGTGATTTCGAGGTTGCTGCGCTCGCCGGAATGACGTTCCTCCCATGGCTGCTCTTCGGTCTCGTCATCGGGGTATGGGTGGACAGGCTGCCGCGCCGTCCGGTGATGGTGTGGTCCTTGATCGTCCGCATCGCGGCCCTCGCGAGTCTCCCGCTCGCCTACTGGTCCGGCAGCCTCAGCGTTGCCCTGCTGTTCATCGTTGCCTTTCTTGCCGGAGTGACCTCTGTCTTCTTCACCCTCGCCGATCAGGCCATGGTCCAGCAGGCCGTCACCAAAGACGAACTGATGGAGGGCAACGGGCTGATCACGGGCTCCGGGGCCGCTGCCGACGCGGCGGGCCGTTCAATGGCCGGCTGGCTCACGAGCTCGGCAGGGGCGTCCAATTCGCTCCTGATCGAGGTGGGGACCTCTGTCGTCTCGCTAGTGGCCGTGCGGCGCCTCGACGTCGCCGAGATTGTTCCTGACAAGACCGAGCACCGCATCTTCCGTGAAATGGCGGACGGCATGCGGTACACCTTCAGCACCGCCCCCCTGCGGGCCATCCTCTACAACGCCGCCCTGTGGAATCTGGGCGGCAATATCGCAGCCTCGCTCATCGTGCTGCTGGTGTTGCGGACCCTCAACGAATCGCAGGTATGGCTGGGCCTGTTGCTTGCAGCAGCGTCGATCGGCGGAACCGTCGGTGGGGTGACAGTCACGGCGTTGGGAAAACGGTTCGGCTCAGGGCCGCTCTGGCGCTGGTCCATGGTTCCCGGGGTACTCGGATATGCGTCGCTTCTGGTGATGACGCCGGGCTGGGGCATGCTTCCCGGACTTGCCGGCATGTTCATCATGGGTGCGAGTGTCGCCTGGAACATCGTGATCGGCATCAGTTTCCGCCAGCGCGTATGCCCTCCCGGGATGATGGGCCGTCTCGGCGCGGCCTCGCGGACCGTGAGCTGGGGCATGCTCGCCGTCGCGGCCGTGGCGGCGGGGGTGCTTGCGGAGGCATTCGGCGTGCGGACAGCGATGCTCATCGGCATCGGGATCGCCTTCGCCGCCCCGGTGGTGGCCATGCTCGGACCGCTCCGGAAGGTTCAGCGGCTCGAGGATCTGGATCAGGGGCCGGATCCGGTCCGGGACGAGGAAACGGCATCCACCCCGCCGCGCTGAGAGGCCTGTCAGTGACCGAACGGATCCGGGTCGACGCCGGGCATCCAGGTTCGGCCCGGAACACCCCACCCCTCCGCGGCAATAGCCTTGCGGGCCTTGCGCGTGTAGCGGTCGTTGAGCCGGTCCACGTACAGCAGGCCGTCGAGATGGTCATACTCGTGCTGCAGGCACCGGGCGAACCAGCCGGTGGCCTCGAAGGCCACCGGACTGCCGTCGCCGTCGAAGCCCGAGATCTTCGCCCAGTCGGCGCGCTTGAGGGGGAACGCCTCGCCGGGTACGGACAGGCACCCCTCGGCTTCCTCTTCAGGGTCGGGCGCCGACCCCGGAATTTTGGACGTCACGAGCGTGGGGTTCACCAGGACTCCGCGGGGCGGCACGCCGTCGTCGTTCGCCATCGAATACACGAAGATCCTCGACCCGATACCGATCTGCGGAGCGGCAAGGCCCACCCCGTTCGCGACGTCCATGGTCTCGAACAGGTCGGCAATGAGGTCCCGGAGGTCGTCGTCGAAGTCCTCCACGGGCAGCGCGCGCCGGTGAAGGACCGGTTCGCCGGTGATGGTGATGGGGTGGACAGTCATGGGACCTTCCTGGGTTCCGTGGTCAGCCCGCGATGGAGCGGCCGACGCTCTCGCGCATGATCTCGCTGGTACCGCCGAAGATGGTGAGCAGCCGGGCCGCGAGGAAGGCCTGCGAGACGGGATATTCGAGGATGTAGCCGTAGCCGCCGTGCAGTTGGAGGCACCGGTCCGTGATCGACTTCACCCGCTCGCTCGCCCACAGCTTTGCGCGGGCGGCTGACGCGGCGTCGAGCTTGCCATCATTGAAGGCGAGCATGGCGGCGTCGACGTAGGTCTCGGTCACCTCCACCTCGGTGAGGATGTCGGCGAGCATGAAGCGCGTGTTCTGGAAGTCGATGACGCGTTCACCGAAGGCATTGCGGTCCCTGGTATAGGCGACCGTCTGCTCGTAGACCGCCCGGGCGACGGCCGACGACGCAACGGCGATGCCGAGGCGTGCCTGCGGAAGCTGCTCGAGGCTGTACCGCAGGCCCTGACCTGCCTCGCCGACGAGGTTGTTTCCCGGCACGCGGACGTTGTCGAAGAACAGCTCGGAGGTGTCCGAGGCTTTCAGCCCCATTTTGTCGAGCTGGCGCCCCGTCGTGTAGCCCTCGGTCTTCTCGACCATGAACAGGGAGAATGCGTCGCTCGAACCCCGGCCGGCGCTGCCGTCGGTCCTCGCCAGGACCAGTGAGGCATCTCCGCTGATGCCGTTCCCGATGAAGACCTTCTGCCCACTGAGGAGCCAGTCGTCGCCGTCGCGCACTGCCTTGGTGCGGATTCCGCGCAGATCGCTGCCGGCGCCCGGTTCGGTCCAGGCGCACGAGGTGACCGTTTCCCCCGAAACCATGCCGGGCAGCCAGCGCTGCAACAGGTCCTCCGAGCCGTGGGCCAACAGATGAGGCAGGACGAGGTCGTCGTGCAGGTGGAAAGCAAGCCCGACGGCGAGGTGGTTGCTTCTCGCGAATTCCTCGTCGAGCACTGCGCGGAAGCGGTAGTCCGCCATACCGGCGCCACCGAATTCCTCGGGAACCGCCATTCCCAGCAGGCCCTGCTCACCCGCCGCCTGCCACAACCGGCGGGGCATGATGTGTTCCTGGTCCCACTTCGCGTAATGCGGCGCCACTTCGCGGGCGTTGAACTCCCGGGCAACATCGCGGAAGAGCTCGTGATCCTCTTCGAATACCGTGCGTTCCATGCGGACAGTCCTCTCCAACACTCGCTTCGGCGTACCGGACGGGCCGGCACCCGATTCCCCTGGAAATGGCGGTCAAACGTAAAGCCGCCCCGGAGCATCTCCAGGGCGGCTTTGTCTCGATTGTCTGAACAACCGACCTCTACGGGTGAGTAACGGGGCTTGAACCCGCGACCTCCTGGACCACAACCAGGCGCTCTGCCAACTGAGCTATACCCACCATGCAATCCGCTCCGGCCCCTTGGAATTCAGCCGATTCACTCAGCGATCGTCCACTCGGGCAGGCTGCGAAAGGCAGCGAAAACAAGTTTACACACTTTTCGCGGGGCTTTTTCCACCCGGTTCCGTCGGAACCGGCGACTTCGCTTCGGCCGGCCTCCCGCTATTCATCGAGTGACCGGGCGATCGCCTTGCTCGTGGGGGAATCGGGCCCCGGACTGGGCACGAAGACCGCCTGGCGGTAGTAACGCAGTTCCCGGATCGAGTCCTTGATATCACCGAGGGCGCGGTGGCCGCCGCTTTTCGCCGGACTCTGGAAATACGCGCGGGTGTACCAGCGGCGGGCGAGTTCCTTGATGGTCGACACGTCGATGATGCGGTAGTGAAGGTGATCGACGACGGCGGGCATGTCCCTCGCCAGGAAGTTCCTGTCAGTGCCCACCGAGTTGCCGGCGAGCTGAGCCTTGCGCGGCTCGGGGACCCACTCCTTGATGTACTCGAGGACCCGGGCCTCGGCGTCCTGCATTCCGATGCCCTGCGGGAGTTCCTCGAGCAGTCCTGAATCGGTGTGCATCTGCCGCACGAAGTCCCCCATTTGCTCAAGGGCCGCCGGTTCAGGAGCGATGACGACGTCCACTCCATCCCCCAGCACGTTCAGCTCGGAGTCGGTGACGAGGACGGCTACTTCGATGAGGCCGTCCTTCTCCAGGTCGAGCCCCGTCATTTCGCAGTCGATCCACACAATTGGTTCATTTGATATCGGCACCCGTCAAATGTACCGCGCAGGGTCCGGGCAGGGCCCCGGACAGCATCGCGGGCGAAGGGGCGGGCTTCCAGTTCCCAGGATGGGACGGGACCGAACTGCTAATATCATCGAAGCCTGGCGCACTCGTTGACTCAGGTACGGCCGCCGCCGGAACACCCTCCCGCCGTACAAGGATTGGACGCATCGAGATGACCGCCCAGGTCCCTGTGACTGAGCCCGCGGCGTCGCGCCTTGAACGACCCAACATCGCGATCATGCAGGGATTCGTCGGCTCGATGCTGATGTGGCTCGGCTCCATGGGGGTGGGCTGGCTGTCCCTCGCATCGACCGAACTACGCCGCAATCCGGTGATCATCTGGCTGCGGTTCGAGCCCGAAGGTGCGATCTTCTCCGTGCTCGTCCTTGCGATCGGCGGCATGCTGCTGGTGCGCTCGTGGCTCCGCCTCGGACAGCGACTCTCCGGCTGGGGGCCTGAGACTCGGCCCTACGTGCTGAAGGCCGTCCTAGCGTGGGCGGCACCGATGTGCGTTGCGCTCCCGCTGTTCAGCCGCGACGTCTTCGCGTATATCGCCCAGGGCCAGGTGATGATCGCCGGACTGAATCCGTACCGCGACGGCTATTCGCAGATCTCCAACTACCTACAGATCGGTGCGGACGACCTGTGGGCTCAGAGCCCCACCCCCTACGGCCCGGTTTTCCTGTGGATCGAGGAGGCGGTGGTGCGCATCACGGGAGGCCAGCCTGATTTCTCGATCGCCCTGTTCCGGATTGTTGCCGTCGTCGGCGTCGGCCTGTGCGTCTATTTCATTCCCCGACTCGCCGAGCTCCATGGAATCAATGCGAATCGGGCACTGTGGCTGACGGCCGCGAACCCGCTGTTCCTGATCAATTTCATCGCCGCCATCCACAATGACTCCCTCATGATCGGACTCGCCCTCGCGGGGTTGTATCTCGCGGCGACCCGCCGTCCCATCTGGGGCATCATCCTCATCACGGCGTCCGTGGGCATCAAGCCGATCACTCTGATCTTCCTGCCGTTCGTGGGGCTGATGTGGGCGGGCAGGGGTGCCTCCTGGTCACGGAAATTCGGCTACTGGGCCGTCACGGCCGGCCTGTCGCTCGGCCTGCTCTGGATCATGGGCCTGATCAACGGCTTCGGCTTCGGCTGGGTGGGTGCCCTCAGTACTCCCGGCAGCGTGTGGATCTGGTACGCACCCGTCGGCTTCCTCGGGCTGATCGTGGCGACACTCGGCAACGCCGTCGGGCTGGACGGGTGGGGATTCGCCAGTGTCGTCCACACCCTCGCCCGCCTGGGTTCCCTGGTGATCATCGCGCTCCAGATCTTCCGGGGAGACCACAGCCGGCTCGTTCGTCGCCTTGCCTTCGCGTTCGCGGCGATCGTGGTGTTGTCGCCCATGATCCAGTCCTGGTACGTGGTCTGGCTGATACCGCTGTTCGCCGTGACGGGGATCCGCGATGACTGGCAGGTGAAGGCGTTGTACTTCACGGTGTCCTTCTTCATGGTGTACGCGATCACCGACCAACTGGACATCTTCCCCTACTTCGAATTCAGCCTGATGGCAGCGCGCCAGATCGCCGCCGTCTGCGCCCTCGGCTTCGCCTTCTACCTGGTCTTCCTCGACCGCAGCACGAAGGTCCTCTTCCGCCGCAGGTTCCACCAACCCGCCCCGGGACAGCTGCGCTGACAACTGCACCAGCGACGTGCTTCACGGCGTCGGGGGCGGGAAGCGGCATGCACTTCCCGTCGGCACGGGCGATACTGAGTAGATGACCGATCCAGATGAACAGACATACTCCGGGGAGTTCGAAATCACAGAATGGACTCCCGAACCCTATTCCGAGCCGGGCAGCACCGGCGAGTTGTCGAGGGTCCGGGCAGTAAAGGTCTTCGAGGGAGGCATCACCGGGACAAGCGCCGCGGAACTGCTGATGGCAGGGAACGACATCGGTGCCGGCTATGTGGCGTCCGAACAGTTCACCGGGACCCTCGGGGAGCGCACCGGCTCCATGGTGGTACAGCATTGGGGGGTGGCCGAAGGTACCGAGGCGGCTACGTCCGGTCACATCATCCCCGGGTCGGGTACCGGCGGCCTGGCGGGCGTGGCGGGGAAAGCCCTCTACACGCAGGATCCCGACGGACAGCACCGGCTCGAACTGCGCGTGACCTTCAGCCAGCCGGTGGAATAGGCCCATCGCACACAGGCGATGGGCGGTGCCATAGTAAACTGGGTGGACTGCCTCCGTAGCTCAGGGGATAGAGCAGGGGCCTTCTAATCCTCTGGTCGCAGGTTCGAATCCTGCCGGGGGCACTGTGAGAAGCGGCTCCGACCGACACCAGGTCGGGCGGGGCCGCTTCCTCCTTACCTGAAAGAAAGTGGGACAGGCGGCTGTCCTGCCGCAACCTGGCTGCTCCGCCGGATCCTCCGGCCAAGCCGATACGCTTGGACGATGAAAAAGCCCAGCCGCTTCGCGCAGATTGCCTTCATCTCTGCCGCGGGCGCCTTCATCACGGCCGCGCGGCTGCAGGTGTACTTCCGGGGCGAGGAAGGATTCAACGCCATTTTCGTCACGGTAGGCATTGCCGGTCTGGTGATCGGTGGAGTCGTTGCGCTGCTGGTCGGAATCCTCAACTACACACGCAGGGCGCCCTGACCCGCCTGTGTGCGCCTGCTTGTCCACATAGCAGCCCTCTTCCGGTTCTTCCGTGTCCCCGGCGCCGAAACTTGAAGGAGAGCAGCGTTCCGCCGCTCATATTTCGGGTCTTCGAGGGAGAGAAAATTCCATGAACGACATCATCACGGTTCGAGGCTATGTTGCCACTGACGTACGGCTGACGCTCGCGCAGAGCGGGCTGCCGATCGCCGGATTCCGCATGTGCTCCACCGACCGGCGCTTCGACAAGGAAACGAACGCCTGGATCGACGGGCACACCAACTGGTACTCCGTCTCCATGTTCCGCCAGCTGGCGACCAACGCCGCTGCCAGTCTGAAGAAGGGAGACCGGGTGGTGATCACGGGCCGGCTCAAGGTTCGTCCCTGGGCCAACGCCGACGGCCGGACCGGTACCTCCGTCGACATCGATGCCGACACCGCCGGCCACGACCTCATGTGGGGCACCGCCAACTTCAAGCGGACGTCCGCTGATCGCTCGGACGACCAGGGCCAGCTGCCTGCGACCGCAGGGGAGGTGCCGGCCGGAGTCAACCCCGCAACAGGGGAGATCCACAGCGACGGGGACGGTGATGGCTACGGGGCCGGTTACCCTGCCGATGCGGAGCCGGACGGAATGCAGGATGGCGACGACGAGTCCGGCTCCCTGCCCAGGGCGAAGGAGCTCGATTCCGCCGGTGCTCCCTTCTGACGGGTCGATCGGCGAAATGTGAGTTAAGGGTGCGCACGCACTAGCCTTGAAGGTATGGCGGAATTTATCTACACAATGACCAAGGCCCGCAAGGCCGTTGGCGACAAAGTTATCCTCGACAACGTAAGCATGTCCTTCATCCCGGGGGCGAAGATCGGCGTTGTGGGGCCGAATGGTGCGGGTAAGTCCACCATCCTGAAGATCATGGCAGGGCTGGACACGCCCTCGAACGGTGAGGCGCGGCTCAGCCCCGGCTACACGGTGGGAATCCTGCTCCAGGAGCCGCCCCTCAATGAGGAAAAGACGGTGCTCGGAAACGTCCAGGAGGGCGTCGGCGAGATCTACGGGAAGATCCAGCGCTTCAACGAGATCTCGGAGGAGATGGCGAGTCCCGACGCCGATTTCGACAAACTCCTCGACGAGATGGGCAAGCTCCAGGAAGCGATCGATGCCGCTGACGCGTGGGACCTCGACTCCCAGCTTGAACAGGCGATGGATGCGCTTCGCTGCCCGCCGCCGGACGCTGACGTGACGATCCTCTCAGGTGGAGAGCGCCGCCGCGTCGCCCTCTGTAAACTGCTGCTCCAGAAGCCGGACCTCCTGCTTCTCGACGAGCCCACCAACCACCTCGACGCCGAAAGCGTGCTATGGCTCGAGCAGCACCTTTCCGCCTACGCCGGTGCTGTTCTGGCCGTCACCCACGACCGGTACTTCCTCGATCACGTAGCCGAGTGGATCGCCGAAGTGGATCGAGGTCACCTTTACCCCTACGAGGGCAACTACTCCACCTACCTGGAGAAGAAGCGCGCGCGCCTCGAGGTGCAGGGCAAGAAGGACGCCAAGCTCTCCCGACGCCTCACCGAGGAACTCGAGTGGGTGCGCTCCAACGCCAAGGGCCGCCAGACCAAGTCCAAGGCGCGCCTTGGACGTTACGAGGAGATGGCGGCGGAAGCGGACCGCACACGCAAGTTGGACTTCGAAGAGATCCAGATTCCGCCCGGACCGCGCCTCGGTAGCCAGGTCATCGAAGCGCGCAACCTGAAGAAGGGCTACGACGATCGAGTGCTCATCGACGGCCTGTCCTTCTCCCTGCCGCGGAACGGGATCGTCGGAGTGATCGGCCCCAACGGTGTCGGTAAGACAACGCTGTTCAAGACCATCGTGGGACTCGAGCCCCTGGACGGGGGAGAGCTCCGGATCGGTGAGTCGGTCAAGATCTCCTACGTCGACCAGTCCCGTGCAGGCATCGACCCGAACAAGTCCCTGTGGGAGGTGGTGTCCGACGGACTCGACTTCATCCAGGTGGGACAGGTCGAAATGCCCTCCCGAGCGTACGTCTCGGCCTTCGGATTCAAGGGCCCGGACCAGCAGAAGAAGGCCGGAGTCCTTTCGGGTGGTGAGCGCAACCGCCTGAACCTGGCCATGACCCTCAAGCAGGGTGGAAACCTCCTGCTGCTCGACGAGCCCACCAACGACCTCGACGTCGAGACCCTGTCCAGCCTCGAGAACGCACTGCTCGAATTCCCGGGTTGCGCCGTCGTCGTCTCGCATGATCGCTGGTTCCTCGACCGGGTGGCCACCCATATCCTGTCCTATGAGGGGACCGAGGAAGATCCCGACGCGTGGTACTGGTTCGAGGGCAACTTCGATGCCTACGAACAGAACAAGGTGGAACGCCTCGGCCCCGACGCAGCCAAGCCCCACCGCGTGACGCACCGCCGTCTGACCCGCGACTGATTCGCCGGCCGTCGACCCGCGCGACGGCAAGCGCCGGTGAGCGGTCGTTGCGACACCTGGTCATTTCCGGGAGTTGCAGCGACCGTTCGTCTCATTCCCGCTCGAGCGAGGTACAGATGCAGGCCCGGTTCCCGTCGAGGTCAGCAAGCACGGTGAAGGACGGCGCTGCAGTGTCATCGACGATGGACCCGCCGCTGGCGACTGCTGCGGCGATCCGTTCGTCGGCCACCTCGGGGGCGAGCCACAGGTCGAAGTGCCAGCGCTGGCGGGGAGTCTCGTGGTCCTCGGTGCCCTGGAACCAGAGGCTCGGGACGCGCCCGGT
>NZ_KI914840.1:17123-31832 GCF_000520535.1 Arthrobacter sp. H41
CCTCGGTGCCCTGGAACCAGAGGCTCGGGACGCGCCCGGTCGGGTCGAAGACCGTGTCCTGCACCCTGTTGTCCGGGCTACCGGTGAGCAGGACCGACCAGAAGGGGGCAACCTCCTCCTCGTGCGCGGTGTCGAGCGCAATCTCGAGTTGGGCCACGGTGGACGGCTCCGGCTCAAGGCCGATCTCGCGGGCGATTCCGCTGATCCTCCTCGCCATGTCGATGTCCTTTTGCGTGACCCGTATACCGCCCTCATGAGTACACAGCGAGACGTCGATCACGCCGTGGGTCAGTTTCAGGTCGGGGTGGTGGCCATCCTCCTCGGCGGCCTGCGCCACGGCGGTGAGGAACCTCGCCGCCACGTTGTAGTCCCGGATCGAGTAGCGCGCGTGAAGGGCCTGAGCCAGCTTGCGCCAGTCGCCGAGGCCGGCATCGATGATCTGCTGATTGCTTAGCTTCTCCATGGTGGAACTCTGCCACAAGGGCGTGAGGTTCGGGGTCCTCGCCGCATCAACCGGTCGCAGGAACCCGGATCATCCCTTCCTGGGCAACGCTTGCCACGAGTTCGCCGGCCCGGTTGTAGATCCGGCCGGCCGCGAGACCGCGGGCACCGGAAGCGCTGGGCGAGCTCTGGACGTAAAGCAGCCACTCGTCGATCCGCACCGGCCGGTGCCACCACATCGCGTGGTCGAGGCTTGCCACACTCATGCCGGGGTGGATCCAGCTCAGCCCATGCGGCCGGAGAATCGACTCGAGCAGGGTGTAGTCGCTCGCGTAGGCGAGGGCGGCCCGGTGCACGTGCTCGTCGTCGGGCATGGGACCGAAGGTCTTCATCCACACCGCGTTCCGGGCTTCGCGCGCCCCGGTGTTCCCGATATACAGCGGAGCGTCGACATGCCGCACGTCGATGGGGCGCTGATAGGCCCAGGCACGGGCTACCGGGTGATCGAACCCGCCCAGAAGCTCCGCGGTGGTGGGCAGCGATTCAGGGTCGGGCATATTCTCGGGCATTGAGTCCTGGTGGGTGACGCCGTCGTCCGGATCCTGGAAGGACGCGATCATCGAGAGGATCGGCACGCCGTCCTGATACGCGTGCGCGCGGCGCGCCGAGAAGGACCGCCCGTCACGGAGCCGCTGGACTCCGAAAGTGATGGGCTTCTCCGCGTCCCCGGCACGCAGGAAGTATCCGTGCATCGAGTGGACCTGGCGGGTCGGCTCCACGGTCCGCATGGCCGCGATCAGCGACTGTGCAAGAACCTGGCCGCCGAAAACCCTCTTCCCCGGCTGCGGCGCGGAACTGCCCACGAAAATGTCCTCATCGGTGTGGGCGCCGTCGGCACTGCTGAGATCCAGCAGCCCCAGCAGCGCCTTCGTTGGATCTGCCGGGAATTCCCCGGAATCGACGTGGCTGGCGGCGTGCGGCTGATCGGTCATGGGTCTCCTTGCCGGGCGGTAGCTGCGGAGCGGCGGCCCCGGGAAATCTACCTTCGACACTAGACGGACAGGTCCGCCCCGCTCAACACGTGCCCGGGACGGGGATGGGGGCGCCGGCAGGCCGCCGGGCGGCGAATGGCCTGCCGCACGGGCTTTTGAGAGTATTGCAGTATGTCCCCCGTGCTCACTGTCCCGCTTCAGCTGCGCTTCGGCGATGAAGATTCCTACGGCCACGTCAATAACGCACGGTTCGTGCAGTTCCTCGAGGACGCGAGGGTGCGCCTGCTCTCCGAACCGGGGAGCGGGTTCACCTTCCTCGAGGTGACCGACGCCGGCCACTACACCCTCGTGGGACGGCACGAGATCGAGTACTTGGCCCCGCTGAACTTCAGCAGGGAGCCGGCGGGTGTGGACGTGTGGATCACCGCCGTCGGCGCCTCGAGCTTCACCTTGGGCTACGCGGTGCGGGATACCACAGAGCCCGGCGCGGGCACCACGTGCGCGCTGGCATCGACCACGATGATCCTCGTCGACCGGCAGTCCGGCCGTCCCGTGCGGTTGAATGAGACCCAACGATCCGCACTGGGGCAATGGATCGGCGATGGGGTGCCTTTCCGCCGCACCTCCGGCGCTTAGGTGCGGGAGATGTCCAACAGCCGGCTAGTGTTCGCCGATGCGCAGGTGGCCGCCGATCTCCGGACCTTCACGGCGCGGGCCCGCTCCAACGACGACGGCGCCATGCGGCTTCAGGCCTCCGGTACGGTACTCGCGGCATACGTCTGCACGCTCCGTGCGGGAGCCCTGGGGGAGGCGACCCCCACCGTGCTCGGGCTGAGGACGATGCCCCTGGCGGAGCCTGCCTCCGTCGACACCACGGTGGGCCTCGGATCGGTCGCGGACCGACTGGCACGCCTGCAGGACGACGTCGTCTTCACCGTGCCCACCGTGACGGTGACCGAGAACTGGGCCGGCGTCCTTCCGCCACGCTCGGGATGGGCGCAGGCCGGCACCGTGCCGACCAGCGCCCTCGAAGAGGCGGCACACAGCGGGATCCGGCAGGTTGCCGAGCTCATTCCCGACCGTGCAGGCGCTCCCGTGGTCAACAGTGCGCGGGGAGCCGTCTGGGGGCGGCCCCTACCTGGAATGCCGGCAGAACTGCCCGCCGGGGCCGCCTTCGGAGCACTGAGCCTCGGCTTCCTCGTCCCCGGCGAAGCTCCCGCGCTGTTCACCAACGGACGGTGGACAAGGCTGAGCACCAGCCGGGGACACATCCTCGTGCGGACCGCAGCGGTTCTGTAGGCGTCAGCCGCGTTCAGATCTCTAGGCGTCAGCCGCGTTCACCATGGACTGTGCCGCACGGTCCAGGTAGTCCCACAGCGTCGCCTCGTGCAGCGGTGCGAGGCCCAGGCTATCGACGGCCGCGCGCATGTGCCGGAGCCAGGAGTCACGTGCCTGCGGGGTGACCCGAAAGGGCATGTGCCGCATGCGGAGCCGTGGGTGCCCTCGAGTCTCGCCGTAGGTCTTGGGACCGCCCCAGTACTGCTCGAGGAATAGCAGGAGCCGCTCCTTCGCGGGCCCCAGATCCTCCTCGGGGTACATGGGCCGCAGCAGCTCATCGCTCGCGACACCCTCGTAGAAGACATCCACGAGCTTCACGAAGGTTTCGTGGCCGCCCACCGATTCATAGAAGTTGTATTCGGGCTGGACGAACTGCTGCCCGGCGGCCAGCAGCCGGTCGGCGGGCAGCGGCGGGCGAACACGGCCCGTGCGCAGTTCGAGGGGGGTCGGCTCGACGCCGTCGTTGTTACTCATGATGCATCCTCCTGATGGGCGGTTCCTGCAGGGGCAGCTGCCGCAGGCGGTTCCACGTAGATACCCTGGGACCGGTTACCGACCTTGGTGATGTCGCCGTTGCGCACATACCAGATGGCACCGTTCGCATCGATCATCCGGGTGATGCGGAGGCCGAGGGACTGGACGACACCCACCGTCTCGCCGATCTCGATGGTGTCGCCCACCCCGTACTGGTCCTCGATGGTGATGAAGACCCCGAGGAACGCGTCGCGGATGATCTCCCGCGCCCCGAAACCGATCGCGATACCCACGATTCCCACACTGGCGAGGATCGGGCCGATCTGGAACTGCAGCTGCTCGAGCGCCATCAATACCGCGACGACGGCGATCGTCACGCCGGCCGCGCTGGTGAGCAGCCCGCCGATGGTCTCGGCGCGCTGCGTGCGCCGCGCGTGGTCGAGGGAGCGGAGGACCGGTTGGGCCCACCGAAAGTGGGGCTTGCTGAAGACGCTGTACCCGTCCTGCACCCGCCGCACCGAACGTGCCACGAGGTATCGCACCGCCAGCCAGAGCAGGAGTGCCAGCAGCAGGATGATCGCCGCGCCGAGAATGTGGCTCCCGTAACCGAGCTCGGGAAAAAGATCCATGAGGTGCAAACTACTTTCTGATCCGCGTCGCAGGTGCTGTCCCCGGGAGAGGACGGGAGCGGCGCAGTTTCTAGGCTACATGCGCTGCACGGCTAGGGCCGGTCGAGGATGACCGGCTCATGCAGCACGGGGAAGTTCACGGACCGTGCGATGAAGCAGGCCGCGGAAGCCTCCCGATGGATCCGAAGGGCGGTGTCGCGGTGGGCGGGGTCGGCGATGGTGACCACGGGATGGAGCACGGCCGAGGTGAATTCGCCGCTGCCGTCCCGGTTCAGCCGCAGAAATCCCTCCGCGCTGTCCGAGTATGCAGTGACCACCACACCCGCCTTGACCGCCATGTGGAGGTAGGACAGCAGATGGCACTGCGCCAGTGCGGCCAGGAGCAGCTGCTCCGGATTCCACCGGTCCCGTTGCCCGTGGAATGTCGGATCGGCGGTCCCGGCGAGGAGCGGGGGCCCCGGAGCGGTGACTTCATTCTCGCGGCTGTACGAGCGGTATCCCGACGTGCCCTCCCCGAGGTTTCCGGTCCAGGTGACGGTGACGTCATAGGTGTGCGTCGACCGGGAATTTTCCGACATGGTCCCTGCCATCAGCGGTCCCCGGCCTGCGCGCGCAGGGCCCGCTGGACGCCGTCGCGGTTCTCCAGGATGAGGCGCCGCAGGGAGGGGCTGTCTTCCCCGAGCCGGTCGAGGAAGGCGTCCGCCTGCACAAGCGCCTCCGCGCTGATGAGGCGTGAGGGGTACAGCCCCACCACGATCTGTTGTGCGATCTCGTGGGTCCTGGTGGCCCACACCTTCTGTACGGAGTCGAAGTAGGTCGCGGCATAGGGCTCCAGCAGGGCTGCGTGGTGGACGCGCGTGAACCCCAGGATCGCTGCCCGCTGGGTGGCGTTGGGAAGATCCGTCCGGCCCACGATGGAGTCCCAGGCAGCTGCTTTGGCCTCGGGTGTGGGAATCGCCGCCGTCGCCGTTGCCGCGGCGAGTTGGCCGGCCGATGTGCCGTCGCGTGCCAGTTCGACCTCGATCTCCGGCGGGCCGTAGCGGCCGCCCGCCACCAGGCTGGTCACGAGTTCCCACCGGAGGTCGGAGTCGATTCCCAGGCCCTCCAGCGCTTCGGCGCCGGTGAGCACCGCCTCCACCACGTCCAGGTGTTTCCCGCTGCGGGCCCGGGCCGCGAAGGCCTTGACGAACTGCAGCTGTGAATCCGACGCCGCCTCCGCTGCGCGGGCGAGCTCCAGCAGGCTGTCCGCCGCGGCGTCGCCCATCGCCCTGCTGTCCTCCGGGTTGACGTAGTACGTCAGCGTCAGGGCCAGCTGCCTCAGCAGCACCAGGACCACCGACGAGTCCGATTCGGAGCCGATGTTCTGCAGGACGAGGTCCACGTAGTTGCGGGCGGGGGTCTCGCCGTCGCGCGCCGCGTCCCACGCCGAGGCCCATACCAGCGTGCGGGGCAGCGAATCGGCGAAATCCCTGAGGTGCCGTACGGAGCTCCGCAGCGACACCGGGTCGAGCCGGATCTTCGCGTAGGCGAGGTCATCGTCGTTGAGGAGCACCAGCGCCGGGCGTTTCCTCCCGGCGACCTCGGGGACCTCTGTGCGCTCGCCGTCGACGTCGAGCTCGACGCGGTGGACCCGCACCAGCCGGGCGTCGTCGTCGAGGTCGTAGAACCCTACGGCGAGCCGGTGCGGGCGAAGGGTCGGATACCCTTCGGGAGCGGACTGCAGGATCGCGAATGCGGTGAGAACGCCGTCGTCGTCGGTCTCGATGTCGGGCCGCAGCGTGTTGACGCCCGCGGTCTCGAGCCACTGCGCGGACCACTGGGTGAGGTCGCGGCCGCTTGCCTTCTCGAGCTCGGTGAGCAGGTCCTTCAGCTCGGTATTGCCCCAGGAGTGCTGGCGGAAGTACTCGCGGACTCCCTCCAGAAATTCGTCCTGGCCCACCCAGGCGACGAGCTGCTTGAGGACCGAGGCGCCCTTGGCGTAGGTGATGCCGTCGAAATTCACCTGGACGTCATCGAGGTCGCGAATCTCGGCGACGATCGGGTGGGTCGAGGGAAGCTGGTCCTGGCGGTAGGCCCAGGCCTTCTCGATGGAGGTGAACGTGGTCCAGGCCTGGGTGAACTCAGTCGCCTCGGCCGCGGCGAGGGTGGACATGTATTCGGCGAAGGATTCGTTGAGCCAGAGGTCGTTCCACCACCGCATGGTCACGAGGTCGCCGAACCACATGTGCGCGAGCTCATGCAGGATGGTGATCGCGCGGCGCTCCACCGTGGCATCGGGCACGCGCGAGCGGAAGACGTACGTCTCGACGATCGTCACGGCGCCCGCGTTCTCCATGGCGCCGGCATTGAACTGGGGCACGAAGAGCTGGTCGTACTTCTCGAACGGGTAGGGCGTGCCGAACTGCTTCTCGTAGAACTCGAAGCCCTGCCGTGTCAGGTCGAAGATGTTCTCCGCATCGAGGTGCTGCATGAGCGATTTGCGGGCGAAGACCCCGAGCGGGATGGTCCGCCCGTCCGAACTCGTCACGTCGCTCCGCACCGCCTGGTAGGGACCCGCGATCAGGGCGGTGACGTAGGAGGAGAGGACCGGTGTCGGTTCGAACGACCACGTCGCATGCGCTCCATTCTCAGCGGCGGACCCGGCCTGCACGGGAACGGGGGTGGGGGAGTTGGAGATGACGTCCCAGTGCGACGGCGCCGTGACGGTGAAGCGGAACGTCGCCTTCAGGTCGGGCTGCTCGAAGACGGCGAACACGCGTCGGGAGTCGGGGACCTCGAACTGCGTGTACAGGTACACCTCGTCATCCACCGGGTCCACGAACCGGTGGAGCCCCTCGCCGGTGTTCATGTACGGGAGATCGGCGTGGACGACGAGCCGGTTCGACGCCGCCAGGTTGTCCAGCTGGATGCGGACGCCGTCCGACACGTCAGCGGGGTCGAGGTCCACACCATTGAGGCTCACCCGGTGGACGGTTTCGGTGACGGCGTCGATGAACGTGGACGAGCCCTGCGTCGCCTCGAAATTCACCACGGTGGTCGAGCCGAACACGGTCTCCCCGCGGGTCAGGTCGAGGGTGATGTCATAGGACTGGACTTCGAGCAGTTCGGCGCGGGTACGTGCTTCATCGCGCGTCAGGTTCATGCCTGGCATGGTTCGCCTCCGTGGTGGGGAATATCGTTTCGTATTCTCTCACTGATCCCCTGTGACCCGGGGGCCGGTTCCCTCCGGAGCGCTCCGCCACCCAGTAGTCTGGAAGAAACCACCCCTGCTGCGAATGGAGCACCGATGCGCGTCCACCTGGCCACCGACCATGCGGGGATGGAACTCAGCGCCCACCTCCTGGAGCATCTCACCCGGACCGGCTACGACGTCGTTGACCACGGACCCCGGAATTACGACCCGGAGGACGACTACCCGTCCTTCTGTATCAACGCAGCAGTCGCCGTGGTGGCTGATCAGGCGGCGGGGGTGGACGCACTCGGCATCGTGCTGGGCGGCTCCGGGAACGGTGAGCAGATCGCGGCGAACAAGGTACGCGGGGTGCGGGCGGCGCTCGCCTGGAACCTCGACACCGCACGCCTGGCGCGCCAGCACAACAACGCGAACGTCGTTGCCGTCGGAGGGCGGCAGCATTCCGTCGAAGAGGCCACCGGAATCATCGAAGCGTTCCTCGCCGAGCCTTTCAGCGGCGCCGAGCGCCATGTGCGCCGCATCGGCAAGATCGCTGCCTACGAGGCGACGGGAATCATTGACGCGTAGGGCCGGAGTCCGTCGGAACGCGGGGGGTGCACGTGCCTGAAGGCCATTCGATCCACCGGCTCGCCCGGCAGTTCACCGCGCTGTTCGTAGACGAGGAACTCGCCGTCAGCAGCCCCCAGGGCCGCTTTGCCGCCGGCGCTTCCCGGCTCCACGGACACAGCCTCGTCAGCGCACTGGCTCACGGGAAGCAACTCTTCCTGCGCTTCGACAACGACCTCGTCCTGAGGATCCACCTCGGCCTCTACGGAGCGTGGACGTTCGGAGGTGATTCCACCACCTTCAGCGGTAGTATCGGAGCTCCGCGACGCACCGCCGACACGGGGCAGGGGGCGGAGGCCGCGCAGCCGCCGTACGCAGGACCTCCCGAGCCCGTCGGGGCCGTGCGCGTCCGTCTGGTCTCCCGGCGGGGCTGGGCCGACCTCCGGGGTCCCACTGCGTGCGTGGTCATCACCCCGCGGGAGGAAGCGCTTGCGCTGGCCCGGCTCGGCCCGGACCCGCTCCAGGAGAGCGCCGACCCGGTAGCCTTCGTCACGCGGCTCCGCTCCAGCGCGACGCCGATCGGCGTCCAGCTGATGAATCAGGCCGTGATCGCCGGCATCGGCAATGTGTACCGCGCGGAAGTGCTCTTCCTGCAGGGCATCTCTCCGTGGCGCCCGGGGAAGGCGGTGCCCGAATCGGAGGCCCTGGCCGCCTGGGAGGACGCAGTGCGCCTGATGCAGGACGGCGTTCGCGAGGGGCGGATCATCACGACGACGCCGTCCGCGCGCGACGGGCTCACCGCGGGAACAGCACCGCACTATGTGTACAAGCGGACGGGGGAGCCGTGCCGCCGTTGCGGTACGGCGATTGCCAGCACCCTTCTGGCGGCACGCACCGTCTACTGGTGTCCGGAATGCCAGCGTCGCTGAGCGGCGGAAAGCAGAACAGCCGGCCCCGAGCGGGGACCGGCTGTTGGATCTGGAGGGGATGACGGGAATCGAACCCGCATCATCAGTTTGGAAGACTGAGGCTTTACCACTAAGCTACATCCCCGGAAAGTGCTGCGTCCTCGCGGGAATTCCTGAACAATTCCCCGGACATTCGAGCCGTTCGGCCCCCGGAACGCCTTCAACTACACCACAGCACGCTGGAAATCGCCAAATGTGCAACCGGGGTGAAAAGAAAGTACAGTTACAGCTGCAGTTACGGGGTGTAGCTCAGCTTGGTAGAGCGCCTGCTTTGGGAGCAGGAAGTCGCAGGTTCAACTCCTGTCACCCCGACTCAGAAGTTCCGGCATGATCTTGTCACTACAGAAACAACCCCAATTAGTTCAGGAGTCCTACGCCGTGAAGAGCGCTGTCGAAAACCTTTCCCCAACCAGGGTGAAGCTGAATGTCGAGGTTCCTTTCGAGGAACTCAAGCCGAGCATCGACCAGGCCTACAAGACGATCGCCTCACAGGTGCAGGTTCCGGGCTTCCGCAAGGGCAAGGTTCCCCAGAAGCTCATCGACCAGCGCGTGGGACGCGGCTACGTCATCGAGACGGCCGTCAACGACGGGCTGAACGGCTTCTACCAGAGCGCAGTCCAGGAAGCAGGGATCCGCCCGCTGAGCCGCCCCGAGGTGGAGATCACGGAGGTCCCCGATCCTTCGGCCGCCGACGGCCAGCTCCTGTTCACCGTCGAACTCGACGTCCGCCCGGAGATCGAGCTTCCCGATTACGCGGGGATCGAAGTCACCGTCGAGGCCGCGGAAGCTTCCGACGCCGACATCGAGAAGTCACTGGACGAGCTGCGCAGCCGCTTCGGCACCCTCGCCGCCGTGGACCGCCCGGCGAAGGACGGCGATTTCCTGACGATCGACCTCACCGCGACGGTCGACGGCGAAGAGGTCGACTCGGCGCAGGACCTCTCCTACCAGGTGGGTTCGGGGACCATGCTCGAAGGCATGGACGAAGCAGTCACGGGCCTGAGTGTGGATGAGACGGCGATCTTCGGGACCAAGCTCGCCGGCGGCGAGCACACCGGCGCGGACGCCCAGGTGAACGTGGTGGTCAAGGCCGTCAAGGAGCGTGAGCTTCCCGAGGTGGACGACGAGTTCGCCCAGCTCGCCAGCGAGTTCGACACCGTTGCCGAGCTCCGCGAGGATCTCACCAAGCGCGCCTCCGAGGGCAAGCTGATGGACCAGGGCGTCGAAGCCCGTGACAAGGTCCTGGACAAGCTCGTCGAGATGATCGCCGTTCCCGTGCCGGAGAGCGTCATCGAGGAACAGCTCGAGCAGCACTTCAACGGCGAGAACTCGCACTCCGCCGGCGAGGACCACGACACCGAGGAGCACCGGGCGGAGATCCGCACCAACACCGGCCGGGCCTTCCAGAACGAGATCATCCTCGACGCCGTGGCGGAGAAGGAAGAGGTCGGTGTCAGCCAGAGCGAGCTGATCGACTACATCGTCTCCACCTCGAGCCAGTACGGCATGGAGCCCAACCAGTTCGCGCAGATGCTGGACTCGAGCGGCCAGGTCCCGATGATCGTCGGAGAGGTGCGGCGCCGCAAGGCCCTCGCCAAGGTCCTCGAACTCGCGAACGTGACCGACACGGCCGGTGCGCCGGTTGACCTCAGCGAATTCGTGCGCGCCGCCGACGACGACGCCGAGACCATCGCCGCGGACGACGTCATGGAATCCGGCGACGCCGTCGAAGGTGACGCCGTTCAGGACACCGCTGTTGAGGACACGGCTGTTGAAGCAGACGTTGACGCACCTGCGGAGGACACCGACGACGAGGCCGCCGCCCGCGCCTGATCCCCGATCCGGGACGCGAAGCACGCGTTCCCCCCGAAGCACCGCCGCCCGCATGGGTGGCGGTGCTTCGTCGTTGGCGGCCCGTTTCCGGGGCTCGTGGCTGTGGTTTCAACGGCTCCGCAGGTGTGCCCACGGCTCGTGCGCCGTCAGCGAACAGCAGGCGGAGCGGGAGCAAAACGGATCCGGCGCGGGTTAGTGTCCAGTGAGAGATAAACGGCCGGGCGGTTCCTGAAGGAACCGGCCCGCCAGAGTGAGAGGTCAACGAGAATGTCCACCGAACCAACCACACCCCGTATGGCCAGCCCGGAAGCGGCAGGCCGTGACGACTACATCTACAACCGGCTCCTCAAGGAGCGCATCATCTGGCTCGGTTCGGAGGTCCGCGACGACAACGCGAACGCGATCTGCTCGCAGCTGCTGCTGCTCTCCGCCGAGGACCCCGATCGCGACATCTTCCTCTACATCAACTCGCCCGGTGGTTCGGTCACCGCCGGTATGGCGATCTACGACACGATGCAGTTCATTCCGAACGACGTCGTGACCGTGGCGACGGGCCTTGCCGCCTCGATGGGGCAATTCCTCCTGTCCTCGGGTACCAAGGGTAAGCGGTACGCCACGCCCCACGCCCGCATCCTCATGCACCAGCCCTCCGGTGGCATCGGTGGAACGGCAACCGACATCCGTATCCAGGCCGAGCTGATCCTGCACATGAAGCGCGTCATGGCCGAGCTAACCGCCGAGCAGACGGGACAGACCGTGGAGAAGATCCTGGTCGACAACGACAGGGACAAGTGGTTCACCGCGCAGGAAGCCCTCGAATACGGTTTCTTCGACCACATCTCCGCCCACGCCGGATCGGTCTCCGGCGGCGGCGGTACCCAGAGCGCCTAAAGCTCAGCACACCTCCCTCCTTCATCAGTCGTTCCACCAGGAGACATCATGAACCACGATTTCCATGCGTCCGCGGGCTCCCGGGCCACCAACCTGCCCACCGACCGCTACATCCTGCCCCAGTTCGAGGAGCGCACGCCCTACGGCTTCAAGCGCCAGGACCCGTACACCAAGCTGTTCGAGGACCGCATCATCTTCCTCGGCACGCAGGTGGACGACGCCTCGGCCGACGACGTCATGGCTCAGCTCCTCGTGCTCGAGTCCACGGACCCCGAGCGCGACATCACCCTGTACATCAACTCACCGGGCGGTTCCTTCACCGCCATGACGGCGATCTACGACACCATGCAGTTCATCCGGCCCGAAGTCCAGACCGTGTGCCTGGGCCAGGCGGCAAGTGCCGCGGCCGTCCTTCTCGCGGCCGGAGCGCCGGGCAAGCGCCTGGCACTGCCGAACGCCCGGGTGCTCATCCACCAGCCGGCGCTGTCCGGCGGCCAGGGCGGCCAGGCCTCGGACCTCGAGATCCAGGCCAACGAGGTCATGCGCATGAGGACCTGGCTGGAGGACACCATCGCCCTGCACAGCGGGCGCGACGCGGAGCAGGTCAACCGGGACATCGAGCGCGACAAGATCCTCACCGCAGCCGACGCAGTGGAGTACGGGCTCGTCGACGAGGTCCTCGCCTCACGCAAGATGGTTCCACCCAAGATCAACACCCCGTAGGTCGTGCCGTTTCCCGAGGGTCGAGGCCCAGGGCAGGACGGGAAACCGCGGATCAAAATGCCCGTGGTGCCGATCGGCACCACGGGCATTTTGATACTGATTCGCTCCGGCATGTGGCCTAGAGTGGACATAGCAACCACGTACCACGTAAGGGGACTGACACATGGCTCGCATTGGTGAGAGCACAGATCTGCTGAAGTGCTCCTTCTGCGGAAAAAGCCAGAAGCAGGTTCGCAAGCTGATCGCAGGTCCCGGAGTGTATATCTGCGACGAATGCATTGAGCTGTGCAACGAGATCATCGAGGAGGAGCTGTCCGAGGTAGCCGACCTCGGGTCCTTCGAGCTGCCCAAGCCGCGGGAGATCTTCGACTTCCTCCAGGAGTACGTGGTGGGGCAGGAACCGGCGAAGCGATCGCTGGCCGTCGCCGTCTACAACCACTACAAGCGCATCCAGTCCGGCAGTGCACCGCGTGCCGCGGGCACCCTGGCCGATGTCGCCGAGTCCGAGGACGTGGAGATCGCGAAGTCGAACATCCTCCTGATCGGCCCCACCGGTTGCGGCAAGACGTACCTCGCGCAGACCCTGGCGCGCAGGCTGAACGTCCCCTTCGCCGTCGCCGACGCGACAGCGCTCACCGAGGCCGGCTACGTGGGCGAGGACGTCGAGAACATCCTGCTCAAGCTCATCCAGGCCGCGGACTACGACGTGAAGAAGGCCGAACAGGGCATCATCTACATCGACGAGATCGACAAGATCTCGCGCAAGAGCGAAAACCCGTCGATCACGCGCGACGTGTCGGGGGAAGGCGTCCAGCAGGCGCTCCTGAAGATCCTCGAGGGTACCGTCGCCTCGGTTCCCCCGCAGGGCGGACGCAAGCATCCGCACCAGGAATTCATCCAGATCGACACCACCAATGTGCTCTTCATCGTGGCGGGGGCCTTCGCCGGGCTCGAGGAGATCATCGGATCCCGAGCGGGCCGCAAGGGCATCGGTTTCGGTGCTCCCCTCAGTTCGCTCAAGAACGAGGAGGCGAGCTACGGCGACGTCATGCCGGAGGATCTCCTGAAGTTCGGCCTCATTCCCGAGTTCATCGGACGCCTCCCGGTCATCACCACGGTGACCCACCTCGACCGGCCCGCACTCATGCAGATCCTCACCGAGCCCAAGAACGCCCTGATGAAGCAGTACCAGAAGATGTTCCTGCTCGACGGCGTCGAACTCAGCTTCGACCCGAAGGCACTCGAGTCCATCGCCGACCTGGCGCTCGAGCGCGGCACCGGTGCGCGCGGCCTGCGCGCCATCATGGAGGAAGTCCTGCTGCCTGTCATGTTCGACCTGCCGAGCCGGAGCGACGTGGCAGCGGTGGTCATCACCGCCGACGTCGTCGCCAAGCAGGCAGAGGCCACGCTCATCTCCCACGAGGTCGTTGCCAAGCGCCGCACGAAGTCGGCCTGATCGGTCGTCCCGGGTGTGAACGATTCCGCTCCGGAATAGGTTCGCCTCTGCCCCGGTTGCACCAGGCAGAGGCATACCGCCTACCCGACGACGACGAGGAGTTCCTCCGTGAGCGAGTCCACCACCGCTGAAAAAGCCGATTTCTGGTTCGACCCCCTGTGCCCCTTCGCGTGGATCACGTCCCGCTGGATGGGCGAGGTGGAGCAGGTCCGCAGCGTCAGCGTCGACTGGCACGTCATGAGCCTCGCCGTCCTCAATGAGGGGCGGGATCTTCCTGCCGATTACCAGGAGCTGATGCAGAAGGGCTGGGCTCCCGTTCGGGTCATCACTGCGGCCAGGGAGCTCCACGGCTCCGAGTACGTCAAGAAGCTCTACGATGCGATGGGTACCCGCATCCACAACGAGGGCAATGCGGACTTCGGCGCGGTGATCGACGAGTCCCTCGAGGAAGTGGGCCTCCCGGCCGACCTCGCGGCCTACGGATCCACGGACGAGTACGACACCCAGCTCCGCGCGTCGCACCAGGACGGCATCGACCGCGTGGGCGACGAGGTCGGCACCCCCGTGGTGGCCTTCAACGGAACCGCCTTCTTCGGACCCGTCCTCACGAAGATCCCGCGCGGCGAACAGGCAGGGCGGATCTTCGACGGCGCTGTGCTGATGTCCGAATTCCCCGAGTTCTTCGAGCTCAAGCGTTCGCGTACCGAGAGCCCCGCGTTCGACTGATCCCCGGGCCGGTCCGAAAGACCAGCACTGCAGGAAAGGGCCTCGCCGTATCCGGCGGGGCCCTTTCCTGCGCTGTTATTCGACCGGCTGCACGGCCAGGTCCACGTCGGTGACCGTGAGGTCGCCGTCGCCCTCGGCAAGCCGGAGCTCGCGCGCGTTCCCTGCGGCCTTGAGGTCCTCGAGGCCCGCGGCCAGCTGCGCCACCTGCTGCGGCGGCGCGGTCACCAGCGCGCTCACCACTTCGGTCCGCTGCTTCATCTTCGCCTCGGACTTCGCCTTGCGGATTCCGCCGAGGGCGAGCGCCACCGTGGTGAGGATCGCCGGATCCGACGATGCGGGAAGCCCATCGAACGCCGTAGCGGAAGGCCAGTCGGCGGTGTGGACCGAGCCGGCCCGCCACCAGCTCCAGACCTCCTCGGTGGCGAAGGGCAGGAAGGGCGCGAACAGCCGGAGCAGGGCGTCGAGCGTGGTGGCCAGGGCCGTCAGCACCGACTCCTGG
>NZ_KI914840.1:31932-33385 GCF_000520535.1 Arthrobacter sp. H41
TGGTGGCCAGGGCCGTCAGCACCGACTCCTGGCCTGTCACGCCCGCCGCTCCGTACGCGCGGTCCTTGACAAGTTCCACGTAGTCGTCGGTGAAGGTCCAGAAGAACGCTTCGGTGAGCTGCAGGGCACGGGCATATTCATACCGCTCGAAGGCCGTGGTGGCCTGCGCCGTGACGTCGCGCAGTTGCGCCAAAAGGGCATGATCGAGCGGATTGGTGACCAGCGCCAGCGCTTCCGGTGCCGCGGAACGTTCAGTGGCACCGAGGTTCAGCACGAACTTGGAGGCGTTGAGCAGCTTGATGGCGAGCCGGCGGCCGATCTTCATCTGAGCGATCTCGTAGGCGGTGTCGACACCAAGCTTGGCCGATGCAGCCCAGTAACGCACGGCGTCGGCGCCGAACTGCTCGAGCACGTCGGTGGGGACCACCACGTTGCCCTTCGACTTCGACATCTTCTTCCGGTCCGGATCGAGGATCCAGCCAGACAGTGCTGCGTGCCGCCACGGGGGCGAGTCCTGCAGCGCGTCGGCACGCACCGCCGTGGAGAACAGCCAGGTGCGGATGATGTCGTGTCCCTGCGGCCGCAGGTCGAACGGGAACACCCGGGCGAACAGGTCCTCGTCCCGGGTCCAACCGCCGACGATCTGGGGAGTCAGTGAGGAGGTGGCCCAGGTGTCGAGGACATCGCTGTCGCCGATGAAGCCCCCCGGTGAGTTCCGCTGGCCCTCGTCGAAACCGGGCGCCGGTTCGGCTGCGGGGTCGACGGGCAGGGACTCGAAGCCGGGGACGATCGGCGCCTCGTAGTCGGGTTCCCCGTTGGCATCGAGGCGGTACCAGACCGGCACCGGGACGCCGAAGAAGCGCTGGCGGGAGACGAGCCAGTCGCCGTTGAGGCCCTCGATCCAGTTCTCGTAGCGCGAGCGCATGAACGGCGGGTGGAACTCGATCTCACGGCCGCGCCGGATCAGGCGTTCGCGCTTCGCCTCGTCGCGGCCTCCGTTGCGGATGTACCACTGGCGGCTCGTGACCACCTCGAGGGGCCGATCGCCCTTCTCGTAGAAGTTCACCGGGTGCGTGATCTTCTTCGGTTCGCCGTCGAGGTCCCCGCTGGCGCGCAGGAGCTCGACCGCGGCCTCCTTGGCACTGAAGATGGTCTTGCCCGCGAGCGCATCGTAGTTGCCGCGGGCCTCCGGCGTCGTGATCCAGTCCGGGCTCTCGTTGCGGATGCGCCCGTCACGGCCCACCACGGCGCGTGTGGGCAGCTGCAGTTCCCGCCACCAGGTGACGTCCGTGGGATCGCCGAAAGTGCAGATCATGGCGATACCGCTGCCCTTGTCGGGCTTGGCGAGGGGGTGCGCCTTGACCTCCACCTCGACGCCGAACAGGGGAGTGGTCACCGTGGTGCCGAAGAGCGGCTTGTAGCGTTCGTCGTCGGGATGGGCCACCAGGGCCAC
>NZ_KI914840.1:33485-42128 GCF_000520535.1 Arthrobacter sp. H41
TCGTCGGGATGGGCCACCAGGGCCACGCAAGCCGGCAGGAGCTCGGGACGCGTGGTCTCGATGTGGATCTTCCTGCCGTCGGGCGCAGCGAACGCAATCCGGTGATACGCACCGGCCTGCTCTCGGTCCTCGACCTCGGCCTGCGCGACGGCGGTGCGGAACGTGACGTCCCAGAGCGTGGGCGCTTCGGCGAGGTAGGCGTCCCCGGCACCCAGGTTCTCGAGGAAGGCGCGCTGCGATACCGCGCGCGAGGTGTCGTCGATGGTCCGGTAGGTCAGGTTCCAGTCGACGGAGAGTCCCAGGGTGCTGAACAGGTTCTCGAAGACCTTCTCGTCCTCCACCGCGAGCTCTTCGCACAGCTCGATGAAGTTGCGTCGTGAGACGGCGTCGAAGTCGCGCTGGTTCTTCGCCGGCTCGGCGGGCGGCCGGTAGCCGGCGTCGTAGGGAACCGAGGGGTCGCAACGCACCCCGTAGTAGTTCTGGACGCGGCGTTCAGTGGGGAGGCCGTTGTCATCCCACCCCATCGGGTAGAAGACGTTCTTGCCGCGCATCCGGTGGAAGCGGGCCAGGACGTCGGTCTGCGTATAGGAGAACATGTGGCCCACATGGAGCGAGCCGGAGGCCGTGGGGGGAGGGGTGTCGATCGAGTAGACGGCCTCCCGCGGGGTGTCCCGGCGAAAGGAGTAGGTTCCGTTGTCCCGCCACTGCCGGGCGAGACGGCCCTCGAGCCCCTCGAGGGCGGGCTTGTCGGGAACGCGAACGGGCTGGGAGGAGGGCGTGTCTGTGCCCTGAGTAGTATCGGCCATACTGGCCATTCTGCCAGTTAAATCCCGTGGGACGGGATGCCGGACCCCGTCACGCGGGGTTTCCCGCTCCCGCGGTCGACGGCCGCAACCTCCCGGGCGCGGAATCCCTCTGGCTAGAGTGGGTCCATGACTCAACTTTCGCCTGCATCCATCGGTTCCCCTGCGCCCGACGCGCCGAAAGCACTGCGTGCCGTGGTGACCGGTGCCAGTTCCGGCATCGGTGCCGCCACGGTCCGCGCCTTGAGCGCAGCAGGTTGGGACGTGACCGCCGCCGCCCGGCGTCTGGACCGCCTGCAGTCGCTGGCGGAGGAGACCGGCGCCACGGCCGCCGTCGTCGATGTCACCGACCAGCAATCGGTCGATGCGCTGCTGCGCACCGTCACCGAGGCGGGGCCCGTGCACGCGGTGATCAACAATGCCGGGGGCGCGTTCGGTGCCGACCCGGTCGCCCAGGCGAAGGACGACGACTGGGAGCACATGTATTCGACGAACGTGCTCGGCTCCATGCGGGTGACGCGTGCGTTCCTTCCGGCGCTCCGCGCGGGAGGACAGGGCAGCGTGCTCTTCCTGACGTCGACGGCGGCGCTGGCCGCCTATGAGGGCGGGGCGGGGTACTGTGCCGCGAAAGCCGGACAGCAGGCACTGGCGCGGGCGCTGCGGCTCGAGGAAGCCGCGAACAATATCCGCGTCATCGAGGTGGCCCCCGGCATGGTGCACACCGAGGAATTCGCGCTGAACCGGCTGGGCGGAAACCAGGAAGCGGCGGATCGCGTGTATGCCGGCGTGGCCCGCCCGCTCACCGCGGCCGACGTCGCCGACGCGATCGTCTTCGCGCTGAACGCGCCGCACCACGTCAATATCGACCAGATCGTCCTGCGGCCACTCGCGCAGGCCGCCAACCACAAGGTGCTACGCGGCTGAGGTTTCCCTCAGCCCTCGCCGCGGCGTGAGGGCGTGAAGCGGAGCGAGTAGTTGTCGAGCGTCCCCGGGAGGCGGCCCTGCGGGTCCAGCCGGTGGTGGCTCGTCAGGCGGAAATCGGTTCCCCCGATCAGTTGAGCGAGCGCCGCGCTCGTCAGGAGAAGCACCAGCTGCTTCCCCGGGCACACCACGGGCCCGTCGCTGAAGGGCACCAGCGGCCAGCCGCCGGAGTCGCCGGACTCGTCCTCGAGCCAGCGCTCGGGAGCGAACTGGTGCGCCCTGGGAAGATTGCGCTCGTCCCGGTGGAAGTAGGGCGCGAAAATCAGGACCCCGCACCTGGCGGGCATCAGCCCGTCCTCCCATTCCACGGGACGCGTGGTCTGCCGCAGGATCAGCGGGGTGGTGGGCCACAGGCGCAGGGATTCGAGCACGCAGGAGCGCAGGTAGGGAAGGAAGGAGCCGCCGGAATCGTCGTCGCGCAGTTCCTGGCGCGCTCGCTCCATCGCCTCGGGATGGGTGGCGAGGACGGACAGGGCGCGGAACGTGGCCATGCCCGCGGGATCGAAGGCGAAGAGCCACTGCGGTACCTGTGCCGCGGGAGCCGCGTCCTCGTACTGCGGCGCGCGCGCAGCCATGACAGAGGCGAGGCTGCCCTCCTCCGCCCGGGCGAGTTCCTCGGTCACCCGGGCCAGGAACCGTGCCCTCAGCCTCTTCTGCTTCGGGTGGAGGAAGGCCCAGTTGCCGCTCTTCCGCAGCTGGATGATCATGTCCGTCAGTTCCTCGTCATCGCGCGCGGAATCGCCGAAGACCACGCGGCGCACCACGCGGTACCAGGCGGGAAGGAAGTCCTCCCAGGCCAGTTCGCCGCCCTCGGACCGGGCGAGGAGCTCTCCCATCTCCTGCCGGACCACTGGAAGAAAGGCCCCGGCGAGCTGGTGGATGGGGTGGTCGGTGTCCAGGACCTGTTCCTGGAGGGCGCGCCGGACGCTCCGTACCGGGCCTTTCGAGATCAGTACGTTGTCGGGTTGGAAGTGCGCGAGCGCCGCCCGCTTCTCATCGCTCGCCGGGGAAAAGGGTTCGGGGGACATGTTCAGCACCGTGTCCACCTGGTCCGGCGCGAGGATCAGGGCCTGGTTGCGGACGGGCAGGCGCAGGAGCAGGGGACCTTCCGGGTGCTTGTCGGAGAGCCGGCGCACTACGCGGACGGCGCGGTCGTCGAGCCGGAAGCGCTCCGCGAAGGCGACCATCCGCGGCCGGCGGATGATCGGGCCCTTGGCGAGCGTCGGCAAAAGGACTGCTCCGACGAAGATCGCCGTGTCGAGCACTGAGGCCTTCGGCAGCTCAGGGATGCTCATGCGTGTACCGCCTATCGGGACGTCTGGGGATGCGGGTCCCACCCCACACTGCCAAGGGATGCCGTCCGGCACAATGAAAAGCTCGCCGGGAATGACTTCCACCCTGGCGGGGTTCTATTGGCTCAGCAGGTACCGCCACCTTCGTTCCGGACAGTTCCCACGCCTTGGAGGAATCATGAATGCCAGTCCCGATGCCCAGCTGGACCGCTGGCTCCGCTTCCGGAAGGCCCGCGACAGGGATCTCGCGCAGGACCACGGCTGGCTCACCCTGACGTCGTTCGATTGGCTGGAGACCCGGCCCGCCGCCGTCGGATCCCTTCCCGGCTTGTGGTCCTCGGACGGCACGACGGCGCTGCTGGCCGCGGCAGCGGAGGACGGGCTCACCTTCGTGGGGACGGGCGACCCCGTCGCCGGGACGGTGGCCGCGACGCTGGAGAACGAGGCATCGCTGATGTGGGTCCAGTACCGCGGCGGCGACGGCGCTCAGGTGGTGGTGGAGCTCGCCCGGCGGGCGAACCGGTACGCCCTCCGCACGCGGGACTCGGCGTCGCCGGTGTTCTCCGGGTTCGACGGCGTGCCCACCTTCGACTACCGCCCGGACCTCGTGATCGAAGCCCGCTACGAGCCGTTTCCGGAGCCCGTGGATGTGCCGGTCAGCACCGCCAGCGCCCTGGTGGAGGGTACTCACCGGTCCGCGGGCGAGGTGGTGTTCCGCCTCCCCGGCGTCGACCACGAGTACCGGCTGCAGGCGGAGGCGGACCAGCGCGGCGCCCTGACGGTCACGTTCCACGACGCCACGAACGGGAACACCACTGCCGACTGGCGCAGGGTCTTCCTGGCGATACCCCGCCCTGACGGGACGGTAACCCTTGACTTCAACCGTGCGGTCAACTACCCGAGCGCTTTCACACCCTACGGCACATGCCCTCTGCCGGTGAGGAACAACAGCCTCGACGTGGGGATCGAGGCCGGCGAGAAGCAGCCCGCCGGGGCGTGAGCGGACCTGCGGCCCGATGCTTTAGAACCTGATATAGATGGGAGGGCGCTCCCCTCGGGAGCGGGCTTCATCAGGCGAACGGATCGGACGACGCGCCCATGGCATTCCTCCCGAACGACGTGC
The DNA here is from genome assembly GCF_000520535.1 of Arthrobacter sp. H41. GTDB lineage: Bacteria > Actinomycetota > Actinomycetes > Actinomycetales > Micrococcaceae > Arthrobacter_D. The sequence goes on from NZ_KI914840.1 coordinate 37,685, forward strand.
TCGCCGCCCGACGGCGATCGACGACGGACGCGGACTGGGCCTCCTTCGAGGCGCGGTTCGAAGTGGAGTTTCCCCGCCTGGCGGGCCTGTTCCACCGGATCTACGGCGAGAATGCCGATGATCAGCTGGCGCTGCTCGCCGTAGAGGCTGCGGACTCCTGGCAGGACCGGCCCGCCGACCTCAAAGCCATCGACGCGGCACGCGCGCAGAATCCCTACTGGTTCTCCTCGAACACCATGCTCGGTGGCGTCTGCTACGTGGACCGCTACGCGGGCACCCTTTCCGGCGTCCGCTCCCGGATCCCGTACTTCCGGGAACTGGGCCTGACCTACCTCCACCTCATGCCGCTCTTCCGGGCGCCGGAGGAGAATTCCGACGGCGGGTATGCCGTGTCGAGCTACCGCGAGGTCGACCCGGCGCTCGGGACCATGGACGAACTCGCCGACCTCGCCGCGGAGCTGCGGGCGAACGGCATCTCCCTGGTGGTCGACTTCATCTTCAACCACACGTCGAATGAGCACGAGTGGGCTCGGAAAGCACTCGCGGGCGACCCGGCGTACGAGGATTTCTACCTGCTCTACCCCGACCGGGAGATGCCCGACGCCTACGAGCGAACAGCGCGGGAGATCTTCCCCGACGACCACCCCGGCTCCTTCGTGCAGCTCGACGACGGCCGGTGGGTCTGGGCCACCTTCTACTCCTTCCAGTGGGACCTCAACTACCGCAATCCGGCGGTTTTCCGTGCCATGGCGCGGGAAATGCTGTTCCTCGCCAACCAGGGCATCGACATCATCCGCATGGACGCCGTGGCGTTCATCTGGAAGCGGCTCGGCACCCCGTGCGAGAGCCTTCCCGAAGCGCACCTCCTCCTGCAGGCGTTCAACGCGGTCTGCCGGCTCGCCGCGCCGTCGCTCCTGTTCAAGTCCGAGGCGATCGTCCACCCCGACGAGGTGGTCCAGTACATTCATCCGGAAGAATGCCAGCTCAGCTACAACCCGCTGCAGATGGCACTGATCTGGAATTCGCTGGCGACCCGCGACGCCTCGCTCCTCGCCCAGGCGCTCGAGCGCCGGCACGCCACCCCGCCCGGCACCGCGTGGGTCAACTACGTGCGCAGTCACGACGACATCGGGTGGACCTTCTCCGACGAGGACGCCGCGGAGCTCGGCATCCATGGGCACGACCACCGCCGCTTCCTCAACGCGTTCTTCGTCAACCGGTTCCCCGGCAGCTTCGCGCGCGGCGTCCCGTTCCAGGACAACCCGCGCACCGGCGACTGCCGGATCTCCGGCACGACGGCGTCGCTCGCGGGACTGGAGGCGGGCGATCCCGGCGCCGTTGGACGGATCCTCCTTGCGCACTCGATCATCCTCAGCACCGGAGGCATTCCGCTGCTCTACCTGGGCGACGAGGTCGGCCAGCTCAACGACTACTCCTATGCGCAGGACCCGGCACAGGCGGAGGACACCCGGTGGGTGGGACGCCCCGGGTACCCGGCCGGGCGGTACGCGGTGAAGGACGACCCGGCAACGGATGCGGGAGCGGTCTTCTCCCGGCTGCACCGGCTCATCGAAGTGCGGAGGCTGACGCCCGAGTTCGCGGGCGGCAGGCTCGTTCCCTTCTCCACCAACAATGCGCAGGTCCTCGGCTACCAGCGCCCGGGCGCACCCGGGGCAGGAGGCTCGATGGTCCTCGCCCTGGCGAACTTCGCCGACTCCCGTCAGGACATCTCCGCCGAGACGCTCTCCGGCCTGGCGCCTTCCGCCGTCGAACTGCTCTCCGGTACTTTCATCACCCTCGCCGACGGCATCAGCCTCGACGCTTACGGCGTCGTCTGGCTCCGCTGCCGGACGGGGCACTGAGGTACGCCGCGGGAGGATCCGGCCGCGGAGGGCAGCACCTTTCGACAAGCATTTCGCCGGAAGGCTAGACTTGGCACATCAGCATCGACCCGGCCATCACCGGTGAGCTTCCGGAAGAGCGGCACGCCGGCCCGAAGAGGGCCGTCGACCAGGTAGAACCGGACGGGGAGCCCGTCACAGCCGAAAAATGAGTGGCAGCCCCGAAGGCTTCGCTTCCTGCTAGGGAGCGGCACCGACGACGGCGGCAAGTGAGGTGGTACCGCGGGTCCAGTTCCCGGCAACCGGCAAGGCAACCGGTATCCGAGGGCAGTGCCCGTCCTCGCAGCAGGATTTCCATCCCTTGCTCCGACCCGCCGCCACCACAGGATGACTACATGCCGCAGATCTACCCCAAAGCAGTCTCGAGCGACGCCGAGCCGGCGGCCGCCGGCGCATCCGCTCCAGCATCCGCCTCGCCGAAGTTCCCCGCCATCGAAGAGCGGATCCTCCGATACTGGGACGAGGACGGCACCTTCCAGGCCTCCATCGATGCACGCGACGCAGGTGCCGACGGCTCGAACGAGTTCGTGTTCTACGACGGGCCTCCCTTCGCGAACGGCCTGCCGCACTACGGCCACCTCCTGACCGGATACGCGAAGGACCTCGTGGGCCGCTACCAGACGCAGCGCGGCCGCCGCGTGGAGCGCCGTTTCGGCTGGGATACCCACGGGCTGCCCGCCGAACTCGAGGCCATGAAGCAGCTCGGCATGACGGACAAGCAGCAGATCCTCGCGATGGGCATCGACAAGTTCAATGACGCCTCCCGGGCCTCCGTGATGAAGTACGCGGGGGAGTGGAAGAACTACGTCACCCGCCAGGCCCGGTGGGTGGACTTCGAGAACGACTACAAGACGCTCAATCCCGAATACATGGAATCGGTGCTGTGGGCCTTCAAGACGCTGCACGAGAAGGGCCTGACCTACAACGGCTACCGCGTGCTCCCGTACTGCTGGAACGACGAGACCCCGCTTTCCAACCATGAACTCCGCATGGACGAGGACGTCTACCAGGACCGCCAGGACCAGACCGTCACCGTCACCTTCCCCATCCTCGCCGGTGACTCTGCGCTGTCCCGCGAACTGGCAGGCGTGCAGGCCCTCGCCTGGACCACCACGCCCTGGACGCTGCCCACCAACGCGGCGCTCGCCGTCGGGCCCGACATCACCTATGCCGTTGTCGAAGCCCAGCGCGACGGCGTGGCCGGCCGCTACCTGATCGCCGAGGACCTCCTCGGCAACTATGCGAAGGACCTCGGCTTCGCCGATGCCGCGGCGGCGAAAGCCGCTGTGACCTCGACCCATCCCGGCTCGGAGCTGGACGGCCTTACCTACGAGCCGCTGTGGGACTACCTCACGGACGCCGAGGAGGGCGGCTACCGGAATGCGTTCCGTTTCCTCGTCGCCGAATACGTCACGACGACGGACGGCACCGGGCTGGTCCACCAGTCACCGGCCTACGGCGAGGAGGACCAGAAGATCTGCGAGGCGGCAGGGATCCAGGTGATCCTCTCCGTCGACGAGGGGGCCCGCTTCCTGCCGATGTACTCCCGCGGACCGCTCGCGGAGATCGCCGGACTGCAGGTCTTCGAGGCGAACAAACCCATCACCCGTGTCCTGAAAGCCCAGGGCCGGCTGCTCCGCCAGGCCAGCTACGTCCACAGCTACCCGCATTGCTGGCGCTGCCGCAACCCGCTGATCTACCGCGCGGTGTCCTCCTGGTACGTCGAGGTGACGAAGTTCCGCGACCGCATGGTGGAGCTCAACCAGGACATCAACTGGATCCCGGGCAACGTCAAGGACGGACAGTTCGGCAAGTGGCTCTCGAACGCCCGCGACTGGTCCATCAGCCGCAACCGCTTCTGGGGCAGCCCCATCCCGGTGTGGCAGTCCGACAACCCGGAATACCCCCGCACCGACGTGTACGGCTCGCTCGCCGAACTGAAGGAGGCGTTCGGCCGGCTTCCCGTCAACAAGGAGGGCGAGGTGGACCTCCACCGCCCCTTCATCGACGAACTGACGCGGCCGAACCCCGACGATCCCTCGGGGCGGTCGACCATGCGCCGCGTCGAGGACGTGCTCGATGTCTGGTTCGACTCCGGATCGATGCCCTACGGCCAGGTCCACTACCCGTTCGAGAACAGCCAGTGGTTCGACACCCACAACCCCGCGGACTTCATCGTGGAGTACATCGGCCAGACGCGCGGCTGGTTCTACATGCTCCACATCCTGTCCACGGCGCTGTTCGACCGCCCGGCCTTCCGCAACGTCATCAGCCACGGCATCGTGCTGGGCTCCGACGGGCAGAAGATGTCCAAGAGCCTGCGGAACTACCCGGACGTCTCGGAGGTGTTCGACCGCGACGGCTCGGACGCCATGCGCTGGTTCCTGATGGCCTCGCCGATCCTGCGCGGCGGCAACCTCGTGGTGACCGAGCAGGGCGTCCGGGAGGGCGTGCGCCAGGTCCTGCTGCCGCTCTGGAACGTGTGGCACTTCTTCAGCCTCTACACCAACGCGGCGAACGGCGGGAGAGGGTACGAGGCGAAG
>NZ_KI914840.1:42228-47971 GCF_000520535.1 Arthrobacter sp. H41
GAGGCGAAGCCGGTGTCCCCCGAAGCCGCAGCCGGGCTCAGCGAACCCATCGACCGCTACATCCTGGCGAACACGGGCAACCTGGTGCGCGATCTCACCGCCTCACTCGACGCGTTCCACATCAGCGATGCGTGCGAGTCGCTCCGGCGCTACCTCGACACGCTGACCAACTGGTACGTCCGGCGCAGCAGGCAGCGGTTCTTCGACGAGGACACCGACGCCTTCGACGTCCTCTACACCTGCCTCGAAGCGGTGTGCAGGGTCGCGGCGCCGCTGCTGCCCCTGGTGACCGAGGAGATCTGGCGGGGACTGACCGGAGGCCGTTCAGTACACCTCACCGACTGGCCTGACGCCGAGCTGTTCCCGGGAGCCCCGGCACTCGTCGAACAGATGGACCGGACCCGCCAGGTCTGCTCCGTCGGTTCCAGCCTGAGGAAGGCGGCGAACCTGCGCGTGCGCCTGCCGCTGCAGGAGTTGACCGTCGTCGCCCCGGCTGCGGGGCAGCTGACCGGTCAATACCAGTCCATCATCGCCGACGAGCTGAACCTCAAGGCCGTGCGCCTGGTCGATTCGGCGGACGCGGAGCCCGCCGAATTCGGTATCACGCAGAAGCTGTCCGTGAATGCGCGCGCCGCAGGACCGCGCCTCGGCAAGCAGGTCCAGACAGTCATTCGGGCCGCAAAGTCGGGGGACTGGTTCATCGGCGACGACGGCGCGGTCACCGCGGGCGGACTCGCCCTCGAAGCGAATGAGTACACGCTGGAAACGGTCGTGGCCGGCTCGGAGGCCGGGCACCGGGCGGTGACCGTGCTTCCGGACGGCGGCTTCCTTGTCCTGAACACCGAGGTCACCCCTGCCCTGGCGGCCGAGGGAACCGCTCGCGATGCGATCCGGGCCATCCAGCAGGCACGCCGCGACGCCGACCTCGACATCAGCGACCGCATCACCGCAACGGTCACCGTGGCCTCCGCGAACGTGGCCGCGCTCGAGGCGAACGCGGACCTCATCAAGGACGAAACACTGACGCGCGTCCTGCGCGTCGTCGGAAACGGCGTTGAGGACGAATTCAGCGTTGCAGTGGAAAGGCACCAATGAGCACTGAAGACACCGCCGGCACGGGCCCCCTCGACCGGTTCTCGGTGGAGAGCGTGTACGCAGAGCTGCTGAGCCGAGCCCCGGAGGACAAGATGGAGCCGCGGATGGCGCCGCTGTTCCGCGCCATGGAGATCCTCGGGGAGCCGAACCGGGCGTTCCCGATCATCCACATCACGGGCACCAACGGCAAGACCACCACGGCCCGCATGATCGAGAGCATCCTGCTGGCGCACGACCTCCGGACCGGGCGCTTCACGAGCCCCCACCTGTCCCGGGTCACGGAACGCATCAGCATCGACGGCGAGCCCGTGGGAGACGAGACCTTCGTGCGCGTCTGGGACGAGATCAAGCCCTACCTCGACATCGTGGACGGTGAACTGCTGGTTGCCGGTCAGCCACGGCTCACCTACTTCGAGTGCGTCACCGTCCTCGCATTCGCCGTCTTCGCCGACGAGCCCGTCGACGTCGCCGTTCTCGAGGTGGGCCTCGGCGGCATCACCGACGCCACCAATGTAGGCGACGGGCAGGTCGCGGTGATCACGCCGATCTCGCTCGACCACACCGACCTGCTCGGCGACACGCTGGAGGACATCGCCCGGGAAAAAGCCGGCATCATCAAGCCCGGTGGCTTCCTCGTCAGCGCCGCCCAGCCGGCCGAGGCCGCCCAGGTGCTCCTGGAGGCGGCCCGGGAAGCCGGCGTCGACTTCCGGTTCGAGGGCGTCGAGTTCGGCGTCGAGTCCCGCACCGTCGCGGTGGGCGGCCAGGTGGTCTCGCTGACCGGGCTCGCCGGCCGGTACGGTGAGCTCCTCGTTCCCCTGCACGGTGAACACCAGGCGCAGAACGCGGCGGTGGCGGTCGCGGCCGTCGAGGCGTTCCTCGGTGGCGGGACGCGACAGCTCGAGACCGGGCTGATCCGCGACGGCCTGCGGTCGGTGACCTCGCCCGGCAGACTGGAGGTGATACGCACCGCCCCGAGCATCATCGTCGACGCCGCCCACAACCCGGCAAGTGCACGGGCGGCAGCGAAAGGCGTCAGGGAAGCGTTCGATTTCTCCCGGCTCGTCCTGGTCATCGGAGTGCTGCAGGACAAGAACGCCGCCGGCATGTTCGCCGAACTGTACGAGGAGCTCGGTGGCATCCTCGAGGACGTCTGCCTCACCCAATCCACGTCGCCGCGCTCCATTCCTGCAGCCGACCTGCTGCAGGCGGCGCTCTCCGCGGGCTTCGCCGAGGAGAACATCAGCATCGTCGAACGGCTCGACGATGCCCTCGAATGGGCCGTGATGAAGGCGGAAGAGCACAACGATCTTGCAGGGGGGATCCTCGTCACCGGCTCGATCACCGTGGTGGGCGAAGCGCGCACCCTCCTCGGAAAGTAGGACCCCATGGCACGGATGACCAAGGCCCAGCGCGAATGGCGCCCCGGGATGCCGAAGAAGCGCCGCTCGGTGAAGGTTCTGTTCGCCTCGGTGGTGCTACTCCTCGAGGCTTTCGTCGTGTTCTTCGGAACGCTCACCATTTTCGGGCTGCGCCGGGACGAACTGCCCGGGGGACTGGTCCTCGGACTCGGGGTGGCGTTGAGCGTGCTCCTTGTCCTCAACTGTGCCGTGGTCACGAAGCGCTGGGGGATCGCGGTCGCGTGGGTCCTGCAGTTCGTCATCATCGCCGGCGGTTTCCTCGAACCGGCGATGTTCTTCGTGGGCATCGCCTTCGCCCTGACATGGCTCTACGGAGTGCGGACCGGGGCGCGTCTGGACAAGGAGAACATCGAGCGGGACCGGCTCCAGGCGCAGTGGGAGAAAGAGAACCCCCAGCCCACCGACGGCCGGCAGAGGGACGGCGGCTAGTAAAGTCGAACGGGACACCCCGGCACTACTAAGGAGAATTCATGAGCGTTGAACGCACACTCGTACTGATCAAGCCCGACGGCGTTTCCCGGAACCTCACCGGGGCCATTCTGGGTCGCGTGGAAGCCAAGGGCTACACCGTGGCCGACCTCAAACTGGTCTCGGCGACGCGTGAACTGCTCGAGGAGCACTACGCCGAGCACGTCGGCAAACCGTTCTACGAGCCACTGGTCGAATTCATGCTGAGCGGGCCCGTGGTCGCCGCAGTGTTCGAAGGCCACCGCGTGATCGAGGGCTTCCGCTCCCTCGCCGGAGCAACGGATCCGACGACGGCAGCGCCGGGAACCATCCGTGGGGATTTCGGCCGTGACTGGGGCGCGAAGGTCCAGCAGAACCTCGTGCACGGCTCGGACTCCGCCGAGTCGGCCCGGCGCGAGATCGGCATCTGGTTCTCCTGACGGAGCCGGACCGGTCACCCGGGGTGCCGTCCGGTACCCCGGGCAACCTTCTTGGTAGCGTGGGGTCATGACGGACTATCGAAGACTAGGCAATTCAGGGCTCAGCGTCTCCACGGTGGGCCTCGGGTGCAACAACCTCGGCCGCACCGGAACCCCTACGGAGACCCAGGACGGCACCAACGCCGTCATCGGCGCAGCGATCGACGCGGGAATCAATTTTCTCGACGTCGCGGACATCTACGGCAAGACGCCCGGAACCAGCGAGGAGATGCTGGGCAGGGCGCTGGCCGGCCGGCGGGACGACGTCGTCCTGGCCACCAAGTTCGGTGCGGACATGGGTGGAGCCAATGGACCCGACTGGGGTGCCCGGGGATCACGCCGCTACATCATCCGTGCCGTCGAATCCTCCCTCCGGCGTCTCGGCACGGACTGGATCGACCTGTACCAGCTCCATGTCCCGGACCCCCTCACGCCCATCGAGGAGACGCTCTCGGCGCTCGACGAACTGGTGCGCAGCGGAAAGGTCCGGTACCTGGGCCACTCCAACTTCGCAGGCTGGCAGGTCGCAGCGGCCGAGCTGACCGCCGGTGTGAGCGGTTTCACTCCCTTCATCTCGGCCCAGAACCACTACAACCTGCTGGACCGCCGCACCGAGAACGAGGTGATCCCGGCTGCCGAGGCCTACGGCCTGGGCGTGCTTCCCTACTTCCCGCTCGCCAACGGGCTGCTGACCGGTAAGTACCGTCAGGGCGCGGTGCCCGAGGGCAGTCGGCTGACCCACTCCCGCACGAGCATCCTCGAGAAGGCGGACTGGGACCAACTGTCCGAGTTCCGCGCGTTCGCCGATGCCCGCGGCATCACCGAAGTGCAGGTCGCCTTCTCCTGGCTCGCCGCCCAACCCGCAGTGGCGTCGGTGATCGCCGGTGCCACCACGCCGAAGCAGGTAGTGCAGAATGCGTCGGCCGTGTCCTGGACCCCGACGGCGGAGGACCTCGAGGAGCTGGACCGGATCTTCCCGCGCCAGCCGAAGTCGCTGCTGGTCTAGCTTGAGCGCTGCTGGTCCAGCGAAAGTGGTGTCGGCCATCCGGCACGCACTGATAGCTGGACGCGAATCGAACAGAGGTGCTTCCGGGGAAGTGATTGCACTGCATGCAGTGCAATCACTTCGGCGAGCGGCGTTTCCCAAAGTGCTTGCACTGCAATCACTGCATGCACCGCCCAGGAAGATCATCAACGTTCGGCGATGATTGATGGTGACCGTCGAACTGCATCCAGGCACCGCGAGGTGCCGCTTCATACAGTTCTGGGAACGGTTCATAATTCCTGGTACCCCTTCAGCTTGGCGAGGGCAGCCACTGCAGGGTGGAAGCGCCTTTGCGGCAACCGCCCGTATTCATGGTTATCGCGGGGTGATAGCAAGTAGACTTATCTTTCTGCGGGTTCCGGCAGTCGGGGACTGCGCAGAAACTGTACGGATCAGGTGTCAGTCAGCCAGGGAGTAGAAATGAAATTCACGTACCGTCCCTCCACCCTCCTTCTCGGATCGGTCGCCGCCGTGGCACTGCTGACCGGATGCAACGCCGAATCGGGCACACAGCCCGAAGCCGTTCCGACCGTCGAGAGCGAGCTCGCGACCACCGCCCCGACCGGCGCGACGTCCGAAACCACCTCCAGCGACGCAATGGAGAGTGGGTCGGCGTCGGCGTCGGCGTCGGCAACCGCGAGCGCGTCCGCCAGCGCTTCCGCGTCGGAAACAGCAGGCTCCTCCAGCACTGCTTCGGCTTCCGGGGTTCCCGGTTCCACGACAGCCATTGCCCTGACCGGCGGCGGCGAATACAAGATCACCAGCCCGGATTCGATAGTGACCATCGAGTGCAGCGGCGGCGGGGACATCGACGTCGAGGCCGACAAGACGCAGCTCGAATTCACCGGTGACTGCGAGGACATCGAGGTGGACGGTGACGACAACACGGTCACCGGTGACAACGCGGAGAAGATCGATATCGAAGGAAACGACAACACCGTCACGGCCGGCACGATCGGTGACGTCGATGTGGACGGTGACAACAACACCGTCGAGGTCGAAGAGACCCGGAGCATCGACGTGGAGGGGGACAACAACACCGTCACGTACACCTCGGGCGAACCTGTCATCGAGACCGAGGGCAACAACTCGGTGTCGGCCGTCTAGTCCACCGGGATGAGCAGTCGGATCACCCCGCACCCACTACCCGCCGCCGGTGTGCCCGGCAGGAACGAATGCGTCGGAAGAGCCGGTAGATCGGGTCAGGGAGTGGAGGCGGGGCGCCGGCGGCCGGCAACGACGACGGCGACCAGCGTCAG
>NZ_KI914840.1:48071-64890 GCF_000520535.1 Arthrobacter sp. H41
CAGGAGTGCGGCTCCCGCCGCTGCCAGCAAGACGACGGGGTAGCCGGTCGAAGGAGCCGCGAGGGCGAGGAGATAGGGCACGGCGAGGCCCGCATACGCAAGGCTGTAGTACAGCGCGACCGTGGCACCGAGTTCCTCGGGCGAAGCGAGTTCCTCGACTTCGGCAAGGCCGACGATCAGGCAGAGTCCGTAGCCGGCTCCGAGCAGCAGAGCCGCAGCGGCGGCGCTTCCGAGCGAAGGCCGTGCGGTAGCGACGGCGCCAGCGGCGCAGCCGGCGGCCACGACGGCCAGGCCGAGGGCTGCTGCGCTGCCGGGCCGCTTCACCGCGGTGGCCATCCGTCGGCCCAGCGGCTGGATGGCGGCACCGGCGGCCAGTGCGACAGCTGCGAGCAGTCCGGAAAAAGCCACTGCCAGTGGGGTGTCGCGTGGCACGGCGTGCTCCGCCAGCGTGGTGAACACCAGTGAGACACTCCCGAAGACCCACGGTGCCATCGGTACGATGATGGTCCGGAACGCCGGGGTGCGCGCTGCCGCCGGGAGGACTCGCGGCCGGTGTGCTGGAGCCGAGTCGCGGAACCGGGTCTCGGGTGCACGGAACAGCAGGAGGAAGGCCACCCCGGCGATCCCGAGGTGCAGGAGGTAGGGCAGGACCTGCGGCGCGGGTGCCCACTGGGCCAGGGGCCCGGCAACCAGGGGGCCGATCCCGAACCCGGCCGTCAGGGCCAGTGCCGCACGCCGGGCACCGGTTCCCGGAGCAGTGCCTTCGGAGAGCTCCTTCACCCAGGCCGTGCCGATGCTGAAGGCGGCTCCGGACACGATTCCGCTCAGGAAACGCCCTGCGTACAGCCCGCCGACACCCCACTGCCCGGTGATGAGGACGCCGGTGGCCAGCAGGGACAGGGCGGCGAAGACCAGCAGAAGACGACGGCGTCCGTGCCGGTCGCTGACCCTGCCGCCCACGAGCAACCCGGGGATCAGGCCGACGGCATAGACGACGAAGACCGCGATCGCCTCGGCATCGGAGAGATCCAGCGTCCGGCGGTAGACCGCCAGCAGCGGAACGAACTGGTTCGCCCCGTAGCCGACGGTGAACATCACCAGCGCAGGCCAGCGCCACGGTGCCCGCCCACCCTGCGCTCCCACCCGGCGGGGATGCATCACTCGCGGGCCCTGCCTGACGGGTTCCGCGGCCCCCTAGTGGAACGTCCTGCCGTTGACCCGTTCCGAGGCGCCCGTGCGGTCCAGATACGGCGTGATTCCGCCGAGGTGCATCGGCCAGCCGGCACCCAGAATCATGCAGAGGTCGATGTCCTCGGGAGCCGCGACAACCCCGTCGTCGAGCATCCGGCCGATCTCGTCGGCCAGGGCATCCTGCGTCCGTCGCAGCACTTCGGCACCGGAGGATGGCGAATCGCCGCGTTCAAGGAGCGCAAGGGTCGATCCCGGAACCGTCGAGGTGCCGTCGTCGTGCTTCTCCCACAGGCCCTTGACCCCGGCATCGATCAGCTTCTGCTGGTTGGCCGAGACGTGGAAGCGGTTCCCGAACGCGGCGCGCAACGACTCCTGGACGTGCTGCCCGACGGGGAGGCCGACCAGCGCGAGGAGCCGGAAGGGGGTCATGGGAAGTCCCATGGGACGCAGCGCGTTGTCGGCGGTCTCGGCATCGGTACCCTCGTCGAAGACCCTGGTGATCTCGCCGAACATGCGGCCGAGGATCCGGTTCACCACGAACGCCGGCGCGTCCTGGACCAGGACGGCATTCTTCCTGAGCTCCTTCGCGAGGGCGAAAGCGGTCGCGAGGACGGCGTCGTCGGTCCTGGGCGCCCGGACGATCTCGAGCAGCGGCATGGCCGCCACCGGGTTGAAGAAGTGGAAGCCCACCACGCGCTCGGGGTGCTGGAGGTCGGCCGCCATCTCCGCCACCGACAGCGAGGACGTATTGGTGGCCAGGATGCATTCCGGAGTCACCACGGCCTCCACCTCGGCGAAGACCTGCTTCTTGACGGACAGCTCCTCGAAGACGGCCTCGATGACGAAGTCGGCATCCGCGAAAACGTCCTTCGACACGGAGCCGGAGACCAGCGCCCTGGTGCGGTTGGCGGCGTCCTGGGACAGCCGCTTCCTGCCCAGCAGCTTGTCCACTTCGGCGTGCACGTAGGCCACGCCCTTGTCCACGCGGGCCTGGTCGATGTCCGTGAGTACCACGGGGACCTTGAGGTTGCGGGCGAACAGCAGCGCGAGCTGGCCGGCCATCAGGCCGGCTCCCACGATGCCCACCTTCGTCACGGGCCGGGCCAGTTTCCGGTCGGGTGCCCCGGCGGGCCGCTTGGTGCGCTTCTGCACGAGGTCGAGGAACGCGTACACCGTCGAGTGGAACTCGGGGGTCTGCATCAGGTCGCTGAGCGCCGTGCACTCGGCCCGGGCCGAATCCTCCCTGGAGTAGTTCTTCCCGGCCTCGAAGAGGTCGAGGACCCTCGACGGCGCCGGGGCGGCGTTGCCGGTCTTTCGTTCGACGAAGGCCCGGCCGGCGGCGACGGCGGCGGCCCAGGCGGCGTCGTCGTAGGCTCCCAAGCGTGAGCGCCGTTCCTTCTGCGCCTGGCTGACAGCGGTGTCCCCGGAGACGATCCGCGCCGCCCACAGGAGCGACTGCTCCAGGAAGTCGGCAGGCTCGAAGAGTGCATCGGCGATGCCGAGTTCGAACGCCGCCGCGCCACCCAGCATCCGGTTGTTGCTCAGCGGATTCTCGATCATGACCTTCAGCGCTGAGGCGGGCCCGATCAGGCGGGGCAACCGATAGACGCCGCCCCAGCCGGGAACAAGACCGATGAAGGCTTCCGGGAGCCCGATGCCGTTGGCGCCGCTGGAAACCGTGCGGTAATCCGCGGCGAGGGCGATCTCCAGCCCGCCGCCCAGGGCGACACCGTTGATGAAGGCGAAGCTCGGAACGCCCAGGCTTCCGAAGAGGTCGTAGGCCTCATGTCCGAGCTCGGCCATCAGGAGCCCGTACTGCTCGGACTTCAGCGATTTCACCGTGGAGAGGTCGGCGCCGGCCACCAGGAAGTACGGCTTGCCCGTCACGGCGACGGCCTGGATCTCCCCGCGTCCGGCGCGCTCCCTGAGGCCTTCAAGGGTGCGGCCGTATTCGATCAGCGTATTCGGACCAAGAGTGGTGGGCTTCGAGTGATCGAGGCCGTTGTCGAGGGTGATCAGCGCCAGCACGCCCGCCCCGAAGGGGAGGTCGATGTCCTGGACGTAGGAGTGGGTGACGATCTCGGTGGGAACCAGTGCGGCGAGTTCCTCATAGCGGTCGAAGCTCATGCGGCGTCCTGTCCGTAGTCGGCGTGGTGGGGATTCTCCCAGATGACGGTGGCGCCCATGCCGAGGCCGATGCACATGGTCGTCATTCCGTAGCGCACGGCCGGATCCTTCTCGAACTGGCGGGCGAGCTGGTTCATGAGGCGGACACCGGAGGAGGCGAGGGGATGCCCCACGGCGATGGCGCCGCCGTACTGATTGACCCGGGGGTCCTCGTCGTCGATGCCGAAGTGATCGAGGAAGGTCAGCACCTGCACAGCGAAGGCCTCGTTGATCTCGAACAGCCCGATATCGGAAATGTCGAGCCCTGCCTGGCGCAGCGCCTTCTCGGTTGCCGGGACCGGGCCGATCCCCATGACCTCGGGCTCGACGCCTGCGAAGGCGTAGGCCACGAGGCGCATGCGGACGGGAAGGCCGAGTTCGGCGGCTGCGTCGGCGGAGGCGAGCAGTGCCGCCGTCGCACCGTCATTCAGGCCTGCCGCGTTGCCGGCGGTCACCCGGCCGTGCGGTCGGAACGGCGTACGGAGCTGTGCGAGATCCTCGACGGTGGTGCCGGGGCGTGGCGGCTCGTCAGTGGTGTTGAGGCTCCAGCCGGCGCCGGCCTTCCTGCCCGCAACGGGCACGAGGTCGGGCTGGATGTGCCCCGCCTCGAGCGCTGCCGCGAACTTCGCCTGGCTCCGGGCCGCGTAGGCATCGGTGCGCTCCCTGGTGATCGAGGGGAAGCGGTCGTGGAGATTCTCCGCGGTGTTCCCCATGTTGAGGGCGGCCGGGTCCACGAGGCGCTCGGACAGGAACCGGGGGTTGGGATCGGTTCCGGCGCCCATCGGGTGGTTGCCCATGTGCTCCACGCCGCCGGCGATGACGACGTCGTAGGCGCCGAAGGCGATGCCGGAGGCCGTGGTGGTCACGGCCGTCAGGGCACCGGCGCACATGCGGTCGATCGCGAATCCGGGCACGCTCCGCGGCAGCCCTGCGAGCAGCGCGGCTGTCCGCCCGATCGTCAGGCCCTGATCGCCGGTCTGGGTGGTCGCGGCGATGGCGACGTCGTCGATGCGCTCCGGCGGGAGCGAGGGGTTGCGCCGCATCAGGTCGCGGATGCACTTCACCACGAGGTCATCGGCGCGTGTTCCGGCGTAGATTCCCTTGCTTCCCGCCTTGCCGAAGGGGGTGCGTACCCCGTCGACGAAGACGACGTCCCGAACGCGGCGCGATGCGCTGCGCGCAGGGGTGGTCTGGATTTCTACGCTCACCTGTTGCTCCTCTTTGAGATGTTGGTCCGCGACTAGGTTACTGACCAGTAACTTAGGGTGGCAAGTCAGCCGGCGGAGGCATCGAGCCGGACGGCGTTCTCCCTGCCGGATCCCCCGCCGGCGGTCTTGACGGGGAGGGGATCAGGATCGAGGAAGGCCACAGTGATGATCGCCGCGACCTGCTCGATCTGCCATTGCCGGGCTCCCAGTGCTGCGAGCACCGTGCTGACCGTTTCGAGGGTGATGTCCGCGGGCGGGCGCCAGGCGATCCGCCGGAGGAAATCAGGGGTCAGGAGATTCTCCAGCGGCAGGTCGAGTTTCTCCGCCTGGGCGGCCACGCGGGGCAGAGCCGTGAGGAGCCGAGCAGCGGCCTCCGGGTCCTTCTCCGCCCAGATGCGCGGCGGTGGAGGCGCGTTGCTGGGAACATGCAGGGGCGGCAGGTCGGTGGCTTTCCGCGCGTCGTTGATGCTCCTGATCCACCGGGGTGCTTCCTTCTGCGCGGCACGGCCGTTGAAACCTTTGGTTGAGAGCAGTTGCGGGACGGTCGACGGCATCGCCCTCGCCGCGGCTACGATGGCCGAATCCGGGATCAGGCGTCCTGGGGCGACGTCGCGGCGTTGTGCAAGCTCCTCACGCTCGAGCCACATCTGGCGCACTGCCTCGAGCTGGCGCCGGTCCCGCAGTTGGTGGAGCCCCGAGGTACGGCGCCACGGATCGGTTTTCGGTTCTGCCAGGGGGGACGTACGGATGTGCTCGAATTCCTCTTCCGCGAGGGCGAGCTTGCCGCTTTCGGTGAGGAGCTCGACCAGCTTGTCCCGCAGTTCGGTGAGGACCTCCACGTCGAGGGCCGCGTAGCGCAGCCACGGCTCGGGCAGTGGGCGCTTGGACCAGTCGGCCGCCGAGTGTTCCTTCGCCAGCGAGAAGCCGAGCTGCGATTCGATGACGGCGGCGAGACCCACGCGCGGCAGTCCTGCCAGCCGGGCGGCGAGCTCGGTGTCGAACAGCCTGTCCGGCCACATGCCCAGTTCCGAGAGGCACGGCAGATCCTGGCTGGCCGCGTGCAGGATCCACTCGACTCCCTCAAGGGCGTCATCGAGGATCTTCAGGTCACGGAAGGGCTCGGGATCGATGAGCCAGGTCCCTGCTCCCTCCCGGCGGATCTGCACGAGGAAGGCCCGTTGTCCGTAGCGGAATCCCGATGCCCGTTCGGCGTCCACCCCCGCAGGACCGGTCCCGGCAGCGAGGGCCGCCGCCGCCCGCTTCAGGCCGGGGAGTGTATCGATGACGAGGGGTACGCCGTCGCGCGGGTCGGTCAGTACGGCAAGCGGCGGAGGGCTGCTCTCGGGGGACTCGTTCGACGGCGACGGTGTGATTGACGGTGGGAGTGTTGTGGGAGCGGGGGTGTTGCCCGCCTGCTCGGAAGTCTGGGAACTCATGGTGATTTCAGTCTATCCCCGCGGCCATTGACGCTCGCGCTGCTGCTGCCGGGGCTGATGGGCGCTCGACCGTCGCGGGCGGGCACTAGCTCCGCCGGTGCGGCAGCGGGTGGACGCCTTCGGGCAGGGGCGGGATCCCCGCGAAGGTGCAGACCATGTCCGACCACGCCTCCAGGTGGCTTCGCACGTCCCAGCCGGCGGGCGTCCAGGAGGCGCGGAGCTCGATGTCGATGGTGTCGCCCCGTTCCTCGAGGGTGCCATAGCTTTCCGAGAGGATCCGCGTCGCAGTACCGCCCTCGCTGTGGTGACGTGCACCGTGGTTCTCCAGGGCTTCGACGAGCCACGTCCAGGCGACGGAGCCCAGCAGGGCGTCATTGCCCATGTCCGCGTCGAGCTGCGCACGGATGTAGGTCACCACGCGGAACGTCCCGTTCCACACTTCCGGGGCCCGGGGGTCATGAAGGAGGATGAAGCGTCCCGTAGCGAGTTCCTCGGGGTCCCGGGAGACGGGGCCGAGCCGGGCAGGGCCATGACCGAACGCTGCGGGTGCCGCGTGCTGCGGTACGGAATACAGCGGAGGGAAGACCTCCGCGCCAAGGGCGACGGCGAAGGGTGCCAGGCGCGACGGCGCGGGGAGCTCCTCGAGGCGCAGCTCATTGCGGCAGGTGGCCTCCCGGAGTCCGGACAGGGCACTCAGGAATTCCTGGGGGACCTCTTGCAGGCCGCCGATTGCGCTCACTACCGCAGGCTATGCCCTGCGGCGGACAGAACGGCACAGCGACGCGCCGGAGAGTCCCGGATGCGGGCCGGGTGCTTTCCTGCTGCCGCTACGTCCCCAGCTCGCGCCGGATCGCGGCGGCGAAGGCGTCCACGTCGTCCTCGGTGGTGTCGAAGGAACACATCCAGCGCACTTCGCGTGTCTGCTGGTCCCAGTCGTAGAACCGGAAGTGCTTCCGGATGCGGTCGGCAGCCCCGGGAGGCAGGATGGCGAAGACCGCGTTGGCCCGGGTCTCCTGCGTGAGCTGGACGCCGTCGATTCCCCGCACCGCTTCGGTGAGCCGCGCCGCCATGGCATTGGCGTGGAACGCCGACCGAAGCCACAGGTCGCCCTCGAGCAGCGCGATGAGCTGGGCCGAGACGAACCGCATCTTGGAGGCGAGCTGCATGTTCATCTTCCTCAGGTAGTCCAGGCCCGTCGACGCCTGCTCGTTGAGCACCACCACGCACTCACCGAAGATGAGCCCGTTCTTGGTGCCGCCGAAGGACAGGATGTCGACGCCGGCGTCGCGCGTGAACGCCCGCAGCGGGACGCCGAGGGCCGCTGCGGCGTTGGCCAGGCGGGCGCCGTCCATGTGGAGGTGCATCCCGCGTGCATGGCAGTGGTCGGCGATCGCCCGGATCTCCGCGACCGAATACAGCGTGCCGAGCTCGGTGGTCTGCGTGATGGACACGGCGAGCGGCTGCGCACGGTGCGGGTCGCCCCAGCCCCAGGCCTCGCGGTCGATGAGCTCGGGGGTGAGCTTCCCGTCCGGGGTGGGAACCGGCAGGAGCTTGATGCCTCCCACACGCTCGGGCGCAGCGTTCTCGTCCACATTGATGTGGGCGGTCTGCGGGCAGACGACGGCGCCCCAGCGGGGCAGGATCGACTGCAGCGACAGGACGTTGGCTCCGGTGCCGTTGAAAACGGGGAACACGGAGATGCCTTGGCCGAAGTGGGTCTCCATGACCTGCTGGAGGTGCCGGGTGTAGACGTCGTCGCCGTAGGCGCCCTGGTGTCCGCCGTTGGCCGCCGCGAGCGCGGCGAGGACCTCGGGGTGGACGCCCGCATAGTTGTCGGACGCGAATCCGCGGACCGAGGCGTCGTGGAGCGGCTGGAGGGTCGAGAGAGTTTCAGTCACCGTGCCATTATCCACCAGCCGGCCCCACGTCCCGCCCCGCCTCCGGGCCTGCCGGTGCAAGGAGCTGGGCGGGGGAGAAGCGCCTCCCGTTCACAGCCTCTGCCGGAGCCGACATCAGGGCGGCCACGGCGTCCGCAAGTTGCTCCACCGGGGTGAAGCCCGGGAATTTCCGCTCCGGCTGTGTTCGGCGCATTTTTTCGTCCACGAGGGCCTTGACCACCAGCGCCGTGGACGCGGCCGATGTACCGTCCTTCGCGAACCCGTCCGCGACCGCCCGCAGCCAGGCCTCGACGGCTGCCTTGACGGCCGCGTAGGACGCATTAGACGCCGTGGGTTGCTCGACGGCGGTCGCCGACACCGCCACCAGGCTCCCGTTGCTCGCGGCTAGCTGGTCATAGAACGCCCGGCTGGTGTTGAAGAGCGTGCCGAACACGGAGGAGGAGAGGAACGCGAGGTCCTCGTCGGTCTGCGTGGCGATTCCCTGCCCGCCGCGCCAGCCGCCTACGAGGTGCACCAGGGCCGAGACGCCGCCGTCGTACTCCTCGGCGAGCTGCGCGGCCAGGGATCGGACCGCCGCGGCGTCGGTGAGGTCGCAGACGCGCAGCTCAATGCCGGGAACACCGCCCAGCGCGGCATCGAGCCGCCCGGCATCGGAACCGACGCCGATCACCCGGGCCCCGGCGACAGCGAGGCGGTGGGCGACCGCGACGCCCGCCGCGCTCGTGGCACCCGCCACGACCACGCTCCTGCCGGACAGGAATTCGCCGGGATCTCCGGGCGTTCCGTCCTTGCTGCTTCCTGCGTCGCCGTTCACCCGGCAGCTCCGGTGATGCCGGCCGTCGATTCGATGACGGGTTTCATCTTGCGCTCGAGTGCCTCGAAGAACATCGAGAGGGGGAACTCGTCGTCGAGCACGGCGTCGGTCAGCCCGCGCGGCGGCCCGGCCAGCTCGAGTGCGTCGGGCCCCTTCGCCCAGAGCGACGCGGGATGCGGGGTGACGGTTCCCGATACCAGCTGGTACGCGGCGAGCCAGTGTGCCGTCTTGGGACGGTCGATGGAGCGCCAGTACAGCTGCTCGATCTCCTCGCCGAGGGCCACGACGACGTCGGCGGCCTCGTCCCAGTCGATCGTCAGTTTGGTGTCGGTCCAGTGGAGGACGCGGTGCTGATGCATCCACGCGAACAACAGCTGCCCGCCCAGGCCGTCGTAGTTGCGCACGCGGGTGCCCGTGATGGAGAAGCGGAAGATGCGGTCGAAGATGACGGCGTACTGGACGAGCCTGGCGTGTCTGCGCGCCTCGGGGGAGGCGTCGTCGTCCCGGGCGATTTTCACCGATTCGCGGAAGGCGGTGAGGTCGCACCGCAGTTCCTCGAGTGAGTAGAGGAAGAAGGGCATGCGCTGCTTGATCATGAAGGGATCGAAGGGCAGGTCACCCCGCATATGGGTGCGGTCGTGGATCAGGTCCCACATCACGAAGGCCTCCTCGGTGAGTTCTTGGTCATCGAGCAGCTCGAGGGCCTCCTCCGGCAGGTCGAGGCGGGTGATCTCGGCGGCCGCCCGCACCACACGACGGAAGCGGGCAGCTTCGCGGTCGGCGAAGATGGCACCCCAGGTGAAGGTGGGGGTCTCCCGTACGGCCACGGTTTCGGGAAAGAGGACCGCCGAGTTGGTGTTGTACCCGGAAGTGAAATCGAGGAAGCGGATGGGCACGAAGAGGCCGTTCGAGTAGTCGCCGGCCTCGAGTTCGGCGATGAATTCGGGCCAGAGCACCTCGATCAGCACGGCCTCCACCAGGCGGCTCGAGCTGCCGTTCTGGGTATACATGGGAAACAGGACCAGGTGTTGCAGACCGTCGATGCGGCTCTGCTGCGGCTGGAATGCCAGCAGCGAGTCGAGGAAGTCGGGAACCCCGAAGCCCGCGGTCTCCCAGGCCTGGAAATCCGTGATCACCAGCTCCAGATAGGTTGCGTCATGGGGAAACAGCGGCAGCAGTTCCCGCACCGACCCGGTGAGGACTTCCGTCAGTGCTGACGCACGGGCGTGGTTCCCAGGCTCGGGAATGGAACCGTCCTTGACCTGCAGGTCCTGCAGTTCGGTGGCTGCCGCCTTGAGCGCTGACCATGCCGGATGGAGCTGCGGAGCTGTTGTGCCGGGGGCTGCTGGTGCCACTGGTGTCGCGGTCATGTCGCCTGCTTTCGGTGCCGGCCCGGGATACTTCCGGGCATTCATCTGGGGTTGGCACGAGCGTAGCAATAAAAAAGCGTTCCTTACGCTGGAAGTACTCCAGCATAAGAAACGCTTTTTCTCGACGAGGTACGTCCTGTCGAAAGCACCAGCGGGACTGCGCCTGCGCCCGCTGCCGGAAGGCGTAGGCGAGCGGTCTTCGCGGCTACTCCGCGCCGTTCGAGGGAGCGAGCTTCATCGAGATCGAGTTGATGCAGAACCGCTGGTCCACCGGAGTCTGGAATCCCTCACCCTTGAACAGGTGTCCGAGGTGGGAGTCGCACCGGCCGCAGCGGACCTCGATGCGTTCCATGCCGAGCGAACGGTCGTGGAGGTAGCGCACCCTGTCCTCGGCGAGCGGCGCCCAGAAGGACGGCCACCCGCAGGAGGAGTCGAACTTCTCATTGCTGGTGAACAGGTCCTGCGCGCAGGCGCGGCACTGGTAGACACCCTCGGTGTGCGAGTCGTAGTACTCACCCGTGTAGGGACGCTCGGTGCCGGCTTTCCGGAGCACCTGGAATTCCTGGGGCGTCAGTTCCTGCCGCCACTCGTCGTCGCTCTTGGAAACCTCGGGCTGGTGGGAATTCTTCGCGATAGTCATATTCGGGTCAACGCCTACGAGTCGCCAATAAATCCCGAGCCGGAGTATAGGTGGAGCACAGCGATGCCCAGCTGGTCCTGGGCCTGGTTCGCCCAGTCCCGATGGAACGTGTCGGCAACGGCATGCGGCCGGGTGATCACGACCGCCTGGGACGCGTCGGTCTCTCCTGCAGCTGCCACGAGGGCTTTCACCGCGTTTCCGGCAACTGTCCTCCCGTGTGCGGCAAGCCCGTGCCGCATCGCCGTCTCCAGCGAGATCTGGAGCGCGGTGGCAGGAGCCGGCGCGTCCTTCTGGGTCTCGTCCTTCGACAGGCCGCGGAAGGCCTCGGCAAGCTCCAGCATGCTCAGGTGGTGGAGGAATTCACCCACCACCGAAGTGTTGCGGTCCTCGGGAACCAGAAGCAGGAACTCCGCGGCGTCGTCGCCCTGCAGCTTCTGCAGGTTGAGCGCGTCGGCGTCGGTGAGTGCTTCCTCGGTCAGTACCACGATTGTCTGGCTCATTCACAGAACATTAGCCGGGTATCGTCCGCGAATCAGCCCCGCCCCGGGGAGTGGCCTCCGGGCCCGAATCGACGCTCCCACTCGCTGCGGGTAAGAATGTGGGTATGTCACCGAAGCAAGCAGGGCCCGCGGCAGCGGACCCCACCACCTCTCCGTGGATCAAGTGGACCGCGCTCGGCGTCGGGATCGGAGCCGTCCTCACGTCGTCGGCTGCGGGAGCCGCCTCCGGCCTCGCCGCGCACTTCGCCCGCCAGATCGTGACTCCGGCTCGGTACCGGGAGGAGAACCTCGACATCCTGGCCGTCGTCAACACGGGCACCGGGCAGCAGGTCATCCTTCCGGCGAACGACGACACCACCGTCGAGGGAACCTACAGCCTCTACTTCGGACGCGGATCGGGCCACGCGCGGATCGGCGCCATCCGCTCCTACGTCCCCCGGGAGGGCACTGTGCAGCGCGACGTCGAGAAGGTCTATTCAGGAGACCTCGCCGCCGCGACCCGCGGGTGGTGGAGCGGTGCCGTCTACGCCGTGCCGTCGGATCTCGGGCTCGCGGACGTGGAGGTGACGATCCCCGTCGACGGCGGCGGAGCACCCGCATGGCTGGTGCGCGCGGAGGTTCCCTCCGAAACCTGGGCGATCCTGATCCACGGGAGGGGTGCCAACCGCTCGGAAACGCTGCGGGCGCTGCATCCTGCGCGTAACCTCGGCCTGACCACCCTGGTGATCTCCTACCGGAACGACGGCGAAGCGCCCTCGGCTCCGGACGGCCGCTACGGCCTGGGAATGACCGAATGGCGCGACGTCGAGGCGGCCATCGACTACGCGGTGTCGCATGGCGCGCGGCAGGTGGTGCTGTTCGGATGGTCGATGGGCGGTGCGATCGCCCTCCAGACAGCCGATCTCTCACGTCACCGCCGCAGGATCAGCGCGCTGGTGCTGAACGGCCCGGTCATCAACTGGATCGAGGTGCTGGCACACCACGCCGAACTCAACAGGATCCCAGCCCCCGTGGGAAGGCTCGGTCAGTGGCTCCTGGCCAACGACGCCGCGAAGCGGATCACCGGCCTCGCAGCTCCGCTGGACCTCAAGAGCATGGACTGGATAGCCCGCGCGGAGCAGCTGACCATCCCCACCCTGATCCTGCACAGCGAGGACGACGAGTTCGTCCCGGTCGGTGCCTCGGCGCAGCTCGCCGAGCGGAACCGGGCCTTCGTGACCTTCGAGCGGTTCCACCGCGCCCGCCACACGNCCCCCGCCACACGAAGGAGTGGAATGTGGCTCCCGAGCGCTGGGAGCGGACGGTCACGGGGTGGCTGAACGAACTGCTGTACGAAAAGGCGATGCCGGGGGGACGCATCCCCCCGGCAAGTTCCGCCTAGGCTCCCCGGCCGGTGCGGGGCATCATCCGTCCGATTCCCGGATCTTCCGCTTGATCTTGCCCAGCATGGCCGTCATTCCCCTCATTCGCAGGGGAGTGATCGCACGGGTGAGGCCGAGCCGGTCGGGGACGTCGTCGGGCACTGCGAGGATCTTGGCGGCGGGAAGACCGTCGAGCCCCTCGAGCAGGACGCCCGCGAAGCCGCGCGTGGTCGGCGCTTCCGGGGGAGCGGAGAAGAACAGGTGCACGGGCCGCTCGGGCGCCTCCCCGATCTCGAGGGAGAGGAAGAGCGGGCTCTGGCACTCGACCACCTGCTCAAGGAGTTCCGGGTGCTCCTTGAGTCGGGCCGGCAGTTCCGGGAGCCCGCGCGAGAAGTCGAGCAACAGCTGGAGCCGGTCCGGTTCGGTCAGGTCCTGGAAGTCGTCCACGATCTCGGCGAGCTGGCGAGGCAGTGTCTCGTCGGTCATGGCTAGCTGCCCGACACCGCGTTCGCGCGAGCCGGAGCCGAGCCGCGCTCGGTGCCCTTGACGATCGGCACGCGAACCGCGTTGCCCCACTCGGTCCAGGAACCGTCATAGTTCCGGACCTTGTCGAAGCCCAGCAGGTACGCGAGGACGAACCAGGTGTGGCTCGAGCGCTCGCCGATGCGGCAGTAGGCCACGACGTCGTCGCCTGTCCGGAGTCCGGCCTCGTCCCGGTAGATCGCGTCGAGCTCTTCGCGCGGGCGGAACGTGCCGTCCTCCGCCGCAGCGCGGCCCCAGGGGACGGATGCGGCGGTGGGAATGTGCCCGCCGCGCATGGCGCCCTCCTCCGGGTAGGCCGGCATGTGGGTGCGGACGCCGGTGTACTCGTCGGGAGAGCGGACATCGATCAGCGGATTGCCGAAGTGGCCGAGGACATCGCCCAGGTAGGCGCGCACCGGAGCGTCATTGCGTTCGACGACGGGGTAGTCGGCGGGGGAGACCGCAGGACGGTCTGTGGTCAGGGCGCGGTTCTCCGCGATCCACTTGTCCCGCCCGCCGTCCAGCAGCCGCACGTCCTCGTGTCCGAAGAGAGCGAACACCCAGAGGGCATACGCCGCCCACCAGTTGCTCTTGTCGCCATAGATCACCACGGTGGTACCGCGGGAGATTCCCTTGGCGGACATCAGCGCTGCGAAGCCGGCGCCGTCCACGTAGTCCCGCGTCACCTCGTCATTGAGCTCGCTGTGCCAATCGATCTTCAACGCTCCCGGGATGTGGCCGGTCTCGTAGAGCAGGACGTCCTCGTCGGACTCCAAAACCACCAGTCCCTCTGCTCCGAGGTGTTGCTCAAGCCACTGAGTCGACACAAGCCGTTCGGGGTGGGCATAGGCGGCGAACTTTTCCTGGGGGTCGTTCCCGATGGTCATGGCGACCTTTCTCCTGGCGGTTGGTTTCCTTCTAGCCTAACCACGCGGGAGCCCGAATACTTCCGGACCGCCTTTCCCCGGCACTCCAGGCCGGTACCGGGCGCAAGCTCCATCGCGGGAGCCGGTGGTGCCGCGGAAGTGCCGTATTCTTGCGTAGCGTGAGCGCCTCCGGGCGCAGCGCACCACCCTTCCGGCATGAGAAAGCGGTCCACGCCTGTGGCAAACCCTGTGGCAAACATAGAGCACCTGACGCACCGGGTGCCGAAGGTCTCGGTTGACCAGCTCCTCGACGGTTTCTACCCGTCGCCGCGTTTCGGAGACGTGTCCTTCGACAGCTACCGGCCCGATCCGCAGCAGCCCTCGCAGTCCGCGGCAGTAAGGGCGCTCCGGGATTTCGCGGTCTCGGTGAACGAGCCGGAGCCCTCGGGATTCCGAAAATTCTTCGGCGCCAAAAAGGCCCCGGCCCGGGCGGGCATCTACCTCGACGGCGGGTTCGGCGTCGGCAAGACCCACCTGCTGGCGTCGCTGTGGCACGCATCCGCCGGCCCCAAGGCCTTCGGTACGTTCGTCGAATACACGAACCTGGTGGGGGCGTTGTCCTTCCGGAAGACGGTCGACGCACTCAGCGGCTACCGACTGGTCTGCATCGACGAATTCGAGCTCGACGACCCCGGCGACACGGTGCTGATGTCACGGCTGATGCGCGAGCTCGCCGACGCCGGCGTCAAGCTCGCCGCGACGTCGAACACCCTCCCCGGTTCGCTCGGCGACGGACGGTTCGCTGCCGTCGACTTCCAGCGCGAGATCCAGGTGCTCGCCGATCAGTTCGACGTTTCGCGGATCGACGGCGAGGACTACCGCCACCGGGGACTGCCGCAGGCGCCGCAGCCCCTGACCGAGGCCGGGCTCCGCGACCGCATTCGCGGCTTCGACGGCGGCACGCTGGCCGAGGACGGCTTCGCCGAACTCATCAACCACCTGGCCGGAGTTCACCCGAGCAGATACCGGCAGCTCCTCGAGGGCATCGACGCCGTTGCCTGGCATGACGTGCAGACCATCACCGAGCAGGCGGTGGCGCTGCGGTTCGTGGTCCTGGCGGACCGGCTCTATGATCGGGACGTGCCGATTCTGGCCAGTGGAGCGACCTTCGACAGGTTGTTCACGGACGAGATGATGCACGGCGGGTACATGAAGAAGTACTACCGCGCGGTGTCCCGTCTCACCGCCCTGGCCCGCCAGGGGAGCAACGCGGGCTGACAACCTGGCACACGCAAAAGCGACACGCAAAAGCGCCGGCTCCACCTCACGGCGGGACCGGCGCTCCTTTTGTCGTGCTGCAGGCGTCTAAGCCGGGGTGGAAGGACCCGTGGTTCCGGTGCCTTCGTCGCGGATGACATCGCGATTGATCCCGTTGGACTTATGGGTCTTCTCGACGTTGTCCACCAGCGTGGAGGCCTTGGCCTGGACTCCGGTGATGTGCTTGGAATACTTGCCACCGGTGCGGCCATTGACGAAGTGGCCGGCCTTTCCGATGCCGTTTTTCACTTTTCCGGAGTTCGAGCCAACCAGCGCGGTCGCCTTTTCCTTCAATCCACCGGCTTTGCCTTTAAGCCCGTCAAATAAAGACAACAGGCACCTCCTTTCATCCGTGGGAACGGAATTCCGTCCCCTTCGCTGTCGATCGTAGCCCACTTTCCTGACCTTTTGCTGGCTGTTCGCTACCGGAAATAACGGCGGGAACGCTGTGGCCGAGGAACCTTGGACCACCCGGTGAAGCTTCATGCGAAGGTGGGACGAGCGGCCGAACGGGACACGGTATCCAGCGGTATCCAGCGGTGCCCCAGGGACGACGTCGGGCGGACACTGGGCGGCAATCGGAAGGGAAACGAAGATGGCGTGGCTGGTTCTCATCATCTCGGGTGTGCTTGAGGCGGTGTGGGCCACGGCACTCGGCAGGTCCGAGGGTTTCACCAAAGCGGGGCCGACCCTGGTCTTCGGGGCGGCGCTCATCGCCAGCATGGCGGGGCTCGCCTGGGCCATGCGCAGGCCCCCCGTGGGAACTGCCTATGCCGTGTGGGTGGGGATCGGGGCTTCACTGACTGTTGCCTACGCCATGGCATTCGGCGGGGAGCAGGCGTCGCTCCTCAAGGTGGCCCTGGTGCTGGGCATCGTGGGCTGTGTCATCGGATTGAAGATCATCGAATGAGGTTCAGCCACGCAGTGGAGGGGGCGAGGCTGGAGGGGACGAGATGGAGCGGACGAGATGGAGCGGACGACGGGATTCGAACCCGCGACATCCACCTTGGCAAGGTGGTGCTCTAGCCAGCTGAGCTACGTCCGCAAAAAAAGCGTCCCGTACAGGGACGCTTTCGTGGGCGATACTGGGATCGAACCAGTGACCTCTTCCGTGTCAGGGAAGCGCGCTACCGCTGCGCCAATCGCCCATGGATATGGGTACTCGTACTGTACTGGAGGTGGGGACGGGATTCGAACCCGCGTGGACGGCTTTGCAGGCCGCTGCCTCGCCTCTCGGCCACCCCACCGTGGCCCAAACGAGCGGCCGCCGGATAACTCTGGTCTAACTCTGGAAATAATCCGGCAGTACAGTGACTTGCGAGCGGACGACGGGATTCGAACCCGCGACATCCACCTTGGCAAGGTGGTGCTCTAGCCAGCTGAGCTACGTCCGCAAAAAAAGCGTCCCGTACAGGGACGCTTTCGTGGGCGATACTGGGATCGAACCAGTGACCTCTTCCGTGTCAGGGAAGCGCGCTACCGCTGCGCCAATCGCCCATGGATATGGGTACTCGTACTGTACTGGAGGTG
>NZ_KI914841.1:0-5141 GCF_000520535.1 Arthrobacter sp. H41
CTGGCGGGATTCTTCATCGGAGTGCATCGCCCGCCGTATCCCACCTGCTACTTCGATTCGGAGAAGGCAGGCGAGGACTGGCTGCTGGGTCGCCGTGATTTCGACCCGAACGGCGACCCGGAGCGCTCCACCTTCGAGCCGGTCGAGCTCTCACACCCGCCAGAACCGCTCTAGCCCGGGAAAAGCCTCCTCATACCCAGCTAGTACCCGGGCTGCCGCATGGGCTGAATCGACGAGCGGGTGGAGCGTTAAAGCGGACAGGGCGGCAGCCCTGTCCGCGTACAGCGCTGCCTGCACAGCCTGCTGCTCGGCGGCCTTGACCGAGGCCATCAGACCGAGTTGGGAAACGGTCAGGGGCGCAGCGGAGAGCGGAACGGCCCCGCTGCCGGACACCCGCGCGGGCACCTCGACGACGGCGTCCTCCGGCAGTCCGGGAAAGGTTGTGCCGTTGCGGACGTTCAGGATCAGTTCGGCAGGAGTGTCGGTCAGCAATGCGTGCATTACCTGCAGCGCGACCCTCTCATAACCGCCGCCGGCGAGGTCGCTCAGCTCCCGCTGCTCGTCCGGGTGGCGCGCCTCCACGAGGTAGCCCGACTCCCGCGCCAACCGCGCTTCCTCCCACACCGCGAACGGCCGGGATGCCTCGAGCAGCCTCGGGTACAGCCCATGCTGCTGGCTCGCGAGGACCTCGCCGCGGGTCTGTCCTGCGGATGAAACAGCACGCAGTGCCTCGCGGTGGAAGTAGTAGTAGAACAGGTACTCGTTGGGCAGGGTGCCGAGCAGCCGGGGAAGGTCGGGCCCGAACACCCGGCCTTCCTCGAAGGACAGCAGCCGTGCGGGATCCCGCAGCAGGGCCGGGAGCCGGTCTTCGCCGTCGTGCATCAACCCCCGCAGCCACCCCAGGTGGTTCAGTCCCACATAGTCGACACCGGCGAGGGATCCGAGGGGCAGCGGGATCCCCGCGGCGGCGGAGGCACGGGCCACGAGGCCCGACGCGGAATCGCAGATCCCGATGACGCGTTCCCCGAGGACGGTCCGAAGCGCTTCGGTCACCATTCCGGCAGGGTTGGTGAAGTTGACGAGCCACGCATCGGGCGCGTGTTCCTGCATCAGCCGCGCCACCTGCATCATGTCGGGGATGGACCTGAGGGCGTAGGAGATCCCGCCCGCGCCGACGGTCTCCTGGCCCAGCAGGCCCGCCTTGAGCGCCACACGCTCGTCAAGGACCCGGCACTCCGGTCCACCGCTGCGTACTGCGGCGAAGACGACGTCGGCCCCCGCGAGCGCGGTGCGCAGGTCCGGCTGGACCTCCACCGCGGGCCGGTGCCCGGAGTCAGGGTCCACCTGCGGTGCGGAGCCGCCATCGGCCCCGGAACCGGCGCCCGGCGGGAGTCCGTCCGGGCGTCCTGCCTCCCCGGAAAGCGGCATGTCCCCGAGTACCCGGCGGATGGCCTCCGCGCGCCCGGCGTCGGTATCCACAAGGACCAGCGAGTCGATCAGGCCGGCGAAGCGCCCCTGGGCCAGCGCGCGGTAGACCAGAGGGACGCGGAACCCGCCGCCGCCTACAATCACCAGTTTCATCGGCGTTCAGCTCCCTTCCCCAGCACCTCGGAGGCTGACGGTGCAGCCTACGAGTATTGTGCCGTACATGGTTCATGAGCACCGTTTCGATCCCCTGGCCGGCCGGCGGACCAGCGAGGAACCCGAGTTCGACCTGCTGCTCGCCGGCCAGGTGTTCTTCGACATCATCTTCACCGGACTCGAGCAACTGCCGTCGCCCGGCACCGAGGTGTGGACCGACGGCATGGGGTCGGGCCCCGGAGGGATCGCGAACCAGGCCATCGCGGCAAGCAGGCTGGGGCTCCGGACCACGCTGGCGGCCGCGTTCGGCGACGACGGGTACGGGCAGTCCAACTGGAACATCCTTCAGAACCAGGAGTATGTAGACCTCTCCCGCTCCCGGGTCTTCGAGGACTGGCACTCGCCCGTCACTGTCTCGTTGTCCGTGCACCGCGACCGCTCCATGGTGACCCACGGCCACCCGTCGCCCCTCTCCGCGTCGACGCTGATCGGCGACCCGCCGCGCTGCCGCGCCGCCGTCGTCGGGGTGGAACCGGAAGTCGAACGCTGGGCGCGTGCCGCGAGCGCTAACGGAACGAAGCTTTTCGGGAATGTGGGGTGGGATCCTGCAGGGGAGTGGGCCCCGGAGACCCTGCGCTCCCTCGAATATTTCCACGCCTTCCTGCCCAACGGCGCCGAGGCGATGGCCTACACGCAGACGGACGACCCCTGGGCCGCGCTGTACGCGCTCGCGGACCGCGTCCCCGTGGCAGTGGTGACGGTGGGGCAGCACGGTGCCATGGCCATCGACTCACTGACGGGCGAGGAGGAGTGGGTGCCGGCGCTTCCCGTCACCGCGTATGATCCCACCGGCGCCGGTGACTGCTTCAGCGCAGGCTTCGTGATGGCCGATCTCCTGGGGCTGCCGCTCGCTGATCGGTTGGGCTTCGCCAACCTGTGCGCCTCGCTCTCCGTCCAGCATGTGGGAGGATCGCTCGCCGCGCCGGGCTGGGGGGACATCGCCGACTGGTGGCACCGCATGAGCGCCGAGCGCGACGGCGTCCGCAAGCAATGGCTCCGGCGCTATGGCTTCCTTGAGGACCTGGTGTCGGATGTGCCGCTCGAGGCCGTGCGCCGCGCGTCGGCCACCATCGCCCGGCACTCGGATGCGTAGCCGAGGGGGAGCCGGGCGCCGCGTCGACCCGTCACCAACCGCAGCAGTGACAGAATAGGCCCGTGAGTTTTCCAAGTCCGGCCCCGGCTGACCGCCGCGCAGAGATCGACCTCGACGCCGTCCGTTCGAATGTCCGCCATATCGCCCAGATCGCGAGCCCCGCGAGGGTCATGGCCGTCGTCAAGGCCGATGCGTACGGCCACGGCTCCGTGCCCGTGGCCAGGGCGGCGATCGAAGCGGGAGCAACGTGGTTGGGGGTGGCGCACATCGCGGAGGCCGTCACGCTCCGGGAAGCAGGAATCGAAGCGCCGCTGCTCGCCTGGCTGCACACTCCCGGTTCCGATTTCGCCGCCGGTATCGAGCACTCGGTGGACCTCGGCGTCTCCGGCTGGGAACTTGAGCACGTGGTGGCCGCGGCACGGTCCCTCGAGCGCCCCGCGCGGGTCCATCTGAAGATCGACACCGGACTCGGACGGAACGGCTGCCCTCCCGAGCAGTGGGATGCCCTGCTCGGCAAGGCCCTCGAGTACCAGGAGGAGGGCCTCCTGAGGGTGGTGGGCATCTTCTCGCACCTCGCGGTCGCCGACGAACCCGAGCGGCCCGAGACCGATGACCAGTTGCAGCGCTTCCGCGAAGCGGTGGCCGTCGCGGAGGACTGCGGGGTGGATGTGGAGGTGCGCCATCTCGCCAACACTCCCGCCACCCTCTCCCGGCCGGACTGCCACTTCGACCTGGTGCGGGTGGGCCTCGGGATCTACGGACTGTCCCCGTTCCCGGACCAGACTCCGGAGGATCTCGGCCTGCGCCCCGCGATGACCCTTGCGACGTCGGTCGCCGGCTGCAAGGAGGTTCCCGCCGGGCAGGGAGTGTCCTACGGATTCACCTACCGGACGGCGGAACGGACCACGCTCGGTCTGATCCCGGTGGGTTACGGCGACGGCGTTCCACGGATCGCCACGGGAGCGCCGGTGATGGTGGACGGACGGGCCTATCCGGTGGTCGGCAGGATCGCGATGGACCAGTTGGTGATCGATTTCGGTACTGCCGGTCTTGCGGACACGGACCGGAATCCGCTCGGGCACCGGGCTGTCCTCTTCGGAGGAACCGACGCACCGCCGGTCCAGGCCTGGGCGGCGGCGTCGCACTCGATCAACTACGAGGTGGTCACGAGGATCAGCAGCCGTGTGCCCCGGATCTATCTCAACGAAACGGCAGCCGATGAATAGCCCGGCATGGACGGTCGAGCATCAGGTCCGGTCGGCGGAGGAGCTCAAGGAGCTTGCCCGGCGGCTTGCTGCCAACCTCCGGGCCGGGGACCTGCTCGTCCTCTCCGGTGAGCTCGGCGCCGGCAAGACCACCTTCACGCAGGGCCTCGGCACCGGGCTCGGCGTCCGGGCGGGCATCATCTCTCCCACCTTCGTCCTCGTGCGCCAGCATCCGAACCTCGGCGACGGGCCGGGCCTGGTGCACGTGGATGCCTACCGGCTGGAATCGGCCGCCGAGATCGACGACCTCGACCTCGAAGCGACGCTGGACACGAGCATCACCGTCATCGAGTGGGGTGCCGGCCGCGTCGAGCACCTCACCGCAAGCCGGCTCGACGTCACCATCACCCGTCCGGTGGGAGGCGGGCTGGTCCCGGGGGCGACGGCCCTGGCGGCGGGGGGCGGCCTGGCACCGGAGGCAGGCGGCCTCGCACCGATGGGAGGCTTCGCTCCGGAGGTGCCGATGACGTTCGACGACGATGCCGACGAGCTCCGGCACGTCAGCATCACCGCCTACGGGCCCCGCTGGTCGGCCGGACAACCGGCGTCGCTGCTGCTCGATTAGGCTGTACTGGTGCTCATCCTCGCCCTCGACACCTCCGCCGCTGCCAGCGCCGCGCTCCTGAAGGACGGCGCGGTCGCGCAGCGTTTCTCGAGCACCGATACCCGGGCCCACGCCGAGGTGCTGGCCCCCGCCGTGCAGCACCTCCTCGACGCGGAAGGGGTCGCGGGCCGGGACCTTGACGCAGTCGTCGCCGGGGTGGGGCCGGGACCGTTCACCGGACTCCGGGCCGGCCTGGTGACGGCGCGCACCCTCGCTTTCGTGTGGCAGGTGCCGCTGCACGGCGTCATGAGCCTCGATGCGATTGCGTATGACGCCCGCGCTGACGGCGTCGAGGGTTCCGAATTCCTGGTGGCCACCGACGCGCGCCGCAAGGAGGTCTACTGGGCCCGGTACACCCGGAGCGGAGAAGGCCTTCCCTCCCTCCTGGACGGCCCCCACGTGGGACCAGCCGCCACCCTGCCGGACCTGCCCGCCTACGGGCGCGGAGCAGGGCTGTATCCGGAGGACCTGGCGGCCGTGCCCGGGTTCGCCGCCGTCACCCCCGATGCGGCATCGGTGGGGCTCGTCGCGGAGCGAA
>NZ_KI914841.1:5241-6988 GCF_000520535.1 Arthrobacter sp. H41
GAAGCCTCGCGCGAGGGCTTCCCCTCCGCGACACGACGCCCCTGTACCTGCGGGAATCCGACGCCAAAGTCCCGGGGCCGCGAAAGCGGGCACTCCTGTGAGCTTCACCCTGCGGGACCTCACCTTCGAGGACATCGGAACAGTCGGACGGCTGGAGAACAAGTTGTTCCCTGTCGACGCCTGGCCGCTCCAGATGTTCTACGACGAGTTCTTCCAGCCAGACACGCGGCGCTACGTCGTGGCCGAGGTCGACGGCGAAATGGTCGCCTACGCGGGCCTGATGTACGTGGACACTACCGCGGACATCCAGACCATCGGGGTGCTTCCCGCATTCGAGGGCCGGGGCATCGGCCGCGCACTGCTCACCGAACTCCTCGCCGAGGCAGCCCGGCGGGGTGCTGACAACGTGATGCTCGAGGTGCGCGCCGACAACCCCCGCGCCCAGCAGCTCTACACCCGCTTCGGCTTCGAGCGCATCCACACCCGCCGGAAGTACTACCGCGACGGCGTGGACGCCTGGATCATGCGGCTGGCACTTCCTGCCCCGAAGGCAGACGCCTCGAATTCGTCCGAAACCATCCCGGAGGACAGCCGATGAACCGCATCGAACCCCTGGTACTCGGCATCGAATCGTCGTGCGACGAAACGGGTGTGGGGCTGGTGGCCGGCACCCGGCTGCTCGCCAACACGGTGTCCTCCTCCATGCAGGAGCATGTGCGCTTCGGCGGCGTCATCCCCGAAATCGCGTCACGCGCGCACCTCGACGCCTTCGTGCCGACACTCCGGCAGGCCCTCGACGATGCCGGCGTCACCCTCGAGGAGGTCGACGCCATCGCCGTGACCGCAGGTCCCGGACTCTCGGGTGCACTCATGGTGGGAGTCTCGGCGGCGAAGGCGCTCGCCATGGCCACCGGCAAACCGCTCTACGCGATCAACCACCTCGTGGCCCACGTGGGTGTCGGGATGCTGGGAGACACGTTTCCCCACGGGCTCCCACCCCATCTCGGGGCGCTCCTGGTCTCCGGCGGGCACACCGAGATCCTGCGGGTGGGCAGCATCGCCACCGACGTCGAACTGCTCGGCTCCACCATCGACGACGCCGCGGGTGAGGCCTACGACAAGACGGCACGGATCCTCGGCCTCGGCTACCCCGGCGGTCCGGCGATCGACCGGGTGGCGAAGGAGGGGAACCCCACCGCCATCCGCTACCCCCGGGGGCTCACCCAGCCCAAGTACATGGGCTCCGCGGAGCAGCCCGGGCCGCACCGCTACGACTGGTCGTTCAGCGGACTGAAGACCGCTGTGGCGCGCAGCATCGAGCAGTTCGAAACCGCCGGGCAGCCGGTGCCGGTAGCCGACATCGCGGCGTCGTTCCAGGAGGCCGTGGTGGACGTCATCACGGCCAAGGCCGTCCTCGCCTGCACCGAGAACGGCATCACGCATTTGCTGCTGGGCGGGGGAGTCGCGGCGAACGCACGCCTGCGCGGGCTCGCCGCCGAGCGCTGCGCGGCCGCGGGTATCGAGCTCACCGTGCCCCCGCCGTCGTTGTGCACCGACAACGGCGCCATGGTGGCCGCCCTCGGTGCGCAGGTGGTGATGGCCGGCGGCGCACCGAGCGGCATCGGGTTCGCCACCGATTCCTCCCTGCCGGTCACGAGTATCCTGCTCGCACCGTCGAGCTAGTCCAGCTACAGCCCCAGGCTCTCCAGCACCGGAAGTTCGGCCCGGACCCGGGCCCGCGCCTCGC
>NZ_AZRZ01000435.1 GCF_000520535.1 Arthrobacter sp. H41
CAGAACAGCTGGGGCGCGGAGTGGGGATTTGGCGGCTTTGCAACGCTCCCCTACGACGACTGGCTCACGTCCGCCTACGACGCCTGGGTCGCGCGGCCCGGCGTTCCGGCCATCGTCCGCACCAGGAACCGTGCAAAGGTGGTGGATGCGACGGCGGGTGTGCTCGCCGAGGGGCCCGGACCGGACCTGGTCCGACTCTCACGACATGTGGTCAATCTGGGCAACGAGGGAAGGCTCTGCGCCACCGGCCGCTTCACCAGCAGCCCGGCACAGCTTGAACGCATATTCCAGCGGATGGAGGAGTATCACCAATTCTGGCAGGGGAGTTCCACCGGATCAGAAGAAGCGGTGCGCCGTGTGGTCCTCTATGCCCACGGCGGTCTCGTGGACGAACGGTCCGGGCTGTCAACAGCACAGGCCCAGCTGAACTGGTGGTTGAACAACCAGGTGTATCCGATCAGTTTCGCCTGGCAGAGCGGCCCCGTGGAAACGATGATCAACCATCTCGGAGACATGATCCGCGGCAAACTGCCCTTCGGTGGTATCGGGTTCGATCTGGTTGAGCAGGCTGACCGGTTCGTCGAGAAATTCGCCCGGGCGAACATTCGGTGGATGTGGACCGAAATGAAGGAGAACGCGGCGGCAGCCTCGGAGCCCCTCCCCCGGACGGTGGAATGGCCGCGGAACGGAGCAGGCACGGATGGTCTGGCTAAACTCCCCGGCGCATCCCTGCTGGCACGGCGGCTGGGCCGCTATGCGGAAAAGCTCGACGGGGCCCTTGAAGTCCACATCGTGGGGCACAGCGCCGGATCCATTTTCACGGCGCACCTCCTGTCACGACTGAAGGACGAAGGGGTTCCCATCACCTCGATGGCCTGGCTTGCGCCGGCCATTCGGATCGACGACTTTCAACGGTTGGTGCTGCCGCACCTCAAATCGGGTCACGTGAAGAACTTCGCGTCCTTCAGTCTCCGCGGCCCGCAGGAATTGAACGACGTCGTCGGGACCGGGAAGTTCAACATCTACCAGAAATCACTGCTCTATCTGGTCTCGCATGCCCTGGAGCACGGCGCGGAAGGGCGGGGAGGCGGGGAGGTGCCGCTTCTGGGAATGGAGCGGTTCGTGGACAGCCCGTTCGACGGGTCGACCTTGGCCGCAGTGCTGAAGTCTCCTTCGGCCGACCTGGTGTTCTCGCCCAGCCAGGGACCGCCGGCGAGCAGCTCCAGCGCTACCACCCACGGAGGGTTCGACGACGACACGGCCACGATGACATCCGTCATGGTCCGGATCCTCCGGCTCAGCGAAGCAACTGAGCGTACCCGCTTTCAACCGCACTCCCCGCTGCTCGATGCCGGCCCGGGAGCTGCCCGCGAACCCGCCGGAGATGCACCGGTGCCGTCCCGTGTTGCCGACGTCGAACCGGCAGGGACGGCCCCGGTAACGCGCATGGCCGCGCCACAGCCCAGTGACGTGCAGGTTCCCGCCTCCACCGGTCCCCTCCCGGAGGAGCAGCTGGCGCCGGAAACCAGCAGCCCGGTGATGGATGCGCTGACCCGTCACGGATGGACAGTTGAGACCCCGACAGCCAGAACCTCCTTGCCGGAGGTCTAGGGTGACGGCCCCCGAACTGCCGGACCAGCTTCCCCTGGGACTGCCGACCAACCGGACCTGGCGCGAGCAGGCGCTCACCACGGCGGCCCAGCTGAGGACTCTTTCGGCGTGGGTGGCCCTGAGGGACCCGGCGTCGGGGATCGACGCCGGAGCGGATGCGGGCAAAGCGGTGCTGGACGGCGCGATCACCTGGCACCTGAACGAAGCCACCCGTGTCGCCGCCCGAAAGTCTCCCGCCATCCAGACCTCGTACAACGGCGCGGTGGTCGAACGCGTCCTGAGCCATCTGGACGCCGCGCAGGTGGCGCTGCTACTGAGGGCGCCGGTCGGCTTCGTGCAGTCACAGCTTCCGAACATCCAGGCCCACGTGCGCCTGCACCTGCCGCGGACGGATCCGCAACGGGTGGCCATCGAGAAGGCCGCCAAGGCAGTGCCTGCAACACCGCTGGACGACGACGCCCGGCTGATGGTGGTATCGGCTTTCCGGGCGGCCTGCGTCGAATCACGTGAGGAATTCTCGCGCGTGCGCAGTTTCCGGAACGTACTGATCATGAGCGCGCTGGTACTGACCGTTCTGGCTGCTGCGCTCGCCGTCGCCGGTTGGTTCCGGCCCGATGAACTGCAATTGTGCTTCGAGCCGACCGAGGGGCGGGCCTGCCCCACCGGAGACGATCCCCGGCGCGGGGATGTGCTCTTCATCGAAGCTTTCGGGCTCATCGCGGCAGCAGTTTCCGGAGCGGCGTCCCTCAGGCATGTCCGGGGCACCTCCACCCCGTATGGACTGCCCCTGGCCCTTGCCATCCTGAAATTGCCGGCCGGGGCCCTGACCGCGGTGCTCGGTTTGCAGCTGATGCGCGGCGGATTCGTGCCCGGCCTGAGCGACCTCGACACTTCGGCCCAGATCGTCGCTTGGGCCATCACTTTCGGTGCCGCCCAGCAGCTCTTCACCGGCCTGGTGGATCGCCAGGCGCAGACGGTGCTCAACGATATCGGCGGCAAGACCGGGAGTACCACCGACGCCGGCGTGTGAAAGGTCCATCCGGCGTCGCTGCTACTGGATATCGCTTCCCGGAGGGGGCAGCTGATAAGGCAGTTCCTCGTCCACGGCGGCAACCCCTTCGACGGCCTCGAGCGCGGAGCGACAGTTCTCCGGCGCCGAACCCGTAATCATGCCGAGAACACCCAGCACCCGGTCGATATTCATTCCGCAGGAACGCAGCTGCCCCGCGACATCGTCAATCGCGGAGCGGTGCGTTTCCTTCACTGTCACGGTGAGCTTCATCCGGTCCTATTCCTGCGGCGCCATGACAAGCCCGGATCCCACATCAACCGACGGCGCCATCAACCGGTGGCTTTCCTGCATCAGGACCGACCAGAGTTCCCTCCCCCGGTATCCGGTCGCCTCTGCCCACAGTGCCGCAACGCCAGCGACATGGGGCGTCGCCATGCTGGTGCCACTGATGGTGTGGTAGCGGTCGGGCATCAGCCAGGATGAGTACACCTGGTAGCCGGGTCCGGCAATGTCGGCCTGCCCGCCGCGCACCGGCAGGGTACGCGACGAGAAATACGCCAGGTCCAACTGCTGATCCAGAGCTCCCACGGCCAAGATGAACGGACTGTTGGCCGGCGCGCCGACGAAGCCGAAGTCGTGCTGGCGCCGGTCCGCGTTGTTTCCCGCTGCGGCGATGATCAATGATCCCTGGTCGAGCACCCGCTTCCCGATGACAGTGTACGGCGGGTGGACCTGCTGGACGTCGGCTCCCAGCGACATGGAAATCACCGCGCAACCGTTTACCACCGCCCACTCGATACCGGCGATGATTCCGCCGTCGCTTCCCGACCCGGAATCGCTGAGCACCTTCCCCGCGAAGATCTCCGCCTCGCAGGCGACCCCGTACCCCGGCCCTTCGGACGGGGTACGCGGACCGCAGGAACTACCCACGCAGTGGGTTCCATGGCCATGCCCGTCCTGCGCCGTTTCGCCGGCTACGAAGGATTCGA
Source organism: Arthrobacter sp. H41 (assembly GCF_000520535.1). Classification (GTDB taxonomy): domain Bacteria; phylum Actinomycetota; class Actinomycetes; order Actinomycetales; family Micrococcaceae; genus Arthrobacter_D. The sequence goes on from NZ_AZRZ01000435.1 coordinate 3,613, forward strand.
CGGTGACCTGCCGGTCGTCGAAGTCGGGGTGCGTGGAATCAAATCCCGTATCGAGGACCGCCACCTTGATTCCGTTGCCGGTCCACGGCGAAGCAGCCGCCCCTGCGGCTTGGAGGCCCCAGGTGAACTGCGCCGTGTCCTGGAATGACGCCGAGCCGTCGCCCCCGGGCGTGTCGGAGAGGACATGGTGGATCAGTTCGGGCGAGACGGACACCACGTTGGCCTGGTTTGACGAGGCGCGGAGGGCGCCCCTTTGCTGGGGGTCGGGCGTCACGACGGCGACGCCAAGTGTAGCGAAGACGGTGGCATCCGCGTCCCGGGTTTCTGCAGGGTCCACTCGGCCCCTGCCGAAATCACGGGAATCCGCCACGTTGGACAGACCGGCCGCGGACCTCAGGAACGCAGGCGGGTCCGGCTCGGAATCAGCGAAAACCACGATGAAGCGTCCAGTGGTTTCCGGTTCCTGTCTGCTGGACCGGCTGCCGGAAGAATCAGATTCAATCATGGCACTCAACCTCGGAGCGTTAGGGGATGATGCTTCAATGTATCCACGAACGTGTTATTCAGCTGTTACTCGGGCCGGAAAACCCACGGGAATAACGCCCAGTAACGATCCCCCCGGGACCATTGGCACAGGACTCGCCAATGCTGCCGAGAAGAGGGACCTGCCATGACTGAAAGCCCAGCGCCCGGGTCACCCTGGACAAGCCGCACGGGGCGTTCACCGTCGTCGTTCCGGCGCCAGGCGCAGCCCGCACCATCGCGTTGATCGACGTCGAAACGCCCGGCACTCGGGGGCTGGAGCCGCCCGGCGACGGGGAAGACCAGGGCCCCGGCGGGCCCGTCATCACCGAAATCACCAGCTTCGCCATCAAGGGGCGGGGTGATCAGCGATGACCACTTCGGACGGTTCAGTTCTTGGCACCACGCAGATCCGGGGCTCGGCGCCCCGCAACCGGGCGTTCAACGTCGTGCTCCTGGGCGACGGTTTCCGAGCCGGTGAACAAGCCGCTTTCGATACTGCCTGCACGGCGCTCGCGAACGCGTTCCTCGGCACCCCGCCGTTCAACGAGCTCGCCCCGGCGATCAACATCTTCCGGGTGAACGTGTCCTCGACGGATACGGGTGGCGACGATCCGGCATCCGCCGGCGGCACCGGAGCTATCGCGCGCACGTACTTCGATGCGGCAACGGGATCCGGCGGCTGCTGCTGTGCAACGCGGCCACCGCGTTGACGGTCGCCGCGGCCCAGGTTCCCGCATTCACCACCGTGCTCGTCATTGCCAACTCCACCATTTACGGCGGCCGCGGCGGCTAGATCGGGACCTACTCCGTGGCGGACAGCGCCACCGAAATCGGCATTCACGAGATGGCGCACACCGCGTTCGGCCTCGCGGATGAATATCCCTACTACTACGCCGGCGACGACGAAACCGGGCAGGACCACCATCCCGGCCCCGAGCCGGGCGAACCCAACGTCACCATCAAGAGGAACCGGGCCTCGCTCGAGTGGCGGTGGGCGGTCGATCCGGTCACCGCGGTTCCCACCATGACCAATCCCGACTGCAGCACCGAGGACTCCCGTCCCAGCCCCATCCCGGCTGGCACCGCTGGCACGTTCGAGGGGGCACACTACTACCACTGCGGCGCCTTCCGGCCGGAATTCGCGTGCAAGATGCTTAACCTCGGCGTGCCGTTCTGCAGGATCTGCCGCCAGGTCATCTGGAACCGGATCGGACCGCTGGCGGCCCTGACCGCCCGCGCCAGAACGCCGATCACCGTGGTGGACCGGTATCCGGAGCACCTGAACGTGTTCGCAGTAGCCTCCGATGGGCGCACTTATCCGACTCGTGGGATCGAAGCAGTGGCTGGGCCGGCTGGTTCCACCTCATGGGCGGGTACGCTTCGCCGGGCGGTGCCGGCTCCCCAGTCACCGCCGTCGCGCGCTATGCGGGTCACCTTGACCTGTTCACGGTCGGCACCGACAACCGGGTCTGGAGCGCGTGGTGGAGTGCCTCCGGTGGCTGGTCGAGCTGGTTCCAGTTGGGCACGCTGGTGGCCCGAACCGGATCAACAGTGAATGTCCTCGCCCGGCACGCTGATCACCTTAATCTGTTCACCACGGCGCCCGACGGAAAGATCGTGTCCATTTGGTGGAACGCCCGCTCGGGCTGGGCCGGCTGGTTCCAGCTGGGTCTCACCTGATCGGGCGGGTGGCGAAGGCGTTCGCACCCGTCGGGAATCCGATACGCTCACTGCTGATCGAGCCGTACCGGTAACGCCACGATAACACCTCGATAACACCCCTCAGACATACTTGGACCGGGGAATAATCCCACCGCTCGCCGGCATCATCTCGTTTAGTTATGGCGGACACACCGATGATTGATTTCCATCTTCATCTGACCGCACTGCGGCACTCCACCCCGGCCCTTGCCACTCTGGAAACCAGGGGGGTCGTCAGTGTCCGGATTCACTGATCGCGCTCTCCTGCAGCTGCACAATCCCACTGCGCTCGCGACTATCCTTAAAGGTCCCGCCGGAGCGCCCTACCCACACCTGGAGCGGCTGGTGGCGGCGGTTTTCGACAACCAGTCCGCGCAGGTCGACCACATCGAGGAACTGACGGTCCTTGAGGTGGAGCCGATGGTGCTCGTGCCGGGACGGGACCGGATGACCGGCACCTGGACCGTCACGCAACCGGCTCCCGAGTTCGGCGACCTGCGCGGTGAAGTGACCCGGACAGGCTTCGGGCTGTGGGCACACCTGATGGCCAGGGTGATGGTTACAGCTGTCCTCCAGAGCGATGGCGCCGGTATCGATACGGTGGCCATCGGGACGATCGAGGACATCACCAGCTTCGCCGACTTTGAGAGCCGCTTTCGCTACATTGACATGGACGAGTTCCTCGAGACGCATCGGATCACCACGCTCGACCAGCTGCGCCAGTCCGGGCCGTATCTCCTCGCGGATATTCGCCTCAAGGAGCTTCCACCCTTCGACCCACAGGACGCCGCCAACGCGATCGACGTGGCGATCGACATCGCGATCGTCATACAGGACGAGCTTGACCTGACGGCGGGACTGGTGGCGGCTCGGCAGCTGTGGAACGTCGGTGCGGGCGAGCCCCCGGGCGTGAGCAGCGCGGTGCTGGGACCCACCTCGCGGCCGTTCGCCGTGGCGGTTGCATTCCCCAGCAGCGTGCTGGGCGCAGGCCAGCCGACTGCGGCCGCGATCGACAGCCTTTATGCCGCAGCCAAGGTGCTGCCGCTCTTCGCCAACCCGCCGTAACCGGCGGTTCCGACCCGACAACCGCAACCAAAGGACTCCAGATGCTATCCAAAT
>NZ_AZRZ01000436.1 GCF_000520535.1 Arthrobacter sp. H41
TCGTGGACCGGGGGGCCTGGCTGGCGCCCACCGATCCGTTTGCGGTGGATGACGGAGAGGATGCCGTTGGTCGAGCACAGGCGCCAGATGCGCCGCTCACTGGCCACATGGGTGGCGACGGCGTTGAGTTCATCGGCGATGAACCGGTACCCGAACGCCGGATCATCGGCGTGGACATCGATGGCCGCGTTGATCAGGTGCGCTTCCTCCCAGTCCCGGTTTGACACGGGGTTGGTCTTCCATTTGTAGAAGGCCTGTTTGGAGAAGTTCAATACCCGGCAGGTCACCGTGACGGCAATTCCGTCAGCAGCAAGGTCAAGGACCAGCGGGTACATCATTTTGGGTTGACGTCCCTGGAGAGGTACGCGACGGCCCGGCGCATCACTTCGGCTTCCTGTTCGAGAAGCTTGATGCGCTTTCTGGCGTCCCGCAGTTCGGTGGATTCCTCCTTCGCGGCTCTGGCTTTGGGATCGTCTTCCTCATCGGCTTTCTTCAGCCAACGGTGCAGGGCTGCCGGGGAGACCCCGAAGTCCTTGGCGATCGTGGTCAGGGGTGCTTCGCCCTTTCGGGCAACCGCGACAACGTCACGGCGGAACTCTTCGGGAAAGGCTTTGGGCATGATGAACATCCTTCCACCCGCAAGGTCAATCCTCACAGGTCAGGAGTCAACCAAACCTTCAGCAGTCCCCCTTGCTATCTACGACACGAGCCCGCTTCCCCACGAACCGTGAAGAGCCGCCTAACCTGACCCTCCCAGCCCGAGGAAGCCTGGAAAGTCCTCGTGATCGCTGGTAAGTCCTGGAAAGCGCGACGCTACCTGCCAACCGGCGCCTGACAACCGATTCCGGCCGGATTCTCGAAGCAATTCTGGGAAACGTTGTGGCCCTCGGTACGCCAGATACTCATGACGTGCGGGGCGGAAGCAACACTCGCCTGGCCGGCTACGGGTTGGAACGGCCCTCCATTCACGGAGTAGTCGCCGGCGAAGTAGGTCGTGAGTGAGACTGTGTAGTCCCCGGTGTCCAGGTACTGGTGACTCGTCAGGGTCTGGGTGTCGAACCCGTTTCCAGCGACAGGTCCTCCGGAGTCCGTAGTCACAACAGTGGAACCGTCTCCGTAGTTCCACTCGTAGGACACGGGCCATGCGCGGAGGTTGATTTGCGCGTCCCGGAATTCGAAGGCGAATTCCTGCTCCTGGGCCTGCGCATAAACATTTGAATGGGCATTCTTCAGTCCGAAGTTCTGCGGCTGGGAGATCACCAAGGACTGAACTATCGGCTGGCTCTGGAACTCGTCAATGCTGATGATGATAGGAGCTTCGGCGGGTTCTCCCTCGACAGGCGGTTCCGGCTCCTGACCTGGATAAATGCACGAGGAACGGCCAGTGGGAGTTTGTGTCGGTGGGGCAACGTTATTGTTGACCTCGATCCAATTGACCAGCACCCCGTCTTCCTCGGTTGAGCACCTGGCGTTGAGCAGGGTGCATGTAGCTGGATCAAGGCTTTCACCGACATTGCTCGTACATGCGCGTTCGTAGATGAGCGAAAAGCCGTCATCGAGGGCGGGGAGCGCGACAATAGGTGATACGTCAAGTCCAGGAACTGCGGCTGACTTGTCCGAACCTTTCCTTTCCGTTTTCTGCACCCCAACCGCGTCAAAGGAGTTGTCCCTCGCCAGCACATCGTAGTTCGATTTTGCCTCAGCGTATGACGGAGGACCCTCGAAAAGCGCCATAAGCATGAGCGCGGCGAGGATGGCCATTCCGTGGAATCTGGTTGGGAGATACGGACGGCCGCTCACTATGTGCCTTCCGGCTGACCGTAGTCCAGCATCAGCCAAGATCCTTCATCAAAGAGAGCAATCACAACTTCAACTGTCCCTTCGGACGCGATGTCCGTACTGAGCTCGCTTCCATCTGCATCAAAATATGTAACGGCGCCTTGTTCAGTCTCAACGAATGAACTTATGGAGCCCGATGTGTTCATTTCAAACGGTGAAGTAAAGCCGACGACAGAAAATTCTGCTCCCCCTATCCAGCGGCCGTCCGAGTAGACCTCTCCCACTGCAGATCGAATGCTCGCGCAAGTTCGACATCCCGGGTCAGTTTCCGCGTCGAAGGCCGTCCAATCGTTTGTTGCATACCCGTAGTTGAAGAGCTCGAACCAGTACCGGGTGAAGGCTTCCAGACCCTCCTTCGTATTCTCATCTGCCAAGGGAGGCTTCACAGGCACCGGCAGGTTAGCAGCGGGCCCATCCGACGAAGCCGGCGTCGGCTCAGGCACCGCAGGAGCGGTGGAGACTGCAGCGGTCGGCGGAGGTGTTTCGGCCTGCGCGGTCGTTGGACTTGGTACGGATCCCACCCCGGGATCGGCAGCCTGACACCCGGTGAGGAACAGCACCCCAGCCACCGAAGTAGCTGCGATCGGTAGTCGAATCCTTGCAACAAAACTCGCTCGAAGCACTGGTGTCCCCCGTAGGTGGTGCGGCGAATGCCTACAACGCATTCCTTACACTAAGTGCAGAACGCTGAAAGGGGCAGTGTTATCCACAAGGCAAACGCGCACTTCGGAAGACACATGTGCCGCCCGGGAACTGCGATACGGGTGGGACCGAGGAAGGACGGAATGCACTGCATTCGCGCAACCAGGAGGCACACCGAGTGGAGCTATCAGCGGAGTACGTCCTTCCCTTGAAGTGGGCGGACAGCGGGCCTATCGACGAGCTTACGGTTTACCTGCAGTCGCTGCCCGACTGGTTGGACATCACAGTGGTCGACGGATCGGACCAGGGGCTTTTCGAGGAGCACCGGCGCCGCCTACCGCAGCGGGTACGCCATTTGCGGCCCAGCGCCCCTGAGTCCAGCCGTGGCCGCGGGACAGCGACCAGCACCAGCACCAGCACCAGCACCAGCACCAGCACCAGCACCAGCAACGGTAAGACTTTGGGCGCCCTCACAGGCATCGCAGAGGCACGGCACGAACGCATCGTCATCGCCGACGACGACGTTCGCTACGGACCCCGTGAACTCGAACGAATCGTGACGCTGCTCGACCACGCCGACCTCGTCCGTCCCCAGAACTACTTCACGGCGCTGCCCTGGCACGCCCGCTGGGACACCCCGAGAACCCTGCTCAACCGCGCTTTCGGCTCCGACTACCCAGGCACTCTCGCCCTTCGAGGATCAGTGCTCACCGTTTCAAACGGCTATAGCACCGACGCCCTGTTCGAAAATCTCGAGCTCATTCGCACCGTTCAGGCGCTGGGTGGCCGGGAAATTCGGGCCGACAACCTCTTCGTCGCCAGGGTCCCACCGAGCACAAGGCACTTCCTCGGCCAACGGATCCGACAGGCCTATGACAGTTTCGCCCAGCCGGGGCGCCTCGCCGTCGAACTCTCGATCCTCCCGCTCATTCTTGCCGCGGCACGAAAGCCCGGGTGGCTGCTCTCGGGAACTCTCGCCGTCGTCGTAATGGCCGAAACAGGGAGGCGCAGGAACGACGGCGGCGCCGTCTTCCCTCCCAGTTCTGCCCTGTGGGCGCCGCTCTGGGTGCTTGAACGCGGCATCTGCAGCTGGGCAGCGGTGGCCAACCGCTGCCGCGGGGGCGCGCGCTATTCAGGGGGAAGGCTGAAGCTTGCCGCTCATTCAGTGAGCTGGCTGCGGAAGCACCTGCAGCACCAACCGCGCGCCGAAAGGACCGGCAGGTGTGGAAACGGCACGAGATGCCCGATGCAATAAACTCGGCCAACCCGGAAGCAGAAAGTAAGTACACTGATGGTTCAACCGCACGACGACTGATGGGAACCGACATGGCAGACACACTTGGCAGCCCGAACCCTGAGCCCAACAGCGGCATCAACCGCGATCCCGAGGACTGGGTCACCGGCGACGAGCCCATGACTGCGGCTCAGCGCAGCTACCTCGATACCCTTGCACGCGAAGCAGGCGAGGAAATTCCGGCTGACATCAACAAGGCCGAGGCCTCCGAGCACATCGACCGCCTGCAAAAGAAGAGCTCGCGGGTTTCCGACCCGGAATAGGGCCGCCGGAACGAAGGGCTGACCCAATCAGGACGACGTGCATGACGTCAGCCCGACGCCCCGAAATTGAACTCGGTACAGACATCCTGGCCAAGCAGGAAGCGGCGGACCGGAGCTGTCCGCGCATCGGCAAGCGCTTCCGCTCCGGTGAAGCGGATGCCCGGCACGCCGTCGCCAACGAGCACCGGAGCCGTCGTCAGGTACAGCCGGTCCAGGCAACCGCAGGACAGAAAGCGCGAGACGGTTTTGCCGCCGCCCTCCACCAGAACTTTCGCGAAACCCATGTCCCGCAGAACCTCCAGCACTGCTGCCGGCTCGAACCCGCCCTTCCTCACGCGCACCACACACACCGAACTGCCTAGGTCATCCGGCACCACGGCATCTTCGCCGACCATCCACACAGTTGGAGCTGTGCCGTCCGTCAGCACCCGGGCAGTAACGGGCATCGAGCCGTTCGGGTCGAGGACCACGCGCGCCGGGTTCGGCCCGCGGACCGACTGGAGAGTGAGTGAGCAGTCGTCGGCGAGGACGGTACCAACCCCCACAACGACGGCGTCCACGAGGGCGCGCAGCCGGTCAAGATGGCCGTGGTCCTCCCCCGCTCCAGGGAAGCTGTCATCACCCGACCTTGAAGCGATGAACCCGTCAAGGCTCTGCCGCAGGTGGGCAAGCACCAGCGAACCCTCGGTGGCCGAGATGAACCCGTAGCGGTGCACGAGGTCCTCGTCGTCGACGCCGCCGGCCACCGGGTGGGCGGCGCCTGCGAGCAGCTGCTGCCACACGTCGTCGGCCGCCGGCCGATCGTGACGCATGCGTGCGCGCTTGGTCGCGAGGTAGGCCGCGTTCTCCGCACGCTCGGGAACGGCGAGGCCGCGTCGCTCGACAACAGTGATGCCGAGCTCTTCGAGCGCCTCCTGCTTGGCGGGATTGGCGGACAGGAGACGGATCCGTGAGATGCCCAGGTCCTGCAGAATGTCCGCAGCCTGGTTGTAGTTGCGTGAATCGACCGGCAGCCCCAGCGAGGTGTTCGCATCCACGGTGTCCACACCGGCGTCCTGCAGCGCATAGGCCTTGAGCTTGGCGAGGAGCCCGATACCGCGTCCCTCATGGCCCCGCACGTAGACCAGCACGCCGTGGCCTTCTTCGCTGATGGCATGCAGGGCGGCGTCGAGCTGCTCGCCGCAGTCACACCGGTAGGAACCAAGGGCATCGCCCGTGAGGCATTCGGAGTGGACGCGCACCAGAGGCGCTCCCGACTGGGTGACGCCACGCAAGGACGCGTGCGAAGGCTCCCCCTCGAAACCCCGCACCAGCGCAACATGCTCGACATTCTCGGCGTCACGGTAGCCGACCAGCCGGAACAGTCCGTACTTGGTGGGCAGCATCGTCTCAGCGACGCGCTCCACAGTGGCGGGGACTGAGACCGGATCTAACTGAGTGGGCATCTGTCTACCTTAATCGGGGATCACCACGGACGCCGAAAACCATGACTCCGCAGCTACCTGTGCAACGCGCAGGACTGCCGCTTTATTGCTCGGCCCCAATCGAGGGGCACGTCAAGCGGGCACGTCAGACGGCGACGACGGCGGCTGCCCGGGCGAGCACCGCGCGGCAGGTTCGCAGCGCCGGCCGCTCCGCACTGGCCTTCCTCGCAGACGTGAAGATGGACCGGCGCGGATTCTCCGGAAGGTCGAACAGCTGCACCGTGGTCTCCCTGCCGGTCCACATGAGATCCGGCATGAGGCCTACGGCATTGCCTGACTCGATCAGGCGGATCTGTGCCTGCAGGTCGGCCGTCTCGTAGCGTACGTCCGGCTCGAACCCGGCGAGCCTGCAGGCCTGCTCGGCCCAGTGCCGTGAGGCAGCACCACGCGGCTCCATCACCCAGGCCGACCCTGCGGCGTCGACCACGCTCCGGATTCCTCCGCCGTCCAGCCCGGCCGGCGGAACCGCCAGGCGGATGGCATCGGTGGTGAGCGGGAGGTGGTCGAGCTCTGCATGCCGTGGCGCCGCATGCCCCGGATACTGTTCGGCAATGACGAGGTCGAAGTCGCGGGCGAAGGTTTCATACAGCGCCGTCTCCGGCTCACGCTGCACCATCTCCACCCGCACGTCGGGAAATTCGCGCGTCATCATGGTCAGGGCGTCCGGCATGAGGGCCAGCGCCGCCGATTGGAAGACCGCGATCCTCACCGTCCCCGCCACCCTGGTCTGGGAGGCTGCTAGATCCGCCTCCGCGCGGTCGAGGGTCTCGAGGAGAGCGGCGGTGTGGGTCACGAGCACTTCGGCCTGCGGCGTCAACAGCACCCGCCGGCCGCTTTTGCGCAGCAATTCCACCCCCACTTCCTTCTCGAGCAGTGCCAGCTGCTGGGAGACCGATGAGGGACTGTAGCGCAGGGCCGCGGCCACCTCGGCAAGGGTTCCACGGATCTTCAGTTCCCGCAGGAGCCGCAGCTTCCGGACGTCGAGCATGCAGGGGTCCAATTCATTAGCAGAAGTAAAGATGACTGGTGGATAAAGGCCACTTTTACTAATCGTACCCCGCGTTCATACTGGAGGAAAGCGTTGCAAACGAGGCAACGAGCAACAAGGAAACCAGGGATGTTTCCGGGTAAGAGATCGGACCCGCACAATGACCACCCAGCTCCCCAGCCGGCAGGAAACCACCCTCCCTCCCGCCGGCCCCGTCGATCCCGGAATGACGGCGACCCCC
>NZ_KI914842.1:0-3045 GCF_000520535.1 Arthrobacter sp. H41
GCGGGCCGGTGATCGCGATCCGCACCGCCGTCGTCTCCAACGCGATTCGCTGCAGGATGACGAGCCGTGGATCGGGCACCGTGGCGAACGGCAACTGGGGCAGCGATGCGTACTTTCTCAGGGACGCCTGCTCGAACACGTCCGTCGCCAGTGCGCGGTCCCCGCCGCGCTGGATGCACTCGACGGGGTGTCCGCCGAACATGGCCGCTGCACGTTCCGCCGCCTCGAGGACCAGGGACGTTGCCTGGTTGGCGCGGCGCCGCGCGAACCTTTGCTGCGACCACCCGCCGGCCGCGGTGCGGGACTGGACGTAGCGCGTGCCGGTCTTCGACGCGAGGAGCATTCCGCTGCGGGACACGCCCACCGAGTAGCCGCCTCGCCGGATGAGGATCACGCCGACGGTACGGGGCGAACCGGCGGCGGTTCGAATGGCTTCGAGTACGTCGGTTTCGACCGGCGACCCCCCTTCCAGGGCCAGAGGCAGCGGGGGAGTGATCACCGCGCGGCACTGGTTGGCGCCGGTGAGAACGGCCGCTCCGGGTTCGGCCGAAAAGGTATAGCCGCCGTTGCGGACGGCGAAGCGTTCGAGCCAGCCCGGAAGACGGTCGGCCGCGACCAGCACGGTCAATGTATCCGTCATGAGTGTGCTCCTCCGTCCGGGACAGCCGGCCGCTGCGATGTCCGTGCTACACAGTAGCCTTGGCGGTGTGAATGATCTATTCAGCATGGACGCCGAGGACGACGACACCGACGATGTCGTCCCCGCCGGCGCCGGACGCGGTCCGGGGACCGGCTTCCCCGCCGGAGGGCAGCGCCCCCGGAGTCCACTTGCTGTCCGGATGCGGCCCCGGACCCTCGACGAGGTGGTAGGCCAGCAGCATCTGCTGGGACCGGGCTCCCCACTGCGGACCCTGGCCGGGGATACCGATTCGGGCGGTCCGGCGGGGCCGTCGTCCGTCATCCTGTGGGGCCCGCCGGGAACCGGGAAGACCACGCTGGCGCATGTCATTGCACGCGGTCAGGGCCGCCAGTTCGTGGAGCTCTCCGCGATCACCGCCGGCGTCAAGGATGTGCGCCGGGTCATGGATGAGGCGCTCACCGGCAGGGACCTGCACCGCCGGACCACCATTCTCTTCCTCGACGAGATCCACCGGTTCAACAAGGCACAGCAGGATGCCCTGCTGCCGGGCGTGGAGAACCGCTGGGTGGTCCTGATCGCGGCGACCACCGAAAACCCCTCCTTCTCCGTGGTGTCGCCCCTGCTGTCGAGGTCACTCCTCCAGACCCTCAAACCACTGACCGAGGCCGATATCGCGGGCCTGCTCCAGCGCGCCGTCGACGACGAACGCGGTCTCGCCGGATCCGTCCGGCTCACCGATGAGGCGCTCGCCCACCTGGTGCGGCTGGCGGCGGGCGATGCGCGGCGCGGCCTGACAGCCCTCGAAGCGGCCGCGGGTGTGGCCCATTCCGTGCAGGGCAGCCCGTCGGGCGCCGTGGACGTGGAGCTCGCGCACGCGGAGAAGGCCGTCGACGTCGCTGCGCTGCGCTACGACCGCGCAGGGGACCAGCACTACGACGTCGCGAGCGCGTTCATCAAGTCGCTGCGCGGCTCCGACGTCGACGCAGCCCTGCACTACCTGGCGCGGATGCTCGAAGCGGGCGAGGATCCCCGTTTCGTGGCGCGGCGGCTCATGATCTCCGCCTCGGAGGACGTGGGCATGGCCGATCCGTCGGCCCTGCAGACGACGGTTGCGGCGGCGCAGGCCGTGCAGCTCGTGGGAATGCCTGAGGCGCGGATCATCCTTGCCGAGGCAGCGGTGCACGTCGCCACTGCGCCGAAATCGAATGCAGCCTACAACGGGATCAATGCTGCCGTCGCCGACGTGCGGGCGGGCCGTGGCCAGGGCATCCCGGCACACCTCAGGGACGCCCACTACCCCGGGGCAGGCCAGCTGGGGCACGGCAAGGGGTACGTCTACTCTCATGATGAGCCGCACGGTATCGCGTCCCAGCAATATGCACCTGACGACCTCGTGGGACGCGACTACTACACGCCCACGGATCGAGGTGCCGAACGCGATATCGCCACCCGGCTCGGTCGCCTGCGGCGGATCATCCGCGGGAAGTAACCGCGGGAGACCCTTCCCGGCCCCCTTCCGGGCCCACGGATGCCGGGGGATTCCAGTGCCCGGGCAGGGAACTGCTAACATTGCAGGTTGACTGGCAAGTCGCCGATCCCTTCGTCTCCCTTTCCGCACCTTTCGCGTGCGGCGGGTAGGGGGCCGGCGGACTGTAGTACCGGGAAGCGGCCAATCCCGGCTCTCCTCACTGGAGGCCAGCAACATAGAGAAAGTGCCGCGCAGCGCAGCTGCGCCGGCTCTTCGCCGCAAAAACAGTGAAAGGTAGACGTGGCTAACAACACACGTGCCCGCCGGAAGGTCCGCATCTCGCGGGCCCTCGGCATTGCTCTGACTCCGAAGGCCGAGAAGTACCTCGAGCGTCGGCCCTACGCGCCCGGCCAGCACGGCCGAGCGCGCCGCAAGCAGGACAGCGACTACGCCGTACGCCTGCGCGAAAAGCAGCGTCTGCGCGCCCAGTACGGCATCCGCGAGGCCCAGATGACCCGCGTCTTCGAGGAAGCCCGCCGCACGGCAGGCCTGACCGGTGAGAACCTCATCGAACTCCTCGAAATGCGTCTCGACGCCCTCGTGCTCCGCTCCGGTTTCGCCCGGACGATCGCCCAGGCCCGCCAGCTCGTGGTTCACCGCCACATCATGGTCGACGGCGCCCGCGTGGACCGCCCGTCGTTCCGTGTCGCCGAAGGCCAGCTCATCCACGTGCACACCCGCAGCGAGACCATGGTCCCGCTGCAGGTCGCGGCAGCCGGTGCGCACCGCGATGTCCTCCCGGCAGTTCCCGGGTACCTCGACGTGCAGCTCGACAAGCTCCAGGCCCGCCTGGTGCGCCGCCCCAAGCGCTCCGAGGTGCCCGTCACCTGTGAAGAGCAGCTCGTGGTCGAGTACTACGCACGCTAGTCGTGCCTGC
>NZ_KI914842.1:3145-6506 GCF_000520535.1 Arthrobacter sp. H41
CGCCGCGGGCTATTGGGTAGGTAAGGTAAGAAGAAACCCGCCGTCCGGCGGCCCCGCAGAAGAATCGCTCAAAAGGAGACTGCCCATGACCGGTGGAGATATTGCCGGCCTGATCGCGGCCGGTGTGTTCGCTATCCTGGTCGGATTGCTGGCTGTTCCCATCTGGAAGCTCGGCAAGGTGTTCGACGAGCTGCGTGCCTCCATCCGCACCGTCACCGACGAAACCACCCCGCTGATCGAGGAAGTCACCAGTACCGTCAGCACCACCCACCAGCAGTTGAAAACCGTGGACGGCATCACCTCCCACGTCTCGGATGCATCGGCCAATCTCTCCGCCCTGTCCTCGCTCGCGGCGGCAACCCTCGGAGCGCCGCTCATCAAGGTCGCTGCGTTTTCCTACGGCGTCCGCTCCGCGTTCGCCGGCCGCCACGTTCCAGCACGCCGCCGTCGCAGCCGCTAGCCGCGAAGAAGCAGGAGATCGACCATGATTCGAAGAGCCTTTTGGATGGCAGCAGGCGTCGCCATCGGAGTTCTTGCAGTACGGAAGGTATCCCGGGTGAAGTCGACCCTGGGTCCGGAGGGCCTGAACCGCGCGGTGGGCCAGGTCGGTGACAGCATCTCGGAGTTCGCGGACGCCTTCCGCTCCGGCATGCGGGAACGCGAAGCGGACCTCAAGGCGGCTCTCGGCGTCGACGTGCCTGCCTCGTCGCAGACCGCCGCGCAGCCCGTTGTCGCGGGCCGCCGCGCAGCTTCCTAGCCGGGGCCGTCCGTTACGCAACCTCCGGGCATGCACCCGTTACTTTTCCACGCCTGAGACACACGCTTGAGACAAAGGATTCAGTCCGATGAAATCCCATGAAATCGCAGACCGCTGGCTGAGCTATTTCGAGAAGAACGGGCACACCGTGGTGCCCTCGGCTTCCCTGGTGTCGAGTGATCCTTCGCTGCTTTTCACCGTCGCCGGAATGGTCCCCTTCATTCCCTACCTGACGGCGCGCGAGGAGGCCCCCTATGATCGTGCGGTCAGCGTCCAGAAATGCATCCGCACAGGCGACATCGAAGAAGTCGGCAAGACGGCACGGCACGGCACGTTCTTCCAGATGTGCGGCAACTTCTCCTTCGGGGACTACTTCAAGAGCGATGCGATCCGCATGGCCTGGGATCTGCTGACCACCGACGTGGACCAGGGCGGGTACGGACTGCCGGCCGAGAAGCTGTGGATCACCGTCTACTCCGAGGACGACGAGGCGCTCGAGATCTGGCGCGACCAGGTGGGCGTGCCCGCCGGGCGGATCCAGCGGATGGGCCGGGCCGACAACTACTGGTCCACGGGACAGCCCGGCCCGGCCGGCCCCTGCTCCGAGATCTTCTACGACCGCGGGCCCGCCTACGGTGTCGACGGCGGCCCTGAAGCCGATGATTCACGGTATGTGGAGATCTGGAACCTCGTCTTCATGCAGTACCAGCGTGGCGAGGGAACGGGCAAGGACGACTTCGAGATCCTCGGCGAACTGCCCAAGAAGAATATCGACACGGGCCTCGGACTGGAGCGCCTCGCGATGATCCTCCAGGGCGTCGAGAACATGTACGAGACCGACCAGGTGCGTCCCGTCCTCGACCGCGCAGCCGAGCTGAGCGGACGGGAGTACACGAGCGCCGAATCGGCCGACGATCCCCACCACACCAACGACGTGCGCATGAGGGTGGTCGCCGACCACATCCGGTCCTCGCTCATGCTGATCGCCGACGGCGTGTCGCCGTCGAACGAGGGTCGCGGGTACGTGCTCCGCCGTCTCATCCGCCGCGCCGTGCGCGCCATGCGGCTCCTCGGGGTGGAGAAGGCCTGCCTCCCGGAACTGCTCCCTGCCTCACGGGACGCCATGAAGGGCGTGTACCCGATCGTCGAGGAGGACTTCGCCCGGATCAGCCGGATCGCCTACGCCGAGGAGAAGGCGTTCCTGAGGACCATCGCGTCCGGCACCGCCCGGCTCGAGGATGCGGTGCGGGAGTCCAAGGCGGCGGACCGCCCGTTGTCCGGCCAGGACGCCTTCGCCCTGCACGACACGTACGGGTTCCCCATCGACCTCACGCTGGAGATGGCGGGGGAGGCAGGTCTCGCCGTCGACGCGGACGGCTTCCGCGCCCTGATGCTCGAGCAGCGCCAGCGCGCCCAGGCGGACGCCAAGGGCAAGAAGACCGGCCACGCGGACCTCTCGGTCTTCTCCGAGCTACTCAGCGGCGGATCGACCATCTTCACCGGCTACGAGGAACTGACGGACGAGGGAACGGTCCGCGGCCTGGTCAGCAACGGCCAGGCGGTGCCCGTCGCCTTCCAGGGGGACGAGGTGGAGCTGATCCTCGACCGCACCCCCTTCTACGCCGAAGCCGGAGGCCAGGCCGCCGACGTCGGCATGATCACCGGGAACGGCTTCGTCGTCGAGGTGCTCGACGTGCAGCGCCCCGTGAAGGGCCTCAGCGTCCACCGTGCAGTGATCCGGGAGGGGGAGCTCTCCGTCGGCGCGACGGTGACCGCCGCCGTCGACCGCCAGCGCCGGCACGCCGGGGAGCAGGCGCACTCCGGAACGCACATCGTCCACGCAGCGCTCCACCAGATCCTCGGCCCGGAAGCGCTGCAGCGCGGATCCTTCAACAAGGCCGGCTACCTGCGGTTCGACTTCGCCTGGGGCGAGGGCATCAGCGCGGCGGCCCGTTCCGAGATCGAGGAAGTATCGAACATCGCCATCCGCAACAACCACCAGGTCGAGACGAAGATCATGTCGCTCGACGACGCGAGGGCCCAGGGTGCCACAGCGCTCTTCGGCGAGGCGTACGGGAACACGGTGCGTGTGGTGGAGATGAACGGCGACTGGTCCCGGGAGCTGTGCGGCGGCACGCACGTGGCATCGACGTCGCTCATCGGCAGCCTGACCCTGCTGGGCGAGCAGTCGGTCGGGTCGGGGAACCGCCGGGTCGAGGCACTCGTGGGGATGGACGCGTTCCGTCATCTCGCAGCCGAGCGGGCGCTCGTCACCCAGCTGTCGGACCTGCTCAAAGTGCCGTCCGTCCAGCTGCCCGAAAGGATCTCGGCGACGCTCAGCAAGCTCAAGGCCGCCGAGAAGGAGCTTGAGAGGCTGCGGAGGGAGCAGCTGACGGCGGCAGCGGCGTCGCTGACCGGCACGGCGGAGGATATCGACGGGCTGCGTCTGATCGCGCACGACGCCGGCGCGGTCGGCGGTGCCGACGAGTTGCGGACCCTCGCCCTCGACCTACGCGCCAGGCTCGGCTCCGGCGCCGCGGTAGTCGCCGCGGCGGGCACCGCCAACAACCGGCCGCTCGTGCTCGTAGCCACCAACGAAGCGGC
>NZ_KI914843.1:0-3589 GCF_000520535.1 Arthrobacter sp. H41
GGCGGCGAACAGTCGGGCCACGTGATCTTCGCCGAATACGCCACCACGGGCGACGGCGTGCTCACGGGACTGCAGCTGGCTGCACAGGTTGCGAAAACCGGGCGGAGCCTCAAGGACCTTGCTGGCGTCATGACAAAGCTTCCCCAGGTCCTCATCAACGTCCGGGGCGTGGACCGCACCGCCGTTAACTCCGACGAGGGCGTGCAGGACGCCGTGCGGAAAGCGCAGGAGGTGCTGGGAGAGACGGGCCGCGTCCTGCTGCGGCCTTCCGGCACCGAGCCCGTGGTCCGCGTGATGGTTGAGGCCGCCGACATGGAGACCGCTCAGCGCATTGCCGACGACCTCGCGGCGATCGTGCAGGGCCGCCTGGCGCTGGAGCCGGTAGCGTAAGGCGCTTCCCAACTGTGGAGGTTAGGCTCCGGTAGGTTTTTGCTCGGCGAGAGTGCGGAGCCGTTGCAGGCTTTCCGCCATGCCGTCATGCATAGTCTTACGGCGGTTCCTATCACGACCGAAGTTGCTCACTATGATCCATCCGGCCCGGGTGATGGGCCGCACTACTTCGTATGACTCGGTCACTCGGGTTCCGCCGTTCGCGGGTTCAAACCGGTAACGCCAGTGCAGGATGCCACAGAGGGGTTCGGCCCGTGCGAAAGCGAACTCCCGGCCAGGTAGCACTGCAGTGACGATCGGCTTGTTGCTCCATCGAGATTTTCCGATTTTGTTCTGTGCCTTGAACCGGGCACCGAGTGCGGGACCAACAGCACCGCCAAGCCATACGCAAGATGCTATCTCCGGGCTGTATTCCGGCGTCCTGGTTACGTCAGCCACGATCGCATAAACGTCCTCGGGAGGAGCATCGACATGGATACTCAATTCATCCCGGTCCAAAGTTTGCATCAGAGTTCCTCCCTGCGGGAAACCCCAGACTGCACCGCTGGCGAGTCTCCGTTCCATTACGGTAGACCTCACAACCTCCACCGACAAGAGTACGAGTTGACTCCTCAGTATCCTGGTGCCGCGGGAAGCCCGAAATGCTGCTCGAGGGTGGCCGTCCCCGAAGCCTCGATCGCCCGAGCAACCTCGGAGCCGACGTAGCGGAGGTGCCACGGCTCCCAGGAGAAGCCGGTGATCCCGTCGAAGCCCTGCGGATAGCGCACGATGAACCCGTAGGCCGCCGCATTCGCCTCGGTCCACTGTCCCGCCGCGGTGTCACTGAAGCAGGTGGCCAGGGTGCACGCGCCGTCGTCCTGCCCCACGTCGACGGCAAGGCCCGTCTGGTGCTCTGAATGCCCGGGCCGTGCCGATACCGTATCCGCCAGCGCGGCATCACCGTACTGGTTTACCCAGTAGGCGTAGGTCGATTCCTGGTTCGCGTACGAGCGGTACGCGCTGAGCACTGTCAGGTTCACGCCGTCGGACTGTGCATCGGCGAACATCCGCTCGACGGCGGCGGCCGCGTCCGGCCGGAGCAGTGCGCTCCCCGCCGAGGGTCCAAGCGCGACGCCAGGTGGAACGAGGCTGGCCGGCGCGAAGTCCGGGGGGTTCAGCGGCCGCCGCTTGTTGACGACGACGTCGATCGCCGACGGGTCCGAGTGCTCGCCGGGTGCTTCAGCGGCCGGACCGGGCCCAGGGGCCTCCCCTCCGCGGGACGGCGATCCGGGAGCCGGTGCCACGGGTAACGGACTTTCGGGAGGCGTCGGCTCTTCAGGCACCGGCGCGTCGGACGCCGCCTGCCCGGCCGTCGGATCGGCTGCGTGGGAAGGGGGACGGGAAGGGGTGGCGGAAAGGGGTGGAGAGGGGGCCGCGGAAGCCGCCGTCGTTCTTGCAGGAACGTCGGGGTCCACGCTGCAAGCGCTCAGGAACAGGGCCCCCAGCAGCAGGGCGGGGAGCCGCGGGCCGGTGATCCGGGCGCGTCGGGCTGTCAGGTCTTCCGTAGCAGCATCCTCCGGATCGAATGGTCGGACTCCTTGGTCAGGACCAGCTGCGCCCGTCCGCGGGTCGGGAGCACGTTCATCATCAGGTTCGGCTCGTTGATGCGCCGCCAGATTCCCTGCGCCGTCTCACGGGCCTCGTCGTCGGAGAGCCGGGCGTACCGGTGGAAATAGGAATGGGGGTCGGCGAACGCACCGGACCGCAGCGATTGGAACCGCTGGATGTACCACTGCTCGATGTAGGACGTCTTGGCGTCCACGTAGACGGAGAAATCGAAGAAATCGCTGAGGGCGAGTCCCGTGATGCCGTCCGGCCGTGCCCGCGCGGGCGCGAGGACGTTGAGGCCCTCCACGATCAGGACGTCGGGCCGCCGCACCACCACTTCCCGGCCGGGCACGATGTCATAGGTCAAATGTGAATACCACGGGGCGCGCACCTCATCGGCGCCGCTCTTCACCTCGCTCACGAAGCGAAGGAGCCGCCGCCGGTCGTAGGACTCGGGGAAGCCCTTCCGCTCCATGAGCCCGCGGCGCTTGAGCTCGGCGTTCGGGTAGAGGAAACCGTCGGTGGTGACGAGTTCGACGCTCGGGGATTCCGGCCACCGGCGCAGCAGGTCCCGCAGCACGCGCGCCGTCGTCGACTTCCCCACGGCGACCGAGCCCGCCACTCCGATCACGAACGGTGTCCGTCGGGTCGTCTCACCGAGGAAGGTATTGGTGGCCGAATGCAGTTCACCGGCTGCGGCGATGTAGAGGTTGAGGAGCCGGGAGAGGGGGAGGTAGACCTCGCGGACCTCGTCGAGGTTCAGTGCGTCTCCCAGGCCTCGGAGCCGCTGGATGTCCTCGGAGTTGAGGGGAGAGGTGATCTCATTGGAGAGCCGTGACCACATCTGCCGGTCGAGCTCCACGAAGGGGGTGAAAGTTTCGGGACCACAGGCCTGTTGAGTACCCGGGCTTCGATCGTTCACCCTGAGCATTCTGCCCGTTGACCTTGACATTAACAAACCACTACTGCCGGTAGGCTTGAGATCATGTGTGGAATCGTAGGTTATGTAGGCCGCGAACGCGGACAGGTCCTTTCAACGCTGGAAGCTGTGCCGCCGGCAGTCGGGTCAGCAGGTAACTCGGCGAATGGGGAGGCGAAGCACGGTGCCCTCGACGTCGTCATGGAGGGCCTCCGGCGCCTCGAATACCGCGGATACGACTCCGCCGGCGTGGCGGTGCTCACGCCGTCGGGCGTCGAATCCCGCAAGAAGGCCGGCAAACTGACCAACCTGGTCCAGGAACTCGCCGCCGCGCCGTTGCCGCGGTCCCTGACCGGCATCGGCCACACCCGCTGGGCCACCCACGGCGGCCCCACCGACCAGAACGCCCACCCGCACCTCGCCGATGCGGGCCGACTGGCCGTCATCCACAACGGCATCATCGAGAACTATGCGGAGCTCAAGGCGGAACTGCTGGCCGACGGCCTCGAGTTCATCTCCGACACCGACACCGAGGTGGCCGCGGGGCTTCTGGGCTCCATCTACCGCAGCCTCAAGGACAGCGGATCCGAGGGCGACGTGCTGACCCTCGCGATGCAGCAGGCCTGCCAGCGCCTCGAGGGCGCCTTCACGCTGCTCGCGATCCACGAGGACCAGCCGGGAGTAGTCACGGCC
>NZ_KI914843.1:3689-6485 GCF_000520535.1 Arthrobacter sp. H41
CCGCCGCAATTCGCCGCTCGTCGTCGGCCTCGGCGACGGCGAGAACTTCCTCGGCTCCGACGTCTCCGGCTTCATCGACTTCACGCGCCGCGCGGTGGAGCTCGGCCAGGACCAGATCGTCACCATCACGCCCGACGACGTCGTCATCACCGACTTCTTCGGAACCCCGGCGGAGGGCACCGAGTTCTACGTGAACTGGGATGCCGCCGCTGCTGAGAAGGGCGGGTACGACTCCTTCATGGAGAAGGAGATCAACGACCAGCCCGACGCCGTGGGCCAGACCCTGCTGGGACGGTCCGACATCAAGGGCAACCTCGTCCTCGACGAGCTGCGCATCGACGAATCCATCCTCCGCTCAGTGGACAAGATCGTGGTGCTCGCCTGCGGTACCTCGGCCTATGCGGGCCAGGTGGCCAAGTACGCCATCGAGCACTGGTGCCGCATCCCCACTGAAGTGGAGCTCTCGCACGAGTTCCGGTACCGCGACCCCATCGTCAACGAGAAGACCCTCGTGGTCGCCATCTCGCAGTCCGGTGAGACCATGGACACGCTGATGGCCGTCCGCTACGCCCGCGAACAGGGCGCCAAGGTGGTGGCGATCTGCAACACCAACGGCTCCACGATCCCCCGCGAATCGGACGCCGTCCTGTACACCCACGCCGGCCCCGAGATCGCCGTCGCCTCGACGAAGGCGTTCCTCGCCCAGATCACTGCCGCGTACCTGCTCGGTCTCTACCTCGCCCAACTGCGCGGCAACAAGTACCGCGACGAGATCAACGCCGTGATGGCGGACCTCGCGGAAATTCCCGCGAAGATCCAGACCGTCCTCGACAACGCGGACAAGATCAAGCAGCTCGGCACGGAGATGTCGCAGGCGAAGTCGGTGCTGTTTCTCGGCCGCCACGTCGGCTTCCCCGTGGCCATGGAGGGTGCGCTCAAGCTCAAGGAGCTCGCCTACATCCATGCCGAGGGCTTCGCCGCAGGCGAGCTCAAGCACGGCCCGATCGCGCTGATCGAGGAAGGCCAGCCCGTGGTGGTGGTCATGCCGTCGTCGTCGGCCCGGGACTCGCTGCACGCGAAGGTCGTCTCCAACGTCCAGGAGATCCGTGCCCGTGGTGCAGTGACCATCGTGATCGCCGAGGAGGGCGACACCTCGGTGGAGGCGTACTCGGAGCATGTGTTCTACGTTCCGGCCACGCCGACACTCCTCGCGCCGCTGCTCACCACGGTTCCGCTGCAGATCTTCGCGCTCGCACTGGCCAGCGCCAAGGGCTACGACGTCGACCAGCCGCGAAACCTTGCCAAATCCGTCACGGTTGAGTAGAGCGCCGCGGCGCTCCAACCGTCGAGCCGGTTGGAGGACGTCCTCGTGATCGTCGGCATCGGGATGGACGTCGTCGACATCGAGCGCTTCCGGCGCCAGCTCGAGCGGACGCCCGGCCTGGTGACGAGGCTCTTCGTGCCCGCTGAACGGGAACTGACCACGCGGTCCCTCGCCGCCCGTTTCGCGGCGAAAGAGGCGGTTGCCAAGGCCCTCGGCGCGCCGGCGGGCATGAACTGGCAGGACTGCTGCATCGCCGTGGACGCGGCGGGCGTGCCCTCCGTCGAGGTGTGGGGCACCGTGGCGGACGCGGCGGCGCGGCGCGGCATCACGGAGTGGCACCTGTCCCTCAGCCACGACGGCGGCCTGGCGACAGCCATGGTGGTGGCCGAAGGGCAGCCCTGTGTCCGAGAGCACAGCGAAAAATAGTAACCCGGCTGACGATCAGGCCGGGTGCCGCTAAGCTCGTACATATGCTCAATGCCTTCACCGGCGCCCAGGTCCGTGCGGCCGAGGTGCCCTTCCTCGATGCCGGACACGGGAACACCCTGATGCAGAAAGCCGCCCACGGCCTGTTCCTGGTCGCTTTCGGGATGCTCCGGTCGGCCGGCCACCGCGCGAATCGCAGCAGCGTCGTGGTGCTCGTCGGTCCCGGAAACAACGGTGCCGATGCCCTGTACGCCGGGGAGCGGCTGCTGCGGCGGGGCGTCGCGGTCACCGCCTTCGCCGTCGCCGGCGAGGTCCACCCCGAAGCCTCCGCGTTGTTCAGCCGGCGGGGCGGCCGGTTCGAGCACCTGAACTCGAACAACCTCCCGGAACTCGCGGCGCGGGCGGTCCGGGCCACCCTGCTCATCGACGGAATCCTCGGAACCGGTGCCCGGGGAGGGCTGCGGGGGAATGCTGCCGAGCTGGTCTCGGCCATCAACGCCCGAGCAGGTGTGCGGGGGGAGCGCTCGCTACTGGTCGTCGCATGCGACCTGCCCAGCGGAGTGGATGTCGACTCCGGCGAACTCTCGGAGCCGGTCCTGTTCGCCGATGCGACGGTGACCTTCGGTGCAGCGAAGACCGGGCTGCTGGTATCGGGCGGGGCGCTGGCGGCGGGTGAGTTGAACGTCGTCGACATCGGCCTGGGAATGACCGCTGAGGGTTCGGCGAGGGCCGCCGCCGTGAAGCCTGCCATGCGCCGGCTCGAGGCGCACGACGTCGCAGCGCTTTACCGTCGGCCGCGAGCGGGTGACCACAAGTACACGCGCGGCGTGCTCGGCGTCGCGGCCGGTTCCGCGCAGTACCCGGGAGCCGCAGTCCTGGCCACGGGCGCGGCGCTGGCCACCGGGCTGGGCATGGTGCGCTATCTCGGGCCGCCCGCGGTGGGCGCGATCATCAATACCGTGCACCCGGAAGTGGTCTGCTCCACCGGGGACATCGAGGACGCGCGTTCGCAGGCGTGGCTCGTGGGGCCCGGTGCGGTGGAGGAC
>NZ_AZRZ01000441.1 GCF_000520535.1 Arthrobacter sp. H41
GTTCGAGGCGGGCAGGCCACTGGTCTCGGAGACGGGCAGCGCGCCCTCCGTCCTGTGAAACCTCTCTCCTCGTACGCCTATCTCGGTCCGCAGGGCACTTTCACCGAGGCCGCGCTGCTGCAGGTACCCGGAGCGGAGGACGTCCGCAGGGTTCCGGCGTCCACCGTTGCGGCTGCGCTGGAGCTCGTGAGGTCCGGTGGCGTCGACGGCGCGATGGTACCCATCGAGAACTCGGTGGAGGGCGGCGTGTCGGCAACCCTCGACGCGATTTCCGTAGGAGAGCCACTGCGCATCGTGCGTGAGGAGCTCGTAGCCATCAGTTTCGTGCTCGCCGCGCGGGACGGGACGGACATCTCGAAGGTGAAGCGGATCTCCACCCACGGACACGCCTGGGCGCAGTGCCGGGGGTGGGCCGACGCTAATATTGCCACTGCAGAATATATTCCCTCGCCGTCCACCGCGGCGGCCGGCTTCGGCCTCCTCGGTGACGATTGCGCCTACGATGCGGCGATCTGTTCGCCCGCGCTGGCCGCCTCGCTGGGCTTGTCCGTACTCGCGAGCGATATCGGCGACATCTCCGACGCCGTCACACGCTTCATCCTCGTCAGCCGCCCCGGCGCTCTGCCCGCTCCCACCGGGGCCGACAAGACCACGCTGGTGATTCCGCTTCCCGAAGACCACCCGGGTGCGCTCATGGAGATCCTCGACCAGTTCGCGGCGCGGGGGGTCAACCTCAGCCGCATCGAATCGCGGCCCACCGGCCAGTTCCTCGGTGACTACTTCTTCAGCATCGACGCCGAGGGTCATGTGGCCGATGCGCGGATGGCCGACGCGCTCAAGGGGCTGCACCGAATCAGCCCCGACCTCCGCTTCCTCGGTTCCTATCCGCGTGCCGACAAGCGTCGTCATGCGGTGGTGCCCCACACTGCGGATACCGCTTTCGCCGCGGCGGATTCCTGGGTGGCGGAAATTCTCCAGGGCCGTTAGCGCGCAGGGCCTTCCGTCAAGGTGCAGGGAAACCGTATCCCTGCTGCCCGAAAATGGAAAGTAGACTTAGTATAAGGGGATTCCGTAACTCCTTTGCAGAGGTGGTTCCCGCATGGCTCGATTGCGTCGCAGCAACACCCGCAAGGCGGGTATCACGCGCAGGCGCCAGGGCAAGGGATTCAGCTACCGGGGCCCGGACGGCTCGCTGCTGCGGGACCGCGACGAGCTCGAGCGGGTCAAGGGCCTCGTCATCCCCCCTGCCTGGAGGGATGTCTGGATAGCCCCCTACCGGAACGGTCACGTGCAGGTCCTCGGAACCGACGAGGCAGGGCGCCGACAGTACATCTACCATCCGGCGTGGCGGGAGCAGAAGGACCGCGAGAAATTCGACCGCGCCCTCGAGTTCGGGGCAAAGCTGCCGAGCGCACGCCGGGTGATCACCCAGCACCTCCGCAGCAACGGAACCACAAGGGAAAGGGCATTCGCGGCAGCGCTCCGCATCGTCGACGCCGGAGCCCTGCGCATCGGGTCAGCCCAGTACGCCGAAGCCAACGGCTCTTTCGGGGTGACTACCCTGCTCGTGGAGCACATCTCGGTCGAAGGACCCGTCATCACCTTCAATTTTCCCGGGAAGAGCGGTCAGCTGTGGGACACCACGCTGGAGGACGCCGACCTCGCGGCGGCACTTCGCCCGATGCTGCGGCGGGAGGATGCCGACACCGTGCTCGCCTACCGCACGTCGGACGAGAAATGGCACCACGTGGAAGGCTCGCAGCTCAATGAATTCCTTCGCCAGGTGACGGGGGGTCCGTTCACTGCCAAGGACTTCCGCACCTGGCAGGCAACGGTGATCGCCGCAATGGCTCTGGCGCGGGAGGACCTGAAAGCCACGAGCCGGACGGCGAGACAGAAAGCGGTCACCGCCACGATGCGCGCCGTGGCCGATCACCTCGGCAACACGCCGGCCGTGGCCCGGAGTTCGTATGTCGACCCGCGGCTGGTGGACCGGTTCATGAGCGGCGAGGTCATCCCGATCGGGAGTATGACCGCGTCCGAAAAAGCAGTGCAGGAGCTCCTGCCGGACTAGCGGCTTTCGGCGGTGGCTTTCACCTTCGAGCATTGCTAAGTAGGCTTATGGTGGGCGCCCGGCCGGAGCGCATCTTTCAACGAAAGGCAGCATCATGACTGAGAACGCTCATGGAGGACACATCGTCAATCCCAATGAGGGCGACGGCTCCACCTCGGACCCCAATTGGCACGGCGATGCGGGAGACCAGGGAAACGACATCCGGTTCGCCGAGGAGCAGGGCCTGATCAACGACCAGGCCGGACATGACGACGCCTCGACCGCCAAATCTGCAGCTGCCTCGGAAGGCAGCTACACCAGTGCCGCCCCGGCCGACGACGACGGCGGCTACACCGGCGCGCAGGAGCCGGTTGAGGAGGGCGAATACACCGACAAGGACAAGCCCCTGGTCGACATTCCGGAGGGCGAAGGCGAATACACCGACCGCGACCGCACCTGAGGCTCAGCTGCTCCCTGATGGTCCGGATGTCCCCGAAGGGACCCGGACCATCAGTGCATCGGCATCCACGCGCACGGTCAGGGACGTCACCGCGCCGGACGGGTCGCCGTCGAGCTGGGTCTCGGTCGGCTCCGTCACCCACACTGTCGCTTCCCGCGCCCGATAGTACTTGATGACAGGGCTCCCGCCCGGGTGCCGAAGCAGGATCTTCATGCCCATCCAGAACCAGCCCACGAGGCTGCGCGGGCTGATGACCACGACGTCGAGGAACCCGTCGTCGATGGTGGAGTCGGGGATGAAGTCGATGCCTGCCGGAAGCTTCCCGCAATTGGCGAAGAGGACGCTACGTACCTTCCTGCTCTGGGGTGCGCTCCCGTCGAAGCTGATCGACACGCGCTGGCGGCGGCCCGGCAGGTGGCGAACCCCCGCTTCGCTGTAGGCGAGCCAGCCGTACTTCTCCTTCAGGTTCTCCTTGGTGGCCGCGACGATCGTCGCGTCGAGGCCGACCCCGCCCATCACGAGGAACGGGTGGGAGGATTCGACGCCGGTCCGCGCATTCCGCAGGTGGATGCGCCCCATGTCGATCCGGCGCTGGTTCCCGTGGAGGGCCGCTTCCAGGCAGCCCGCCAGGTCGAAGTACGGCAGTCCGAGATTGCGGACCAGCAGGTTCCCGGTTCCCAGCGGGAGCAGGCCGAGCGCGGCCGGCGAATGCGCGAGGGCCTGGGCCACCGCCCGCACGGTACCGTCCCCGCCGGCGGCGATCACGACGTCGGCGCCGGCCTCGATGGCGCGGCGCGCCTGACCGGTCCCGGGGTCCTCGACGGTCGTCTCAAGGATCAGCGGAGGGTCCCACCCGGCATCGGAACACGCCTGCTCCACGAGGGCGCGGGTCGCCCGGGATTGGAGCTTGACCGGGTTGAGCACCAGCGCCACCTGCTGCGGGCCCGGGAAGGGCGGAGAGGAGGGGTGGGTGGTGGTGGGTGCGGACCGCGGGTGGCGAAAGCGGCGCACTGTCCACCAGCTCTGCGCCGAAGCGGCCGCTGCGGAGCCGGCGGCGGTCAGGGCAAGCAGTCTTGGGCGCATGGTGTGTCAAGGATAGCCGCAGCGCGTCGTGTGCCAGGCGCCGTCGTCGTACGCGGAACCGCCTGACCCTCGGGCCGTTGATCGCGCCGTCGATTGCGCGGCTCCGCCCGTTGGTAGGCTGGTGGAGTGATCGATGTCAACGAACTCCGTGCCAATCCAGAGCAATTCCAGGCCTCGCAGCGTGCACGCGGTGCTGATGAATCGCTCGTGGAGTCGATCCTTGCCCTGGACGCCCGGCGCCGTGAGGCAGTGACAGGCTCGGAAGCCCTCCGCGCCGGCCAGAATGCGTTCGGCAAGCGGGTGGCGCAGGCGAAGGGCGAGGAGAAGCAGGCGCTCCTGGCCGAGGTCAAAGAACTCGCGCAGTCGGTCAAAAAAGCTACCAGTGTTGCTGACGAGCTCAGCGCTGAGCAGGAGACGCTGCTGCGGCGGTTGCCCAACCTCATCCAGGACGGGGTTCCCGCGGGCGGGGAGGACGATTTCGAGGTGCTCAAGACGGTGGGCGTTCCCCGCGACTTCGCTGCCGAGGGCTTCGAGCCGCGTGACCACCTGGAGCTCGGTGAGCTGCTGGGCGCCATCGACATGGAACGTGGCGCGAAAATCTCGGGGTCCCGCTTCTACTTCCTGAAGGGAGTCGGGGCGAGGCTCGAGATCGCCCTGCTCCAGATGGCCATGGACCAGGCCGTCCGGGCCGGGTTCACCCCCATGATCACTCCCACCCTCGTGCGCCCCGAGACGATGCAGGGCACCGGGTTCGACATCGCCCACGACGCCGAGATCTACCGACTGGAGGAGGATGACCTCTACCTCGTCGGCACTTCGGAAGTGGCGCTTGCCGGTTACCACTCGGATGAGATCCTCGAACTCGGCGACGGCCCCCTGCGCTACGCCGGCTGGTCGACCTGTTACCGCCGTGAAGCGGGATCGCACGGCAAGGACACCCGCGGAATCATCCGCGTCCACCAGTTCAACAAGGTGGAGATGTTCACCTACACCTCCATCGAGGATTCCTACGCCGAACACGAACGGCTGCTCGCCTGGGAAGAGGAGATGCTCGCCAAGGTGGAGCTGCCCTACCGGGTCATCGACACCGCTGCCGGAGACCTCGGGATGTCCGCTGCACGGAAGTTCGACTGCGAGGCCTGGGTGCCCACGCAAGGTGCGTACCGCGAGCTCACCTCGACGTCGAACTGCACCACCTTCCAGGCGAGGCGCCTGAACATCCGTGAGCGCCAGGCGGGGGAGGGCCAGAAAGGCACGCGCGCCGTCGCAACCCTCAATGGGACGCTCGCCACCACGCGCTGGATCGTCGCCATCCTCGAGCACCACCAGAACGCGGATGGCTCGGTGAACGTGCCCACAGCCCTGCGACCGTACCTCGGCGGCCTCGACGTTCTCCCGGTCCTGTGATGCCCCGCACCAAGTACCTGATTGCGCTCGACGTCGACGGCACCCTGGTGGACCACGAGGGCAATATGACCGACGAGGTGCGGTCCTCGGCGCGCGCGGTCATCCAGGCGGGCCACGACATCATCATCGCGACGGGCCGCTCTCTGGGTGCCACCCTTCCGGTCATGGCACTGCTGGGGATCACCCGCGGGTATGCCGTCTGTTCGAACGGCGGGGTCACGCTGCGCGTGGACGACGCACTGCCCGAGGGCTTCGAGGTCCTCGAACGCGTGACCTTCGATCCGCGCCCTGCGTTGACGGCACTGCGCGAACGCCTTCCCGCGGCCAAGTATGCGCTTGAGGACGACCGCGGACGCTTCCTCTCCACCGAGAGCTTCCAGGACGCCAGCTTCGGCTCCGAGGCCCAAAGCGTCGACTTCGAGCAGATGCTGGCAGCACGCGCCGTGCGCGTGGTGGTGTTCAGCACCGACAGCACGGCCGAGGAGTTCGGCGAGGCCGTCGCCGCGATCGGCCTGCACGGGGTCACCTACTCCGTGGGATGGACGGCGTGGCTCGACATCGCCGCATCCGGGGTCACGAAAGCGAGTGCGCTCGAGCTCCTGCGCGCGAACCTGCAGGCAGACCCGGCGCTGACCGTTGCCGTGGGCGATGGGCGGAACGACGTCGAAATGCTCCGATGGGCGGCGCGCGGCGTCGCAATGGGACAGGCTCCCGAGGAGGTGCGCGCGGCGGCGTCGGAAGTCACGGGTTCGGTGTACGACGACGGCGCCGCGAAGGTACTCCGCTCCCTCGTCTAGGCGCTCCTTCCCCGACGCCGCTGCTGGCTCGCCGCTGCTAGTTCGCCGGTGAGCTTTCCGGTAGCGACGCCGGCCCGTAGGCCAGGTCGAGCAGCCGTGCAGCAGCCGGCCGTGTCGCATGTTCCTCGAGCCAGTGGGACCGTACTACCGCCCTGCTGACGGCCTGGGTACTGATACCCAACTCCTGGGCGATGAACTTCTGCTGACCCCGGGCGCCCGGGGTCAGCAGGTCGAGGACGTTCCATTCGGCTTCCGTCCGGGTGTACACGAGGTGTCCCAGCAGGCGCAGGACCGCCTCGGCCTCGCCGGAGATCTCAGCATCGGGTCCCTCGACGGCGAGCGGTATGCGCTCGCCGGTCCTCTGGGCCCGGTTGACGGCGCGCCTTGCGTAGACGAGCCCGTGGCCCTGGGCGTCGAGAATTCGCTCCGGCACCGGGGGAAGGAGCATTCCGACGCCGATGCCCACGTGCCATCGGCGGTGGCGGATCGCCACGAGGGCGGCGTCGACGGCGGTCCGCGCGGAAGGCACGACGCCCTGCACCTCGTCCCCGACGGAGCGTTGAAAGGGGACAGTGACGGGAAGGTTCCGGAGCGCCTTCAGGAGGTCCGGAACGAGGTCGCCGACCTCGCGGGAGTCCCGCTGGTTGATGGTGAGGACGTACTGCATGCGTTCAGTATGCGGCAGGGCGGCTCTCAATCAACGCATTGACGTTGATTGAGGATTCCGTGGGCAGCCCACCCCCCCGCTGATTAAGCACCTGCGGCTGCTAAATCGCACGCGAAGC
>NZ_KI914844.1:0-2733 GCF_000520535.1 Arthrobacter sp. H41
CCCGGAAGCTGGGCCAGGCGCCGGGTCGACTGCCGCGCCGATTGCCGGGGTGCCTGCCGCGCCGCTTGCCGCGCCGCTTGCCCCGGCGCGGCGCGTCCACGGCGTCAGCAGTCGCTCGATGCCGACGAGCAGCAGGTCCATGAGCAGCGCGAGGGCCAGGGTCAGGATGATCCCCACCGCTATCTCAGTGGGAAACGAGCGGAACAGCCCGTCGGTGAAGAGCGTGCCGAGGCTCTGCACGCCGATCAGGGCACCCACGCTGACCGTCGAGATGTTGGTGACGGAGATGACCCGTACCCCGGCGATCAGCACCGGAATCGATAGGGGGAGGTCGACGCTGAGGAACCGCCGGAGCGGTGTGAAGCCCATCGCCACCGCGGCCTGCCGGACGCCGTCGTCGATGGAATTGAGGGCATCGAGGGTGGAGCGGGTGAGCAGGGCGAAGGCGTAGATGGCCAGCGCAACCACCACGTTGACCATGCTGATGGACCGCGTCCCGAGGATCACGGGAAGGAACACGAACATGGCAAGTGACGGGATGGTGTACAGGATCGAGGACACCGTCAGCAGCGCCGCTCCCGCGGTCCGGTGGAGCCGGACCAATTGCGCGAGCGGCACGGCGAACAGCACTCCGAGCACGATCGGCAGGACTGCCTGGAACAGGTGCAGGCCGGTGAGCCGCCCGATGAAGTCGAGATTCGCGAGGAACCAGTCCATGGCTACACCGCCGTGTTGTGGTCGGCGCGGCCGCGGTCGAGCCGGGCCTGCTCGATGAGCTCGAACACCTCGCCCGCACGGACGACGCCGACCACGCGGCCGTCGTCGTCGACCGTCACGCCGAGGCCCGACGGCGACGACAGCGCGGCGTCGAGAGCGCGCCGCAGCGTGTCGCCGCGGGGGTAGAGGGAGCCGCCGGGAACCGCCTCGGCCCGGGACGTGACGTCGGCACGCCTGGCCCGGGGAACCCAGCCGTGCGGACGTCCGTCGTTGTCCACCACGAGGGTCCACGGCGAGCGCACACTGACCGTCGGATCGCCGAGCCGCTCCACCTCGATGGTCTCGATGGGGTGGAGCGGAACGCCGGTTCCGTCCTGGAAGGAGAGGTGGCGGAAGCCCCGGTCTCGGCCCACGAAACCCGCCACGAAGTTGTCGACGGGCGCCCGGAGGATCTCCTCGGGGGTTGCGTACTGTGCGAGGCGCCCGCCCACCGCGAAGACGGCGA
The DNA here is from genome assembly GCF_000520535.1 of Arthrobacter sp. H41. Taxonomy (GTDB): domain Bacteria; phylum Actinomycetota; class Actinomycetes; order Actinomycetales; family Micrococcaceae; genus Arthrobacter_D. Next base: position 1,223 of record NZ_KI914844.1, read on the forward strand.
CCTTGTCTCCGAGGACCGTGGCCTCGTCGATGTCATGGGTGACGAAGACGATGGTCTTGGCGAGGTCGCGCTGCAGCCGCAGGAGCTCCTCCTGCAGTTCACCGCGCACCACCGGGTCGACGGCGCTGAACGGCTCGTCCATGAGCAGGACGGGTGGATCCGCGGCCAGGGCCCGCGCGACGCCGACGCGCTGCTGCTGCCCACCGGAAAGCTCTCCCGGGTAGCGTTTCCCGAGCATCGGGGCGAGCCCGACGACGTCGAGCAGTTCCGCGGCACGTGCCCGTGCCTCGGATCGAGGGACGCCGTTGAGGCGAGGCACTGTGGCGATGTTGTCGAGGACGGAGCGGTGCGGGAGCAGGCCGGAGGATTGCATCACGTACCCCATGGACCTGCGGAGCTCGGCCGCCTTCCGCCCTGACACGTCCGCTCCATCCAGCAGGATGGTGCCCGAGGTGGGCTCGACCATGCGGTTGATCATCCTCAGTGAGGTGGTCTTGCCGCAGCCCGACGGGCCGACGAAGACGGTGATGGCTCCCCGGTCGATGGCGATGCTGAGGTCGTCGACGGCGGGTTGGGTGCCCGCGTAGGTCTTGGTGACACCGCGGAACTCGATCATCGGGTCAGGTGGAGACCCAGGCAGCGAATCCCGAGGTGCCTCGCGTGGTGGATCGGTCCGCGGAGCGTCAGGATCACCGGTACGGGAGGAGGAAGTCATGAAAGCCTTCCCTTTCGTGGCAGGAGCTTGACGGGCGGGCCCGCGGCCGGTTCCCGCCCGGGCGGTGGGCCTCATGGTCAGCGGTGCCGGCTCATCCGGCAGCGGTCAAGGGGAACCGATCAGTTGATCGAGTCTAACCCTCTGTTCGGCGCGATCAAGGCCGGGTATTGGTGAAGTGTCCGGTATTCCGCGGACATGCGCGGAAGGAGGCCCACTCACCGTTGGAGGAGGAATTCCACGCCCATCACCGGATCCTGGGTCAGGAACACGACGTCGTCGAAGCCGTGCCCGTGGAGCGTGGTGCGAAGTGCCTCCTGCAGGAGGGGCTGATTCACTGCGAGGCCGCCTCCGATGATGACGGGCCCTTGGCTCCGGATCACCGATGCGACATCGAGGACGAGCGAGGCGAGCGCATCCGCTGCGCGCCCGATGATGCCGACGGCCGCAGACGTCCCGAGTGCGGCGGCTTCGAACACCAGCGAGGACTGTGAGGCCCAATGGCCGCGCCCGGCGCTCGAATGGAACAGCCCGATCAGTCCGGTGGGCGTTTCGAGTGCATTGCGCTCCAGGACGAGGCGCCCGAGTTCGTCCGGCTCGAGGCCCAGGTCGGCGCGGTGCAGCGTGGCACGGGCCGCTTCACGCGCCACCCAGTAGCCGCTGCCTTCGTCCCCCAGGAGGTAGCCCCAGCCGCCGGAGCGGGCTTCGTTTCCCTCCGCCACACCCCACGCCACCGATCCGGTTCCGGCGATGACGGCGATTCCTTCGACGGCCCGCCCCGCCGCCAGGATCAGGCGGG
>NZ_KI914844.1:2833-6149 GCF_000520535.1 Arthrobacter sp. H41
CCCGCCCCGCCGCCAGGATCAGGCGGGTGTCGTGGAGGATCTCGATACTCGCCCCCGGCGCGTGCGGCGCGATCAGGGCGCGGAGCCGTTCGACGTCGTCGGGGGTGTCCACCCCGCCGGAACCGGCGACCACCCGGGAAACCGGCTGGTTCCCGAGGGCGGTGAACAGCGACAACAGATTCCCGGAGGCCTGGACCGGAGTGACGTTCTGGACGTTCGCACTGCCCGCGGTTGCCTCCGCGGTCTTCTCGCCATCGCGCCACAGCACGCCGTGGGTCTTCGAACCGCCGATGTCGAGCCCGACGACGACGCCCGGATGCGGAGGGCGGGAAGATGAGGTCATGGCACCAGCCTACGGTTCCGAGGTCTCCCGGGTGCGCGTGGCCAGGGAGACCACGGCCAGGATCGCGCTCGCCGCGGCGATGAGGGCGGTGAACCCGCCGACCGACGCGTCGAGCCCCCACACCCCCACCGCGGCTCCGAGGCCGAGGACGGGCACCGCGCTTCCGAGATAGGTGAGAACGTACACGGTGCTGATGACCTGCGCGTGGAGCGAGGGCTCCACCTTGAGCGCCACCTCGTTGAAGACCACACGGAAAGCCATCCCCTGTCCCGCGCCGGCCACCACACAGCAGGCGACCAGGAGGGGCAGGCTTCCGAGTGCTCCGGCGACAGGCAACAGCGCGACTCCCCCCGCCATTGCGGAAAGTCCGAGGGGCACCACGAACCGGCCCCGCGGCGACACCAGTTGGATCGCTGCGGAGGAGGCGAGCACCAGGGCCGCCAGGAGCCCGATGACGGGTCGTGAGGTGGTTCCGGCAATCCCCGCGAACCATGTGGGCGCGAGGCTCAGGGTGAAACCGAACACGGCGAAGCTCAGGAAACCCACCGACGACGCCGTCCAGAAGGCTCGCACGGCCGCCCGGGAGACGGCCGGCCGCATGGGGCGCAGCGCCGCCAGTGGCCGGGCTTCCGCGGCGGATTTAATGGCGGGGCGAGCGCGCAGGAACAACAGGGGCACCAGGAGGCAGGCAAGGACGACTAGGTAGAGGAGGAACGGTGTGCGCGTCGGCGCCGGCAGGAGGGACATCAACCCACCGATGACCGGGCCCGCCGCCACTCCCCCGCTGGAGGCCACCAGGGTGAAGCGCGATGCCCAGTCGGGCCGGTGCGGCAGCAGGTCCCGCAGCGCGGCGGAACTGGCCCCGGTGGCGAGGGCGACGGCCGCACCCTGCAGTGCACGTCCGAGCGCGAGCGCCCCGAGGGACGATGCCCCGGCGAAGACCGCAGCACCCGCCAGGCCCAGCAGGACGGCGAGGACCAGGGCTGCACGCCGGCCGATATGGTCCGACCAGTGGCCCGCGAGCAGGAGCCCGGCCACCAGGGTCACCACGTACGAGGAGAAGGCCACGGTCACGGCGAACGGGGAGAGACCGAGGTCGGCCTGGATGAGGGGGTACAGCGGCGTCGCGAGGTTGGCGCCGATGAGCAGGGTGGAGATGACGACGACGGCGAGGGCGAGGCGGGCGGCGAGAGAAGCGTCCCAGCTCCACCGGCCGGCGATGGAGGGCCGCATCCGCAGCTCGTTCAGGACGCTCATGTGTATTCCTTCGAACTCGTCTCGGGGCCGGCTCCGGTCCGGGCTCGACGCCGGCAGCTGGGGGATCGCCGTTTCGGGCAGGCTGCTGCACCGGCCATCCCAGCATGGGGCTTCCGGCCGCCGGACAACGCACCTCTATGATTGGAATGAGCATCTACCGCAACTTAAGAGCAGGCATTTCCCGGAAAGTGAGCTTCATGAGCAATCTGGACCACCTTGACACCCGGCTGCTGCTGGAGCTCGTGCGGGACCCCAGGATCCAGATCAGTGAACTCGCCGACCTCCTCGGCATTGCGAGGAACACCGCGCAGAGCCGGGTCCGGCGCCTCATGCGGGCCGGGATCCTCCGCGACAACGGCCGGGAACTGGACCTGGAGGCCCTCGGCTACGACGTCGTGGCCTTCGTGACCATCGAGGTCCTGCACCGCGAGCTGGACGGAGTGATCGGCTCGCTGCGGAAGCTCGACCAGGTGCTCGAGGTCCATGAGATCTCCGGACGGGGCGACGTCTGGTGCCGGGTCGCGGCCTCCGATACCCACCATCTGCAGTCCGCCCTGCGCTCGGTCCTGCGCATCAAGGGTGTGATCCGGACAGAGACGGTGCTCGCCCTGCACGAACACATCCCGTACCGCACCCAGCCGCTCCTCGAAAAACTCGTACTCACGCAAGGAACCCCATGACACTTCCCGCCATCGATACCACCGTGACCTACGCAGCAGGAGCCGTGGCGTCGTCGTCGACCGTCCTCCACGTCGAGGAACTCGCCGACCGCAGGTTTGCCGTGCTGCTGGCGGAAACAGCCTGCCACCCGGTCGATGCCGCGTGGCCCGACCAGGGTGCAGACCGCGCCGTGCTGGTGTCCGGCGGGCGCCGGATGGTTATCGAGGAGTGCGTGGTGGGCGCAACCGACGGGTCGGCGTTGTTCCTGGGATCCGATGTGCCGGTCCGGAAGGGGACCGCGGGATGGTCCTTCGTGGTGGCGCATCTCCTGGCCGGTGAAGCGCCCCGGGAGGGCTCTCCGGTCTCGGTGGAAGTGGATGGAACCTACCGACGGGCCGTGTCCGCCGGGCACACCGCATGCCATCTCGCCTCGCTCGCCCTCAACGCAGCAGTGGCGGACCGGTGGAAGAAGGACATCCCGGCCGACGCACTCGGTTCCCCCGACTTCGACGCCGTCGCCATCGACATCTCGCGCATCGGGGAGAACTCGTCGACCGACACCTACCGGCTGGGCCGTTCCCTTCGGCGCAAGGGATTCGTCAGCGAGGATCTCGACCCCGGGGCGATCGGCGCGTCGGTCAATCGGCTCCTCGGGCAGTGGGTGGCGTTCGGCGGACCGATCACCGTTCGGCACGACGGCGATCTGCTCACGGACCGCAGGCACTGGGAATGCAGTCTTCCGGAGGGAGCAGTGAGCATTCCGTGCGGCGGCACGCATGCCGCTTCCCTCGCGGACTTCGCCCGGATCCAGGTGGACCTCAGCATCGACGACGTCGACGGCACACCCGTGCTGAAGATGGCCACCACGGCCACCGTTTCGCCGTGATTCTCATCTCCATCTCATGAAGGGCGGCCATACTGGACGGCATGAGGTCATTTCCGGGAAACAAGTGGCTCATCGGAGTCCTTGCCGTCGGACTGCCCGTGGCATGCGGGGCGACAGTGCTCAGTGCCGCCGGTGAACCGCCTGCGCAGGATCTCGGCCCCGCCGTCGTG
>NZ_KI914845.1:0-3451 GCF_000520535.1 Arthrobacter sp. H41
ACCCGGGCGGGGTGCGACGGCGGCTGCAGGCGTCGAGTCCTACTGCTCCGGCGCCGGGCCGGAGCGTACCCAGTCGCTATGCGGCGACAGGAGCCACGAACGCGGCGTCGACGGTAATGGTGACCTTGTCGCCGACGAGCACACCCCCGGCTTCGAGGGCTGCGTTCCAGGTCAGGCCGAACTCCTTGCGGGAAATGGTGGTGGAGCCTGAGATACCGGCGCGGGTGGCACCGAACGGGTCGACGGCGACACCGTTGAACTCGGTGTCCAGCACTACGGGCTTCGTGATGCCACGGATGGTGAGATCGCCCTGGATCTCATAGGTTTCGCCGGCTCCGGTGACCGCGGTGGAGACGAAGGTCATCTCGGGAAACTGCTCGACGTCGAAGAAGTCGGCGCCGCGTACGTGACCGTCGCGGTTCTCGTCACCGGAGGAGAAGGACGCCGTTTTGATCGTCGCCGTCACCTTGGAGTCTTCGAGGCTGGGGCCGACCTGCAGTGCTGCGTCGGTGTCCGTGAAGCTGCCGCGGACCTTGCTGATGCCCGCGTGGCGGACACTGAAGCCGATTTCGCTGTGGGAAGGGTCGAAGGCCCAGGTGCCTGCGGTGAGTCCTGAAGGAATGCTCATGGTGGTTCTCCTTTGTGGTGATGTGGTGAGGGGAAGTGGTTACACCCATATAAGCATGCGTTTGCATCTTTTATTCCATCCATCAGTAAAATATTCAACAATTTCGATCGACGGCGCGTCCGGCGCAATTTAGCGCCGGGCAGGAACTCTGGGAAACTGGAATCATGCCCCTAGCAACCGTCCACCTGGTGCGCCATGGTGAGGTCCACAATCCCGACGGCGTCCTCTACGGGAGGCTGCCGGAGTTCCACCTGTCCGAGCTGGGCCGGCGAATGGCCGAACAGATGGCGCGCTACTTCGGCGAGCGAAAGGACGATGGCGCCAACCTGGTGTATCTCGCCGCCTCGCCGCTGACGCGGGCGCAGGAAACCGCCCAGCCGCTGGCGGCAGCGCTGAATCTCGCAGTCCACACGGAGGATCGGATCATCGAGGCCGAGAACCGTTTCGAGGGCATGTCGGGCGTCAAGAGCAGATTGAGGCAGCCCCGTTACTGGCCGCTGCTGGTCAACCCTATGAAGCCATCCTGGGGCGAACCCTATGCGGCGCAGGTTTCCCGGGTCATGGAAGCGGTACAGCACGCGCGGGCTGCCGCGATCACCCTTGCGGCCGGCAATACCGACCCGGAACGGCCGGCGGAGGCGGTCCTCGTCGGCCACCAGCTGCCTATCTGGGTCACGCGACTGGCAGCGGAGCGGCGCAGGCTGTGGCATGATCCCCGACAGCGCGAGTGCACACTGACCTCCGTCACCTCGCTGGACTTCTCGAATGACACCCTCACAAGGGTCCGCTACGCGGAGCCCTGCGCTGACCTCCTGCCCGGTGCGGCGAATGTCCCGGGAGCGTAATAGTATTACTACACGTTGTAGAACTCTGTGAAAGAAGCCGTGAACACACCGAACCCTGCCATGGGCCGCCGCTCCCTCCTGAAGTTCGGGGCCGCACTCGCCGTAGGCCTTCCCGCATCGATGGCCCTTTCCTCCTGCACCGCCGAGGACCCGCTGGCGCAGCAGGCCGCAGCCGGAGACAACAAGAACTATATTGCGGGCGATGGGTCGGTCACGGAATACGCGGCCGGCGAGCGCGGGGAGCCCGTGGAATTCACGGGGAAGCTTTTTGACGGAACTGAGGTGTCGAGCACAGAGTGGATCGGTAGCGTGACGGTACTCAACTTCTGGTACGCCGCATGTGCGCCGTGCCGCAAGGAGGCCCCGGATCTCGTTGCCCTGCACAACGAGTTCGAGCCGCAGGGGGCTCAGTTCTTCGGGGTCAACATCCGTGACGAACGGGCCACCGCCGAAGCGTTCGAGCGCAGTTTTGATATTCCCTATCCGAGCTTCGATGACCAGGACGGCGGCGTCCTGCTTGCCATGACGAGCTACGTGCCGCCTCAGGCCGTGCCGACAACCCTGGTCATCGACAAGGAAGGTCGGATCTCGGCGAGGATCCTGGGCCTGGCGGAGCGAAGCACCCTCAAGGCCCTGATTCAAGATGCTCTTGCAGAGTAGCGCCGGCGCGACGCCCGGGTTCTCCCTTCCGCTGCTCCCAGCGGTCAATCCCTTCGCCGATGCCGTCCTGAACGGATCGATGCTCCTGGCCCTGCCCGTCGCCTTGCTGGCCGGGCTGGTCTCGTTCGCCTCTCCCTGCGTCCTGCCGCTTGTTCCCGGTTACCTCGGCTATGTCACCGGCCTCACCGGAGTGGACCTCGAGCGTCAGCGGCGGGGGCGCATGTTCGCCGGCATCGGACTCTTCGTCCTTGGATTCTCGGCGGTCTTCATGGCCTACGGCGCCCTGTTCGGCGCGCTCGGTGCCTGGCTTCGGCTCTCCCAGGACTGGCTGATCCAGGTTTTTGGCGGAGTGGTCATCCTGCTCGGCATCGTGTTCATCGGCGGTTTTTCCTGGTTCCAGCGGGAGAGCCGCATCCACGCACGCCTGCCCGCAGGACTGATCGGGGCGCCGCTCCTCGGCGTCACGTTCGGGCTCGGCTGGGCTCCCTGCATCGGCCCCACGCTTGGAGCAGTGCAGTTGCTTGCCATTTCCGGCAATGACGCCAGCGCGCTCAAGGGTGCGGTGCTGACGTTCGTCTATTGCCTTGGCCTCGGCCTTCCGTTCCTCCTCATCGCCCTCGGGGTCCGCCGGGGCATGGGGGCAGTCAGGTTCTTCCGGAAACACCGACTTCTGTTGCAGCGCTCCGGCGGGGGGATGCTCATTGCAGTAGGGCTCCTCATGGTCACCGGGGTGTGGAACCTGTGGATCACCGAGCTCCAGGATGTCCTCGTCAACAGTGTGGTGCTGCCGATCTAGTGCAGCGCGCCGCATCCGGCAATCCAGCCAGTCAGGAAACCGTCACCGAAGAAAAGGTCGAAGTGTCTAAGGAAAAGGAAAGCAGTCGGGATGTACGGTCCGACGCCGTCCTGCCCGCGCTGGGATTCACCGGAACGCTGAGGTGGGCGTGGACGCAGCTGACCAGCATGCGAACCGCACTGTTCCTGCTGTTGCTTCTTGCCGTCGCGGCAGTGCCTGGATCGCTGTTTCCACAGCGGTCGGCCAACCCCGAAGTGGTGACGCAGTACATCCAGGACAACCCGGACACCGGTCCCGTCCTCGACTGGTTCCAGCTGTTCGACGTCTATTCCTCGGTCTGGTTCTCGGCCATCTACCTGCTGCTCTTTGTTTCGCTGATCGGCTGCGTGATCCCACGCGCGATCGCCCACGGGCGGGCACTCCGGTCGCAGCCCCCGCGTACACCCAAACGGCTTTCGAGGATGCCGGTCTACGGCACCCTCGAGATCCCGGGGGCCCGCGCCGCCGAGGCGGGGATCACGC
>NZ_KI914845.1:3551-5879 GCF_000520535.1 Arthrobacter sp. H41
GCCGAGGCGGGGATCACGCCGTCGTCCGCTGCCGACGACGCCGCCGCCGTCCTCAAGAAACGCGGGTACCGCGTGGAGGTGAGGGATACCGGGACCGACCGCCCCTCGGTGGGAGCCGAACGCGGGCTGTCGAAGGAACTGGGGAACCTCGTCTTCCATACCTCGCTGATCGGGGTGCTGGTCTCGGTGGCCGTAGGAAGCCTCTTCGGCTACAACGGGCAGAAGGTGATCGTGGAGGGTGACAGCTTCGTCAATACCCTCGTCGGCTATGACTCGTTCACGCCGGGCTCGAACTTCTCGGGAGACCAGCTCGAACCCTATTCCATCCGGTTGGACGCCTTCGACGTGCAGTTCGACCGCTCCCAGCCCAGCAACTACGGCTCACCGATCGACTTCACCGTGAACGTCACCACGCAGGACGGCCCGGGCGCGGAGCCCGAGGAGCAGGTCCTGAAGGTCAACGATCCCATCACCATTGGCGGTACCAGCGTGTACCTGGTGGGAAACGGGTACGCGCCGGTGGTCACTATCCGAGACGGCGAGGGCAACGTGGCTCTGGAAGGCCCTGTCGTCTCGGTTCCTTCCGACGGCCTCTACACGTCGCTGGTGGTCATCAAGGCCCCCGATGCGAAGCCCGAGCAACTCGGGTTCGTGGGGTTCTTCCTGCCCACGGCGTTCGTCGATGAGGCCGGTGTTTCCTTCTCGAGGGATCCCGATCCGTTCAACCCCCAGCTGAACCTCAACGCCTACTACGGGGATCTTGGGCTCGATGAAGGAAACCCGAAGAACGTCTACGTCCTCGACACCGAGGACCTCACCGAACTCAACAGCCGCACCAGCGAGAACGGCGGCATCGTTCTGGGTGCCGAAGAGACCTACGAACTGCCGGAGGGCAAGGGCTCCATCACCTTCGAAGGCCTCCGGCGCTACGTTGCCCTCGACATCCACCACGATCCGGGGCAGCTCGGGGCGCTGGTGTTCTCGACGCTCGCACTGACGGGTCTGTCCGCCTCGCTGTTCATCGGACGGCGGAGGATGTGGGTCCGGACGGGCGCACATGCCGACGGTCGCGTGATGGTGGAGTACGGGCTCCTGGCCCGCGGCTCCGACCACCGGCTACCCGGGGAGGCGAAGGCCGTCGGGGGTCTGCTCGCCAAACGCTGGCTGGTGCAGCAACAGCGCACCGGCGAAAATGAATTGCAGACCGCGGGGGCACGCGCCGCCGGTTCCGGCACTGGAAATTCCTCCAACGATGAGAAGGACAAGTAATGCCAAGCGTCGATACTGAACTGGGCGGGGTCAGCGAGCTGTTCATGCTCCTGGCTTCCATCGCCTACATGGCAGCGTTCGTCTTCTTCGTGCTGGACCTGGTGAAGTCGAGCAAGACCATCAGCGGCGTGGAAGCCCGGCTTGCGGAGGAGCAGGCTGTGCTGACCGGGGTGGGAGGACGGTCCGGCGCTTCAGCGGCAGTGCCGTCCGACGCCGCCACCGCCGATGACTCGATGGAGTACGGCTCCGGGCGCCCAAGGTCCTCTGCCCGCACCGCGGTAGCACTGACGGTGCTCGCCGCCGTCATCCACGGCGTGGCCGTCGTCACCCGCGGCTTCGCGGCGAACCGGGTGCCCTGGGGCAATATGTACGAGTTCTGCACCACGGGAGCCTTCTTCGTCGCGGTGATCTTCCTGGTCACCCTCACCCGCAAGGATCTGCGCTTCGTCGGGTCCTTCGTGATCGGCCTCGTGGTGATGATGCTGTGCGCCGCGACCGTCGGGTTCCCCACCCCCGTGGCGAGCCTCGTTCCTGCACTCCAGAGCTACTGGCTCGTGGTGCACGTGTCGGTAGCGGTGGCGTCGTCGGCCCTGTTCACGATCACGTTCGCCATGTCCATCCTCCAGTTGGTGCAGACCTCACGTGAGGCGAAGGTTGCCGCCGGGCGGCCCGACAAGGCGAAATTCATGCGGATTGTTCCCTCCGCCCTAAGCCTCGAGAACCTTTCCTACCGACTGAACGCAATCGCCTTCGTCGGATGGACGTTCACCCTGATGGCCGGCGCCATCTGGGCCGAGCAGGCGTGGGGACGATACTGGGGGTGGGACGTCAAGGAAGTGTGGACGTTCGTGATCTGGACCGTCTACGCCGGATACCTGCACGCGCGTGCCACCCGTGGCTGGACGGGAACCCGCGCCGCGTGGCTCTCGATCGTCGGCTACCTCTGCATCGTGTTCAACTTCACGATCGTGAACATCTACTTCTCGGGGCTGCACAGCTACTCCGGCGTTTAGCGGAGCGTTCCCTTGCGGAACTTGCGCAGGTGTGGCGGGTGTCGGC
>NZ_AZRZ01000446.1 GCF_000520535.1 Arthrobacter sp. H41
CACTTCGGGATGAGCTGGGCGCCCGGTCCGAGCTGATAGCCGCCCGCCACGCCGGGGGATGCCTGGATGGGATAGCCGAGGGTTCGCAGTTTCCCGATGTCCCGGCGGACCGTGCGCTCCGTGACTTCCATGCGTACGGCGAGTGCGGGGCCCGTCCATTCCCGCCTCATCTGGAGGAGGGACAGCAGGTGCAGGAGCCGCGCCGAAGTCTCGAGCATGATCCCAAGCTACCCGCTATCGAGGACAGCAATAGTCCTGATCAGGCGATGGTGGTGGCCGGCACAGCGGTGATTTTCCCTTCCCGGAAGGCATCAACGAAGAGTGCGTGATCTCTGCGGACCGTTGCGGCATACTCCTCCGCGAAACCGATGATGTCCCCGATGAATTCTTCCTTTCTGCCGGTCAGTACCTCGGCGATGGCTGTTTCGGTGCGGAACGGAACAAGGTCGTGGTCGCTGTCCTGGTCGGTGGAGCAGTGGATCTTCGCGGTGGCCTGGCCGAGACTCCTGAGGACCGGTTCCATGTCGCCGGGCTCGGTGAGGTCCTCCCAGTCCAGGTCTCGCTTGTAGGGGGAGAGCTCAGAGACGACATAGGAGGTGCCGTCAAGCGTGGTGTAGCCGAGGAAGGGGTCCGTGTGGGTCTGGAGCGAGCGCTGGCTGATGACGGCCCGGTGTCCGTCGTCGATGAAGTAGTTGCGGACACGCTCATCCGTGACGATCCGGCTGGGGGCCGCGATACTCGATTGTTTCATCGTCAGGATGATGTCGTTCTCCTGGGCCTCGTCGAAACCCTCAATGAGGATGTTGTAGGTGGGAAGTCCGGCGCTGCCGATGCCGAACCCCTTCTTGCCGACGATCCCCTTGACCCGGTAGAACACCCTCCGCCGGGACCGTTCGTTCCGGGAAATCGTGTCGAGATATGCCTGGAAAGCACTTTCGACTTTGCGGCGCTCGGCGTCCTCAAGCTGCCGGATGGACCCGTCGTCGCGGAACTGGCGTTCGTAGTCCTCGATGTGCGTCAGAGCATCGAGGAGCCGAGTCCGCTTGGCCGCCCGAGCCACCTGCAGGATCGAGTAGATGGTGCCTTCGGAATTGTGCAGGCCGAAGGAGAAGTCGGACCGTTCGTCTTTCACATAGTCATCGACTCTTCCGAGATAGGACTCCAGGTAGGTACGCGCCAGCTCCCGGGTGGACTCGGCGGGAAGCGCCTTTTGCCAGCACAGCAGAGTCAGGGACGCCGCAAAACGCCGCAGGTCCCATGAGAAATGCCCCACATAGGCTTCGTCGAAATCGTTGACGTCGAAGGTCAGCTTGCCCTCGTTGCTCATATAGGTGCCGAAGTTCTCGGCGTGCAGGTCCCCGTGGATCCACACGCGGCTGGTCTTCTCATCCGCCCAGGAATCCTCCAACTCCTTCATATCGGAGTAGAAGATGGAGGCGCTGCCCCGATAGAACGCGTAGGGGTCGGCTGCCATCTTCCGGAACCGTGCCCGGAATGCGCGCGGATCAGCCTGCATCAGGTTGTCGTGAGCCTCCACGAGGGTGTCGATGATGTGCTGCTGACGGGGGTTTGTTTCAGCCATCGGAACAGCCTACTAGCGACTGCTGGTGACTGGCTGGGACGGATGCTTTCCAAAGATCCGGCGGAGGCGCAGAATTATCGGACGGAAGCCATCAGCCCGAGGACGTTCCATGGATATCGCACTCTGGATCGCCGCCGCCATCCTTGCCGCGTTCTTCCTCGCAACAGGGATCTCGAAGACGTTCCTTCCCCTCGACAAACTCGCCTCCCGTGGGCTGGAGTGGGCGGAGGAGAAACCCGCCTACGCGCGGACAGGCGGGGTCGCGGAGATCCTCGGTGCCCTCGGGCTGATCCTCCCGGCGGTGTTCAACATCGCCACGTTCCTCGTCCCCCTGGCGGCTGCGGGCCTTGCCCTGGTGATGGTGCTGTCCATCATCTTCCACCTGTCGCGGGGCGAGAAGTCCTTCGCCATCAACATCGTGGCGCTGCTGCTTGCCGTCTTCGTGACATGGGGGCGCTCGAGTAACTGGCCGCTCTAGCTGCGGGTGCCGGAGCTCCCGGTTGGAGGAAGTGCATGCACTGCAATCACTTCGCTGGAGGTATCCGCGAGGAAGCCGTCCGGCAACGAAAAACCGCCGCCGCCCTTTTCAGGACGACGGCGGCTTCCTTCTCGCTGCAGGAACTTCCCTGCTGCTGTGGTGCCCTCGATAGGATTCGAACCTACGACCTTCCGCTCCGGAGGCGGACGCTCTATCCCCTGAGCTACGAAGGCAAGGAACGCGGCGAGCGCGCCCTCAAGAGGACTTATCGAGCTTAGCAGGTGGACGATGCCCCGCGAAAACCGGCGGGCGGGAAAGACGCAGTGCAGGTTCAGTACCCGAGGAACGCGTCGGTGGCGACGCGTCGGGTGCCGGCCTGCTTCAGTGTTGCCCTGAGGTGGGCGATGATTCTCGGCGAGCCCGAGACATAGGCCCGGCGCTCGCGGAGGTCCGGGATTTCGCTGACCAGCGCGTCGGCGTCCGGGTAGCCGGAACCGGCGTAACGCCAGGAGGCGGGCAGCACTACGCCATCGTCGGAGGGGTTGTCCGCCGCGAACAGGATCACCCGGGTACCGAGATCCTTCAGCTCCGCCAGGTAGGCGATCTCGGCGGACGACGTCACGACGTACACCAGGACGACGTCCCGCTCCTGCCCGCGCTCCGCCACGTCCCGCAGCTGGCTGAGGAAAGGCGTCACGCCGATGCCGCCCGCCGCGAGGAGCAGCGGAACCGACGGGTCGCCGGGCAGGCGGAAATCCCCGCCGACCAGGGTGCCGGTGATGCTCGCACCCTCGCGGAGGCCGAGGAGGGCTTTCTTGAAGGAGCTGCTCGGCTCGGCGGTCCGGAGGCCGAAGCTGATCCGCGAGGTGTCCTTGGGCGCCGAGGTGATGCTGAACGTCCGCCGCGCCCCGCGTGCGTCGGCGCGTTCATGGGGAAGGGTCAGCTCCATGTACTGCCCGGCATCGAACCGCACGGGCCGGGCCGGTTCGAACACGAGCTCGGTGCTGGTGGGCGTCAGCTGCCGTTGGCCCGAGTAGCGCAGACGCACCCCGCGGCGCTGGCCCATCAGGAAGGCCACCGCGTTGCCGATCACCAGGGCGAACTCCGGTCCGAGGAGGATGGGGCCGATGCTCGGCTGGGAGGCGAAGATGACGGCCACGACGACGGCGACCGTCAGCTGCTGCCACCGCAGCGGTGGGAGGGTCAGGGGTTCGGTCAGCAGAAAGCCGACGAGGAACAGGATGGGGTAGGAAAGGAAGATCAGCTGGGCGGCAGCGCCCGCGCCCAGGCCGTTACCCACGAGCCCCGCGATCAGGATGGCAGCGCTCACCACCACGAACACCAGCCCCAGAGTCAGCTTCCCCGTCCGGTACAGCAGCACGAGGGCGCCGAGGAGGACAAGGGGCAGCAGGTAGGGATTGGCGACCCACCACCCTGCCGCTGAGACACCGAGCAGCGTCGCAACCACCGCGCCGATCGCCGCGGGATTGAAGACGTGGCGGCCGCGGACGGCCAGGAGGAACTTCGAGGCACCCGCTGCGAGGCCTGCCACGGCGATGCCGCCGAGCCCGGCGGCGGTGTTCGACGGAAACATGATGAAGAACAGGATCAGGCCGGTGATCAGGGTCGATTCGGCGTGCGGCCGGAGGCGAAGGATGAGCGCCATCAGGCGGGTGCCCACCACGGTGGAGGCGAGCGTGACAGCGAGGGTCGCGGCGAGCTCGGTCAGGGTGAAGGCCAGCAGCCCGGCGGCGGAGAGGAGGAATGCCTCGAGGGCCAGCGCCACCAGGAGGGCCAGCGTCAGCCGGTACATCGTGAATCGGCCCAGCAGGGTATCGAATTGGGTTCTCATCTAGAAGAGCGCTCCATTCAGGGAAGGGGAGTAGCGGGCGCGCCCGTCGGAGAAAACCTGGACGTAATCGAACTCGAACTCGGCCGCCAGGTTGTCCGGCTCCGTCAGGAAGAGTGCCGTGGCAAGGGCATCCGCCGTCATCGTGTCCGCGGCGAGCACCCAGGTGGCGACCACGCGCTCCACGCTTCTGCCCGTCGCGGCGTCGACCACGTGGTGGAGCCCATCGCCCCAGGCCCGCCGGTTGGAGGCCGATGCGCACAGCGCGCGGTTGTCGAGCACCACGGTGCCGATGGCCGACGTCGGATCATAGGGGTGTTCGAGGGCCACGGTCAGCGGGCGGAGCCCTCGGTGCAGCATATCGCCGCTGGCGTCGACCAGGACGTCGTCGTAGCCGGCGGACGCCAGGAAAGCCCCCACCAGGTCCACGAGCTGGCCCTTGCCCGCGGCGCCGATGTCGAGGAGCACCGGCCGGCGAGCCGTCAGGATGTTGCCTTTCCACTCGAGGCCGTCCTCCCACCGCGGCGCGGCGCTCGCCGGCCCCCGTGGCGTGAGGCTGTAGGCGGCGTCGTAGCCCTGATGCTCCAGCACGGAACCCACGAGGGGTGACATCGAGCCTCCCGTGATCCGGTACAGGGTGGTGTACAGGGCGCCGAGCTCCGCGCCGGAGTCGGGAAGCGTCAGCGAGCCGCCTGCCCTCGCGAGCGCCGACACCGCCGAATCCGTGCGGAAACGCGAGTACACGGCGTCGTACTCGTCGGTGAGCTCAAGGATGCGGCGCCGCGTCGCGGGATCGAGCTCGGCGCCGCTGTCGACGCGCCAGGCGGTGCCGATCGCGTCGAAGGTGAAGCTGCTCATGATGGAAGACTCCCCACCTAGAGTGCGGCTTCGCTCTTGATCTTCTCGGCGGCTTCGGAGAATCCGCCGCTGGACAGGGAGGATCCTGCCACCTTGTCGACCTCGAGATCGTCGAGCTTCTTGCCGTTGATCTCCTCCTGGATGCCGCTGGCGAAGCGCTCCTGGTAAAGCTTCGTCGTGGGGTTGGAGGGCATGGGCTCGGCCTCCGCCGCCGTCACGGCATCGCCTTCGAGGGTGAGTGTGATGCCGATCTCCTCGGGCCCGCCGGGAGAGACGTAGGTGCCTACCTGCGTGTAGGTACCGTCCTCGTACTTCTGGTCCGAGGCGGCATCACCAGGCGCGGCGGTCCCGGAAAGTCGAGACGGTGGCCAGCAGCAGCGAAACCGCCCGCAACCTCGATGAACTGCAATACTCCTTCGGGGACGGGCCCTGCCTGACCGCTGCCCGCACCCACCAAACCACCCACGTCAAGGACACCCGCCAGGACGATCAGTGGCCGAACTATGTAGTTGCGATCGATGAGCACGGGATTCGCTCCATCCTCGGGGTGCCGATCCCGCTGGACGGGAACGCGGGTTGCGCCCTGAACCTTTACGCGACGACACCGAACGCTTTCACCGACGAGGCTAGGTCCACCGCTGAAACCTTCGCCCGCGAAGCCTCCGCGTCCCTCCGCCTGGCCGTTCACATCGCGCAGCTGACCGAGACGAGCGAAAACCTTCGATCGGCGATGTCGTCGCGCACCACCATCGATCTTGCCGCCGGAATCATCATGGGACAAAACCGGTGCAGCCACGACGCAGCCATGACCATCCTCAAAGCCGCCTCCAACGCACGCAACATTAAACTCCGCGACGTCGCAGCCCAGGTCCTGGCCTCCGTCGGCCAGCAAGCCCCCGAAACCCACTTCGACAACTAAAACACCCACCACCCTGGTAGCAACGTGGTGGCTGCGACCCGTATGCCTCTGTGTCGATGGCGGACGTCCGTACGCCCGGCGTGATGCGCGGGGCAACCCCGTTGATGACCTCGGCGAAAGGGTGAAGAACCCCTCCGATGAACGCGGTCAGCGATCGATCTCGTGTTGGGCGGCTTCGGCGAGTTCCCGTAAAGCGTGCTCGTCCTCTGCCGTGAAGTCCCGGGGGTCTTGGTCGATGGCGGACGTCCGTACGCCCGGCGTGATGCGCGGG
>NZ_AZRZ01000447.1 GCF_000520535.1 Arthrobacter sp. H41
GGCGCAGCCGCCGCGGCTGCCGTCTTCCTGTTCGCGAGTGGTCTTCCGCAGTCCGCGCCGTCCGGCTCTTCCGGGGCCTCCAGCTCAGAGGCCCCGAGCGCCGCTGACTCCCAGGTAGGTGGAGGAGGTTCGGGTGAAAAGGGCGGGATACAGCAGGGACCCGCTTTGCCGGGCGCTCAACCCATCTCGGGTAATGACCGGGTGTATACGGCGGATCAGAGCTCGAATACCGTGACGGTGATCAACCCTGCCACCAATGAGGTTCTGGGAACTTTGCCCCTGGGCGAGTCCCGCCTTGATGGCGTCCTGGGTCCGGTCGATGATGACCAGGTGAACGTACACGGGCTTGGTTTCTCCCGTGATGGACGCTATCTCGACGCGGTGAGTGTGACTTCCAACGCAGTACAGATCGTGGACACTGCGACGAATGAGGTGCTCGATACGTACTATGTTGGCCGGGCTCCCCACGAGGCGTTCATCAGCCCCGACGGAGCTCAGGTGTGGACGGCGGTCCGCGGCCAGGACTACGTCTCGGTCATCGACCTCGCTACGGACACCGAAACCCGTATCGCGACGGCAGAAGGTCCCTCAAAGGTGGTTTTCAGCCCGGACGGGCGGACCGCGTATGTCAACTACATCGATCTCGGTGAACTCGATGTCGTTGATGTGCCCAGTAGGCGCATCACGGCCAGCATTGCGCTCAGCGCTGGCGGCTCGGCGGACCTCGCGGTGAGCCCGGACGGCGGCGAGGTGTGGCTCGGACACCCGGGCGCCGGGAAAACAACTGTGGTGGACACCCAAGACCTGATCGTCAAGGCGGTGCTGGACACCGGGCCCCGGACCAACCACCCAAACTTCGTTACCACGGCTGAAGGGGCTTTCGCCTGGGTCACCGTGGGGGGACTTGATCAGGTCAAGGTGTACGAGCGTGGAGAGGGAACTCCTGCCCTGGTTGATACTATCGACACCACCGGGCACGCACCTCACGGGATCTGGCCAAGCCCGGACAACACCCGTATCTACGTTGCCCTGCAGAAGTCCGACTCGGTAGACGTCATCGACACCGCCACCCGTACCGTGATCGACACTGTCCGGGTGGGACAGGACCCCCAGGCGCTGGTCTACGTCGCACGCTCCGATACCGGTACAGCCGAAGGGCTCACCGGGCAGGGCCTTGACGAACGCATCGAGCAGTATCCGCTCACCACAACGATTGATCGAGCCGCGGGAAACGCGACGGTCAGAAACGTCCTCGGGCTCGATGAGGTCGACGTCACCGCAAAAGGGTTGTCACCCGACACCGCGTACGACGTGTATGCCCTTGCCGGCGAGAATGCCACGAAGATACTGCGCGCCACCAGCGACAAAACCGGATCAATCGCCGAAGCTCTCGCTTTCGTGGAGTTCTTCGACAACGAATACGACGGCGTCGCTCTCACCCCGGCAGACGAAAAGCCCTAACAATAGACCCATACCCCCGATCTTCACCCCACCAGCAATCGTCATCCCCGCCGGACCATGCTGGACTAACCAGGCAGTGATGGCCCGGCTGAAAGGCTCTACGCAGGAATAGCTACGCTCTTCGATCTAATTTCTTTGGAGGCACAATGAACATCCGCCCACGCACTGCTGCGCTACTCGTACTGCCCACTTTGATCATGACCCTATCCGGTGTGAC
This sequence comes from Arthrobacter sp. H41, assembly GCF_000520535.1. GTDB lineage: Bacteria > Actinomycetota > Actinomycetes > Actinomycetales > Micrococcaceae > Arthrobacter_D. Next base: position 1,679 of record NZ_AZRZ01000447.1, read on the forward strand.
CGCGGCCTCGGCCGAGGGGCCAAGACCAGGCTGCGGCTACGGCGACACAAACCATGCACATCAAGCTGCCCCGGGCCGTGATCCGTTGAACCTTCGCCCCGGCAACGGCACCGGCGACCGAAACCACCCACACACTGCCCCTCCCGGGCAGGCACCGGAAGACGGCGGCGACCAAAGCGGACCCATGCGCGGCTGCCCAGCAGACACACCCAGCTGACAGAGCTAATGGCGGCTTTGCCAGCGGCGAATCGTGAGGGCCGCGACACCTGCATGATCGGTCCGCCGGTGTGTGGCGCGTAGTTATCATCTGCGTTGTCCACGACCAGTGCAATGGCTTCCCTGGTTCGGATATTGAAGGCCCCGTAATCGCCGATGACCTGTTGGAGGGCCACATATGACTGGAGGGCTACAGGTGAGCCACCGGGCCGTCGATGGTGAGGGCTTTCCCGGACTTCAGGCCCGAGGGCGTCGAGTTCATTGCGGCTCGCTGCGGGGGCGGTTCCGGCTGAATGGATGGCAACGCAGGTCATAGGAATCCCTTTCGATTTTGGGATCTAGCGGAAAAATGGCAGACGGCAGCGAGGACCGCTGCGGGATGTGGTCGTTTCCCATCTTGCCGGGATAGGGCGGGTCAGCCGGAACAGGGTTGGTTAGAAGGTGGTGCAGGAGATACGGCGGAGCCCTGCAGGGTCTTCAATGATGATGCGTCCCCTGCCCTGCCGGATCAGGTTGCGGGTTGCGAAATCGGACATGGTCTTGCTGGTCGCTTCGCGTGTTGCCCCCAATAGTCCCGCTAGTTGCTCGTGGGTGAGTTTCACGGACTGGGATTGCGTGAACCTGCTGCGGGGCGCTGTTTCGGCGAGTTTCAGCAGGGTCGCGGCTGTGCGTGCGGAGAGGGGACGTAGCGCCATGTCCATCAGGCGTTCCTCCAGCCTGGCGACCTGCTCGCCCAGAAGACGCGAGATCTTCACCGCCACTTTGGGGTTGGACAGGAAGTGTTCCTCGACATCCGCAGCGCTGAGCTGGCACACTGTCGAGTCCTCGATCGCTTCGGCGTAATTGTCATACATCTGCTGGCCCACCAGAAGCATCTCGCCGAACACGGCGCCTGATTCCAGAATGGCGATGGTGAGGGTTTTTCCGTCCTCGGCTACCCGGAAGATGCGGATCCTGCCTGCTTTGAGGATGAACAGGGCGCTGACGGGCTGGGCCTGGCTGAAGACAAGCTCTCCACTGTGGAAAAGCCGCGGCGGAGACGTCCGGTCAAGCGCAGCCATATCCTGGGGGGTGAGGTCCGCGAAAAGCTCCACAGCATTCAGGCAGCTGAAGGGCTCCCCTGTTTCAGACAATATCTCAACCTCCTGTTCGTGTGGTGCCCATACCTTCGAAGGCCCCGTTGCGGCGGACAGGATGGTGGTGGAGCATACGGCGTTCAACCCGGGAGCTGTCATCGGCGGCGACGGATGATCATCGCTGCGACCAGTCCCAGAATAAGCCCGTAGATCACATGGCCCATCAACGAGGTGACGGAGGCCCCGTCAAGGGTGAACAGCGGCATCCCCATCATCGCCGGCATGATCAGCAGCGGCCCCAACACCCACCACAACGCGCCATAAAGGGCACCGACGAGGGCACTTTTCATCAAACTTCCTCGCAGCAGGGCAGCCCCGGGGATCGTCAGGGCGAGTCCGATCAGGACCGAAATCACCAGGTGGACGGCGAATCCGACGCCGGCCGACGTGGAACCGACCAAGGAAGCGATCATCGGCAGCATGCCCATCATCGCCATCAGGATCCCGAAGACAACCCCACCGGTCAAGCCCCCGACAATGCCGGCCACAGCCCGCACGGACATCGGTAGAGCTTTACCGTCGCGGAAAACGGTCGTCGTCGCCGATGCTGGCTTATGTTCTGCAGTCATGGGATTGCCTCCTCGTCGCTGTACTCCACCGCTGATACCGACGACGCTAGGCGGTGGTTTGATGAGAGTTCTGCAATCCAGGACACACTGAGCCCGCAAAACCGGTATTAGGGTGAATTCATGTCTGTCTCGTTTGTCCTGACCCTCACTGGAATCGCCGCCGCCTTGCTGGTCCTTCGACTGGTGGTGCCCGGCTTGCCCGCCGCACGGGTCGCACGACGGTTGACCTCTCTGGATCTTGGCTTGACGGTCGTGGGTGTGCTGGGGCTGATCCTGCACTGCGCCTCGATGTTTTTCCGCCCGCTTGTCGCCGCGATACCCGGCAGTGCAAGTGTGATTAGTCAGATCAACTCGATGGGGACGGCGAGCATGATCTGGTACACAGTCCCAGCCGTGCTGATCCTGGTGGGACTGCGCCGCCAGCACTGGATCGCGCTCATCTTTCTGGCAGGATCACCCAAAGACGACACCGCCAGCGAGGCCGCCCACCACTCCGGCCACGACCCGAATGGACATGGGGGTGGACGTAGTGTGTCCGGTAGCTGAAGCCTCGGACGTCGTCGCCCTCTGTTCTGCAGTCATTGGATTACCTTCCTCGTCGCTGGACCTCGCCGCTGATATCGACGACGGTAGGTCGCGACCGGGAGATAGTTCTGCAATCCAGGACACACTTGGGCCGCCGGCGTGCCCTTAGGCTGAGATGATGTCCACCTTGTTTGTCCTGACCCTCACTGGAGTCGCCTTCACCTTGCTGGTTCTTCGGCTGGTGGTGCCCGGCTTACCCGTCAAACGGTTCACACGACGGTTGACCCCGCTGGATCTTGGCTTGACGGTCGTGGGTGTGCTGGGACTGATCCTGCACTGCGCCTCGATGTTCTTCCGCCCGGTAGTCGCCGCGATACCCGGCAGTGGCGGTGTGATCAGTCAGATCAACTCGATGGGAACGGCGAGCATGATCTGGTACACAGTCCCCGCCCTGCTGGTTCTGGTGGGATTGCGCCGCCAGCATTGGGTCGCGCTCATCTTTCTGGCAGGATCATTGCTGGCGGTGGGCATCACCATGTACAACGGCACCGCGTTGTCGACCCATCTGGACACCATCTTCACCGCCGGTGTGATGATCGCCGCCACGGTCTTCCTCCTCAGCGCACCGCCCTGGCACCGCGAACCAACCCCAGTCATCGCTAGCAATTAGCCGTTAGCCTCTACCGGCTGACTGCCCATCCACTCGGGTTGACCGGTTGTAGTCCTATCGCCTGCCCGCCCCAAACCGCAAAATCGGCAAGCACCGCTGGGTCGTGAACAAAGTGGCCAAACCCTGGCAATCTTAATAAGACGAAAATTGATCTGCGGCCTCGTTCTGCTGCGAGGGTATCCCGTATGCCGATCCTCCACCGCTCCACTATTTTCGGGACTGGGGACTGCTCACGAAAACCCACGTAGACCTGTGAGTTTCAATCGGGGTTGGCGGTTTTTTGATGGCTTCGGTGGCAGGCTCGGTCACTTCGATGAGGCATGGATTCAGTCTCGCTGCTGTCTCTTGCTTAGTGCTCCGGATGGTCGTCTTGTGTGTTGGTGGGAGGCGCCGGTGTGGTCCGTTGCGCGTAATGATGACCTTGGGAATCGGTGTGGATCTCGATTTTGTTGAGGGCCGCGTCGGAGGCGTCTTCGGAGGCGTCATGCTGATGAACGATTGGTAAGCTCCCATCGGTGCGCTCTGCCGGCCCTAGGAACAGACGGACGGCTGAGTCCAATCCATTAAAAATTGACTTGTGGGCCTTCTCGCCGGGAGCAAGGTCACCCACCGCGGTGCGGGAAGGTTGAGGGCCATCTGGTGGGGAGTTGGCAGGTGTGGTGCTGGGTGGGGTGGTATCAGCATCAGCTTGCTTGTCGGGTTCCATGCGGATCGTGTCCTTTCGGGATGTAGCGCACACTGTACGCCCAGCACGCTCCTGAATCCGGTCCCGGGAACCTCGATGTACGACCAGAGGTGAATTGCCACTGTTTCCAGTGTTTTGTGAGGCATGGTGCATTTCCGACGCTGGCTTTATAGGACGTCATATGTTTTCTGAACCTGCTTTGCGCGGTCTGAAAAACCCCGTTTTTGGGACTGCTGAAGGTTTGGTTGACTCCTGACCTGTGAGGATTGACCTTGCGGGTGGAAGGATGTTCATCATGCCCAAAGCCTTTCCCGAAGAGTTCCGCCGTGACGTTGTCGCGGTTGCCCGAAAGGGCGAAGCACCCCTGACCACGATCGCCAAGGACTTC